>DATEHU010000049.1 GCA_035279405.1 Gammaproteobacteria bacterium
GGATGCCAGGTAACGCCTGGGGGGCGCGAGCCCACGGACAGTGCCACAGAAAACACACCGCCGATGGCCGCAAGGCACAGGCAAGGGTGAAAAGGTGCGGTAAGAGCGCACCGCGCGACGGGCAACCGTTCGCGGCACGGAAAACCCCATCCGGAGCAAGGCCAAATAGGGAAGCAGCGGGGCAACCTGCGCGTGCGGTCCGCACGGCTTCCGGGTAGGCCGCTAGAGGCGCGCGGCGACGCGTGTCCCAGATGAATGGCTGTCCACGACAGAACCCGGCTTACAGGCCGGCTCCTTATTTTTCAATTGCCACAGCAGCACCGCTGACCAGGGAGGGTCAGGGTGCCGTCTCGTCGAAGCCGGAGGACACCATGCAGAACGATTCAACGCAGAAGCGCAGGGCCGAGTTATTGCGCAGCCTGCATCGGACGCCGCCGATACTGGTGTTGCCCAATGCCTGGGATGCGGCCAGCGCTGCGCTGTTCGCGCGTGCCGGTGCGCGTGCCGTCGCCACCACCAGTGCCGGTGTCGCGAATGCGCTGGGCTTTGCCGATGGTCAGGCGGCGCCGCTTGCGCAGGTGCTTGCGGCGACACAGCGCATGGCCGCGGCGGTGCAAATCCCGGTGAGCGCCGATCTTGAAGCGGGTTATGCGGAAACACCGGCGGCTCTGCAGGCCGTGATGCGCCAACTGCTGGCGACCGGTGCCGTGGGCGTCAATCTTGAAGACGGCCTGCCTCCAGGTTCCTCGCAACCGCTGCGTGACATCGCGGATCAGCAAGCACGTTTGCGTGCCGCGCGCGCGGCTGCCGATGAGGCGGGAATCCCGCTGGTGATCAATGCGCGCACCGATGTTTTCCTTCATCAGGTAGGAGCACCGGACAGTCGCCTCGGCGAAACTCTGCGGCGACTCCAAGCGTACGCCCAGGCCGGCGCCGATTGCCTGTTTGCGCCTGGAGTTGCGGATGCCACCACCATTGCGGCTCTGGTACGGAGCCTGAAGTTGCCGCTGAACGTGCTCGCCGGGCCCGCGACGCCTGCGGTTGCCGAGCTCGAAAAGCTGGGCGTGGCACGAGTGAGCATCGGGTCGGGCCTGCATCGCGCCAGTCTGGCATTTGCAGAGCGGCTGGCCCGTGACATCCTTGCCGGCGGTGGATTCCAGGCTCTGGCCACGGATTTGACTTACACCGCGCTCAACAATCTGCTGAAGCATTAGGCTCCCATCCAGAGTAAAACGGGGTGAACCGGGGCTCTCCCGCGCCTCACTTGATGCTTGCCACCGCAATGGCGGCGTAATCTTTCAGTCCACAATTCGCCACAATCTGATACCGGCTCTAGGATGGCCTTCCAAGCTACTGATTGATAGGCACTTATTTTTGCCAATTTCCATCACGATTCGCGCCTAAGTCCCTGTCCGACAAGCACTTTTTTTACAGTTCACCCTTGACTGCATGCCAATCGCTTCCTATAGTGTTCGAAGTGGGTAAAAGTGGGATGAAATGGGTTTCCAGGACTCCGGGGTGGGCATGTGTTTCGCGGGGTAAACAGCCTGACGTTGGATGCCAAGGGCCGGCTCGCCGTGCCGGCACGCTACCGTAAGCGTCTCGCGCAGGTGTGTGACGGCAAACTCGTGGTCACGATTGACCGCGGCTATTACCTGCTGATTTACCCGTTACCCACCTGGGAAGAAATCGAAGCCAAACTCGTGCACTTGCCCAGCCTGCAGCCGCAAGTGCGCGAGCTGCAGCGCCTGCTGGTCGGACACGCCACCGAAATTTCCATGGACAGCCACGGGCGCGTGCTGTTGCCCGCCGAGCTGCGCGAATTCGCCAAGCTGGAACGCGATGTCGTGTTGCTTGGCCTCATGAACAAATTCGAGTTGTGGGACAAATCCGCCTGGGACGCGCGTCGTGAGCACAGTCTTGCGGCGGATCACGCTGCAGCCGCGGGCCTGCCGGAGGAGCTGGCCAGGCTGGCGCTGTGAACCACACCGCAGCCGGGCACACGCACCAGCCGGTGATGCTCGAAGAAGCGGTGATGTGTCTGGCGGTGCGCGCGGATGGCGTGTATGTGGATGCCACCTACGGGCGCGGTGGTCACAGCCGCGAAATCCTCAAGCACCTGGGTGCGGAGGGGCGGTTGATCGCGGTGGACCGCGACCCGCAAGCGGTGGCGGCGGCACAAATGGAATGGAACGGTGACAGGCGAGTTACGGTGCATCGAGGTGCGTTTTCCATGCTTGAGCGCATCGCGCAGCAACTCAGTGTGTGTGGACAGGTGAACGGCGTACTGCTGGACCTGGGAATTTCTTCGGCGCAGCTGGATGATGCGCAGCGCGGCTTCAGCTTCCTGCGCGATGGGCCGCTCGACATGCGCATGGACCCGGAAAGTTGCGAGAGCGCGGCGGATTGGCTCAAGCGCGCCACGCCGGCGGAAATTGTCGCGGTGATCCAGCGCTACGGGGAGGAGCGCTTTGCCCGGCGCATTGCACGTGCCATCGTCGCCGTACGCGAGCGTGCGCCGATTACCCGCACGCAACAGCTCGCCGACATTGTGAGCGCTGCGGTCCCGACGCGCGAGCGTCGCAAGCATCCGGCCACGCGCACATTTCAGGCACTGCGCATCCACATCAACCGCGAGCTGGAGGAACTCGCCGCATGCCTGGATCAGTGTCTCAGGGTGCTGGCGCCGGGCGGACGGCTGGTGGTGATCAGCTTTCATTCCCTCGAAGATCGCGTGGTGAAACGCTTCATGCGCGGGCACGCACGCGCCGCAGCGCCCGATCCCAAGGCGCCCTGGCTGTCGCCGGCCACGCGTCCGAGCCTGAAGCTGGTGGCCAAAGCCACGCGTCCGCAGGCCGCGGAGATCGAGCGCAACCCGCGCGCGCGCAGTGCAGTGCTGCGCATAGCGGAGCGTCTGGCATGAGATTCACGCGCGCTATTCTGGCGCTGCTGCTCGCGGCCGTGATGCTGAGCGCGCTGGCGGTAATTGATGCGCGCCACGAGAACCGCATGCTGTTCACGCAACTGCAGCAGTTGCGCCAGCAGCGCGACCAGCAGAATGTCGAGTGGGGCCAGCTGCTGCTCGAGCAAAGCACCTGGTCCACGCATGCACGCGTCGAACAGATGGCCACCCAAAAGCTCAACATGCAATCGCCGTCCCATCCCAGGATCGTGGTGGTGCACCCGTGACGCGCGGCGCCGAGCCCGGAGCGTCCTGGAACTGGCGCAGCGCGCTGGTGCTTGCGGTGTTCTTGCTGCTGGCTACGGCCTTGCTGGGCCGCGCCGTGTACCTGCAGATGTTCGACGAGCAGTTCCTGCAGGCCCAGGGCAAGGAACGGCACCTGCGCGTGGTGCAGATTCCCGCGCATCGCGGCATGATTCTCGACCGCAATGGCCAGCCGCTGGCGGTGTCCACGCCCGTGGATTCCATCTGGATGGATCCACAGGAACTGGCGGGCGCCGAGACGCGCGTGCCGCAGTTGGCGCATGCCCTGGGCATGCCGAGCGCGGACCTGCGCACGTTGCTGCGCCAGAATCGTGACAAGGAATTCGTGTATCTGCAGCGCGGGCTGGACCCGTATGCGGCCAAGCGCGTGACGGCGCTGGATATTCCCGGTGTTTACAGCCAGCGCGAATATCGCCGCTATTACCCGGCGGGCGAGGTGGCCTCCCAGGTGCTGGGCTTCACCAACGTGGACGATGTCGGCCAAGAGGGACTGGAACTCGCCTACAACGACTGGTTGCAGGGCACGCCCGGCGCCGAGCGCGTGATCGTGGACCGCTACGGGCACTGGGTGCAGGACGTGGAAAGCCTGCGCGCACCGCGGCCCGGCAAGGACCTGGTATCGAGCCTGGATCTGCGCGTGCAGTACCTTGCCTATCGCGCGCTCAAGCAGGCGGTACAGCAACAGGGTGCGCGTTCCGGATCCATCATCGTCATGGATGCCAAAACCGGCGAAGTGCTGGCCATGGCGAACCAGCCGTCTTTCAATCCTAACAATCGTGCCGACTACGCCCCGGCGTCGTACCGCAACCGCGCGGTCACCGATCAGTTCGAGCCCGGCTCCAGCATGAAGCCGTTCAGCATCCTGGCCGCGTTGCTCTCGGGGCGTTACACCCCGAATACCGTGGTCAACACCGCGCCGGGTTTCTACAAGGTCTCCGGTTACACCATTCGCGACGACAGCGATTACGGCGCCATCGATCTCACCACGGTGCTGGAAAAATCCAGCAACGTGGGCGCCAGCAAAATCGCCTTGACGCTGCCGCCGCAGTTGCTGTGGAATACGCTCAGCGCGTTCGGATTCGGACAGCTGAGCGGCAGCGGCTTTCCCGGCGAGGTGCCGGGGTCGTTGCCGCCGTATCGCAGCTGGTCGCAGGCGCGCCAGGCGACCATTTCCTACGGCTACGGCGTGGCGGTCACCGCGCTGCAACTTGCCGATGCCTACGACATCATCGCCGACAACGGCGTGCGGATCCCGTCGAGCTTCGTGCGCGTGGACGCGCCGCCGCGCGGCCAGCAGGTAATTCCCGCGCCGGTCATGGTGACGCTGCGGCGCATGCTGGAAACCGTGGTGTCGAATGAAGGCACCGGCCGGCTGGCGGACGTGGCCGGTTACCGCGTGGCCGGCAAGACCGGCACCGCGCACATCGCGCAGCACGGCGGCTATTCCGACACCGATTACATATCCGTGTTTTGCGGCATGGCGCCCGCCAGCGATCCGCGCCTGGTGACGGTGGTGGTGATCCGCGAGCCCAGCCGCGGCGAATATTATGCCGGCACCGTGGCCGCGCCGGTGTTCGCGCGCGTCATGAGTGGCGCATTGCGCCTGCTCGACATCGCGCCGGACAACTTGGGCAACCTCACCACCGCGTTCGTGGTGAACCTGGACCACAGCTCATGATGGCGCAACCGCGCCCGCGCGCCGGCCCGACGCTCGCAACGGTATTGCAGGATGTGGCGCCGGTCGCGCCGGAGCGCGATCAGCCGCTGCAGGGCGTGGCGCTGGACAGCCGCGAAATCCGGCCGGGCTTCCTGTTTCTCGCGGTGCGCGGCCACGATCACCACGGCCTGCAACACCTCGCCGATGCCCGCCGCCGGGGCGCGATCGCGGTGGCCTACGACCCCGAAGGCGCGGTGCAGTATCTTCCGGGTCTCAACGGGCTGCCGGCGTTTGCGGTGCGTGCGCTGGCCCAGCAGACCGGCCAGATCGCCGCGCGTTTTTATGCCGATCCTTCGGCTGCGCAAAGTGTGATCGCGGTTACCGGCACCAACGGCAAAACCTCGGTGAGCCTGCTCAGCGCGCAAACCCTCACGCAGCTCGGCAAACCCTGCGGGCTGCTGGGTACGCTGGGCTACGGCGTATACGGCGATCTGCAAACCGGCAGCCACACCACCCCGGATGCGGTGAGCATGCAGGTCTGGTTGGCGCGTTTCCGCGCTGCGCGCGTGCGCCATGTGAGCCTGGAAGCCTCCAGCCATGCGCTCGATCAGGGCCGGCTGAACGGCGTGCACTTCAACACCGCCGTGTTCACCAATCTGACCCGCGATCATCTGGATTACCACGGCGACATGCAGGCCTACGGCGCCGCCAAGCGCCGCCTGTTCGAGATGCCGGGATTGCGCCACGCGGTCATCAACCTGGACGATGCCTTCGGATGGGAACTTGCCGCTACATTGTCGTCCGACATCACGCTCATTGGCTACAGCCTGGAGAATCGTCGCGCACCGCGCGGCCAGACCCTGCAGGCCACGCAACTGTTGCTGAGCGCCAGCGGTTTGCAGTTCGACGTCAGCGGCGCGGGCGACAACGGGCAAGTGAACGCGCGCCTGCTCGGACGTTTCAACGTGCAAAATCTGCTGGCGGTTTTGGGCGTGTTGCTGTCCCAGGACGTGCCGTTCGCGCAGGCGCTTGCGGCCTTGCATCAGGCGCGCACCGTTCCGGGGCGCATGGAATGTTTCGGCGGCGCGGGTCAGCCGCTGGTGGTGGTGGATTACGCGCACACGCCCGACGCGCTGGAAAAGGCCCTGACCGCGGCGCGCGCGCATTGCACGGGAGAGCTCTGGTGCGTGTTCGGCTGCGGCGGCGAGCGCGATCGCGGCAAGCGTCCGCAGATGGGCGCGCTCGCCGAAAAGCTGGCCGATCACGTGATCGTCACCGATGACAATCCGCGTCATGAGGACGGTGACGCCATCGTCGCGGAAATCCTGGGCGGCATCACGCAGCGCCGGCATGTGCGCGTGCAGCGCGATCGCGCGCGTGCGCTGGCCGAGGCACTGCAGGCCGCGCGCGCCGGCGATGTGGTGCTGCTGGCCGGCAAGGGACATGAGCAGTATCAGATCGTCGGCGACCGCTATCTGAATTACAGCGATCGCGACACGGTACAGCAACTGTTGCGCGGGGTGCCGGCATGAACGTGCGGCGGCTTTCGGATGTGGCCGCGGCCACCGCCGGCCGGCTGCTGGGCGCGGACCGCAATTTCCTGCGCGTCAGCGCCGATACCCGCAGGCTTGCCGCGGACGAGCTGTTTGTGGCCTTGCGCGGCGAACATTTCGATGGCCGCGACTATGTGGCGCAGGCCGGACAACTGGGTGCTGCAGGCGCTTTGGTCGGACATCCGGTGGCTGCGCCACTGGCGCAGATCGTGGTGGCGGATACCCGGCGCGCGCTCGGCGCCTATGCCGCACATTGGCGGCGTGGTTTCGGGATTCCCGTGGTGGGCGTCACCGGCTCCAACGGCAAGACCACGGTCAAGGAGATGATTGCCAGCATCCTGCGCCAGCGCGGCGAGACCCTGGCCACGCGCGGCAACCAGAACAACGACATCGGCGTGCCACTCACGCTGCTCGAGCTGAACGCGCAGCATCGCGCCGCGGTCATCGAGATGGGCACCAATCATCCCGGCGAGATCGCGTATCTGGCGTCGCTGGTCGCGGCCAGCGTGGCGGTGGTCACCAATGCCGGGAGCGCGCATCTTGAGGCGCTGGGCAGCATGCGCGGCGTGGCGCTGGAGAAAGGCGCCTTGTTCGCCGGTTTGCCTGCCGGCGGCACCGCGGTAATCAATGCCGATGATGAATGCGCACCGTTGTGGCGCGAAATGGCCGGCCGCCACGTGCAGCGCAGTTTTGGCCTGAGCGCGTCAGCCGACTTTCATCCGGCAGCCGATTCCATGCGCCAGCTGGCTGACGGTGCGTGGGAGTTCACGCTGCAGGCACCGGACGGCGCGGTCCCGGTGCACCTGTCCTTGCCGGGGCGCCACAACGTCATGAATGCATTGGCCGCAGCGGCCGCGGCACATGCGGCCGGCGCGAGCCTCGCGGAGATCAGCAGTGGATTGGCGCGGGTGCCGCAAACCCACGGCCGCCTGATCGTGTTGTGGGGTTTGCACGGCTGCCGCCTGATTGACGACAGCTACAACGCCAATCCCGTATCACTCAAGGCCGCGGTGGAGTTCGCCGTGAGTCTCGGTGATCCGGTGTGGCTGGCGTTGGGCGACATGGGCGAGCTCGGTGCCGGCGCGGCCACGCTGCATGCCGAGTGCGGCGCGCTGGCGCGGCGCCTTGGCGTACTGCGCCTGTGGACCTGCGGCAGCCTGAGCCGGCATGCCAGCGCGTCATTCGGTGCAGGCGCCGAACACTTTGGCGACTGCGAGGCGCTCATTGCGGCGCTGCGCGGCAATCTGCGCTCTGGCATCACCATACTCATCAAGGGTTCACGCAGCATGCGCATGGAGCGCGTGGTCGAAGCACTGCGTGCATCACCGGCGCTGGCGGGCGCCGCAGGCGGAGGCTGACATCCATGCTGCTGATGCTCACCGAATACCTGACCCGCTATCACTCGGCGTTCAATGTCTTTTCCTATCTCACCTTTCGCGCCATCCTCGGCGTGCTCACTGCACTGGTGCTGTCGTTTGTCACCGGCCCGGCCATGATCCGCAGCCTGAGCCAACGCCAGATCGGCCAGCAGGTGCGTGACGACGGGCCGCAATCGCATCTCACCAAAGCCGGTACGCCCACCATGGGCGGCACGCTGATTCTGGTGACCATCATCATCACTACGCTGCTGTGGTCGGATTTGCACAATCGTTACGTGTGGATCCTGATCGGCGTGAGCGTGGGTTTCGGCCTGATTGGATTCGCCGACGATTACAAGAAACTTGTGCTGCGCGACACGCGCGGCCTGAAGCCGGCGCTCAAATTCCTGTTGCAGTCGTTGTTGGGTCTGGCCGCCGCCGTGGCCTTGTATGCCGGTCACCACAATGTGGCCGAGATCGCCTACATCGTGCCGCTGCTCAAGCACGTGTCGGTGAGCCTCGGCGGATTTTTCATCCTCATCACCTGGTTCGTGGTGGTCGGCATGAGCAATGCGGTGAATCTCACCGACGGGTTGGACGGTCTGGCCATCATGCCGGCCGTGATGGTGGCCGGCGCCCTGGGAATCTTCGGCTACGCGGCCGGCAATTTCGTGTTTGCGCATTACCTCACGATCCCCTACCTGCCGGGTGCCGGCGAAGTGGTGGTGTACTGCGGCGCGCTCGTGGGCGCGGGCCTTGGATTCCTGTGGTTCAACGCCTATCCGGCGCAGGTGTTCATGGGCGACGTGGGCGCGCTGTCCCTGGGCGCGGCGCTCGGTACGCTGGGCGTGATCGTGCGTCAGGAGATCGTGCTGTTCATCATGGGCGGCGTATTTGTCATGGAGACCGCCTCGGTGATTCTCCAGGTCGGGTCCTTCAAGCTCACCGGCAAACGCATCTTCCGCATGGCGCCGCTGCATCATCACTTCGAGCTCAAAGGCTGGCCGGAGCCGCGTGTGATCGTGCGCTTCTGGGTGCTGACCGTGATCCTGGTGCTCATCGGTCTGTCCACCCTCAAGGTGCGTTAGGGAGCCGCGCATGCACATCCCGCCCGCACACAACAAGACTCTGGTCGTGGGGCTCGGCCGTACCGGCCTGTCCTGCGTGCGCTTTCTGGCGGCGCGCGGCGCCGAAGTGGCGGTGACCGACAGCCGGGCACGGCCGCCGGCGCTGTCGCAACTGCGCGAACTGGTGCCGCAGGCGGCGGTGTTCGTGGGCGGATTTTCCGAGCAGGCCCTGGCGGGCGCCGAGCAGGTGCTGGTGTCGCCGGGCGTGGCGGCCAACGCGCCGTTTCTTGAGACCGCGCGTGCACGCGGCCTGCCGGTGTTCGGGGACATCGAGTTGTTTGCGCGCACGGTGCGCGCCCCGGTGGTGGGCATCACCGGCTCCAACGGCAAGAGCACGGTAACCACGCTCGTGGGTCGGATGGCAGAGCGCGCCGGGGTCGACGTGCGCGTCGGCGGCAATCTGGGTACGCCTGCACTGGATTTAATCCGCGCTACTGAACCCGCGCTTTACGTGCTGGAGCTTTCGAGTTTTCAGCTCGAAGTCACCGATTCATTGCACTGCGCGGTGGCCACGGTGCTCAACATCTCGCCGGATCACATGGACCGCTACGCGCGCGTTGCGGACTATGCCGCCGCCAAGGCGCGCATCTTCCGGCACTGTGTAACCGCGGTCATCAACCGCGAGGATACGCAAGTGCGCCGCATGGTGCAGGCGCAGCAAAAACAAATCAGCTTCGGTCTGGACGCCCCCCGGGATGCGAACTATGGAGTGCTCAAGTCCGGCGCTAAGGACTGGTTGGCACGCGGCGCTGAAAGGCTGTTGGCCGTTTCCGAGCTGCGTATCCGCGGCACACACAATGTCGCCAACGCGCTTGCGGCCCTGGCGCTCGGCGAAGCCGCCGGTCTGCCGTGGCCTGCGATGCTCGCGGCGCTCCGGGAGTTCCCCGGCCTCCCGCACCGCATGCAGTACTTGGGCACGCGACGCGGCGTCGAGTATTACGACGATTCCAAGGGCACCAACGTGGGCGCGACGCTGGCCGCAGTCGCCGGCGTCGGTCAGCCGCTGGTGTTGATCGCCGGCGGCGACGGCAAGCACCAGGACTTCGCGCCGCTGGCGCAGGCGCTGGTCGGAAAGGCACGCGTCGTGGTGCTGCTCGGCAAGGATGCGGCGGTCATTGAACAAGCACTCGCCGGGCGCGTGCCCAGCGTACGCGTCAAGGACATGCAGGTCGCCGTGGCGCAAGCCGCAGCGCACGCGCAGGCGGGAGACTGGGTGCTGCTGTCGCCGGCCTGTTCAAGTCTCGACATGTTCGACAATTTCGAGCACCGCGGCCGCGTGTTTGCCGACGCGGTGGGGAGGCTGGGCGATGGCTGAGGTCCGTGCCATCGCCGGCCGCCGTACGCTCGCGCCCGACCGCGCGCTGTGGATGACGGCAGCGCTGATTCTCGGCCTGGGGCTGGTGATGGTGGCCTCGGCTTCGATTACGCTGGCTGACAAGACCACCGGCAATCCCTTTTATTTTTTCGAGCGCCAGTTTGTCTATGCGCTTGCGGGCCTGATCGTGGCGGGCGTGGTTTACCACGTGCCGCTCAGCTGGTGGTTGCGCGGCACTTTTCCGCTGCTGATGCTGGCGCTGGCGATGCTCGCGGTGGTGCTGATCCCGGGCATCGGCCGCTATGTCAACGGCAGCATTCGCTGGATAGACCTCGGGCCTTTCCGCCTGCAGGTGTCGGAGCCGGCGCGCCTGCTGATACTCATATATATAGCCGGCTACGTGGTGCGGCGGCAGGCGGAACTCGCGGAGCGCTTCAGCGGCTCGCTCAAGCCCATGCTCGTGGTAGGCCTGGCGGCGCTGTTGCTCTTGATGGAACCGGATTTCGGCGCCGCCATGGTGCTGATCGCCACGGCCATGGCCATGCTGTTCTTCGGCGGCGCGCGCCTGCGCGATTTCACCGGCCTGGCCGCGCTCGGCGTGCTGGGTTTCGTGGTGCTGGCCGTGGCCTCGCCGTACCGGCTGGAACGTCTCACCGGCTTCCTGCATCCCTGGAGCCATCCATTCGACAGCGGCTTCCAGCTCACCAATTCGCTGATTGCCATCGGGCGCGGCGGCTTCTTCGGCGTGGGCCTGGGCGAGAGCGTGCAGAAGCTGTTCTACCTGCCGGAAGCGCATACCGATTTCCTGTTCGCGGTGCTGGCCGAGGAACTCGGGCTGCTGGGCTGTATGGCGGTGATTGCGCTGTATTTCATGCTCACCTGGCGCGCGGTGGTGATCGCACGCCGGGCGGCACGTGCTGGCCAGCTGTTCGGTGCGCAACTCGCCTTCGGCCTGGGTCTGTGGATCGGCCTGCAGGCGTTCATCAACATGGGCGTGAACATGGGCGCGCTCCCGACCAAGGGTCTGACGCTGCCGCTCATGAGTTACGGCGGCAGCAGCCTGATCGTGATCTGTGCGGCCATCGGTTTGATTCTGCGCGTGAACATGGAAACACGCTCCAGTCGCAACTGGCTGGAACGCAGCGCGGCCGGCACGTGAACACGGAGACCGAGAAATGCATGTAGTGCTGATGAGCGAGCGGGTCCGGGGTATTCAGCGGAATGCCGGTGGCATTCCGCCCCGGCCGAGCGCCGGTACATGGATGTACCGGCTGGTGAACGCACCATGGATGGGTCCATGCACAACGAGAGGTCCATGAAGATCGTGATTATGGCCGGCGGCACTGGTGGACACGTCTTCCCCGCTCTCGCGGTAGCCGATGTGCTGCGCGCGCGTGGGCACGAAGTTGCCTGGATCGGCACGCGCCAAGGTCTGGAAGCGCGCGTGGTGCCCGCGGCCGGCATTCCCATGGAATGGATTGACGTTGGCGGTCTGCGTGGCAAGGGGTGGAGAACTCTTTTGATGTCGCCGTGGCGCCTGGTACGTGCCGTGCAGCAGGCGCGGCGGATTTTCCGGCGGCTGCGGCCGGCGGTGGCGCTCGGCATGGGCGGATTCGCGAGCGGGCCGGGCGGTTTGGCGGCGCGCCTGAGCGGCTGTCCGCTGGTGTTGCACGAACAAAATTCCGTGCCGGGCGTTACCAACCGCGTACTGAGTCACATGGCGCGGCGCGTGCTCGAAGGTTTTCCCGGCAGCTTCAGCGCCGCACGCGGTGCCGAATTCATAGGCAATCCAGTGCGCGGCGCGATTGCCGCCTTGCCTCCGCCGGAGCTGCGCTTTGCCGGCCGCAGCGGCGCCCTGTGTGTGCTGGTGATTGGCGGCAGCCAGGGCGCGCGCGTCCTGAATCAGACAGTGCCGGACGCGATTGCACTGTGGCCAGCGCTGCCGCGTCCGGAGGTCTGGCATCAGACCGGTGCGCGCGATGCGGAATCCGTGGCTGCCGCGTACCGCGCGCAGGGCATAAAGGCGCGCGTCGCTCCGTTCATCGAGGACATGGCCGCGGCCTATGGCTGGGCGGATGTCGCCGTGTGCCGCGCCGGCGCACTTACGATCGCGGAACTCACCGCAGCCGGATTGGGCGCGGTGCTGGTGCCATTCGCGGCCGCGGTGGATGACCACCAGACCCGCAATGCGCAATTCCTGGTGCGTGCCGCTGCGGCCGAACTGTTGCTGCAAGCGGCGCTGTCCGCTGAAAGTCTGCAAGCCGTGCTGCAACGCATGGCGAAGGATCGCCAGATGTTGCTGGCCATGGCGCAGCGCGCTCGCGCGCTCGCCAAACCGCAGGCCGCGCTCAGGGTGGCCGAAGCCTGCCTGCAGGCGGGAGGCGCGGCATGAGCGAACTCATGCGCCGCATCCGCCGCATCCATCTGGTCGGCATCGGCGGCGCCGGCATGGGCGGTATCGCCGAAGTGCTGTTGAATCTCGGCTATCAGGTGAGCGGCTCGGATCTGCGCACCAACGCCATCACCCGGCGTCTCACCGGCCTGGGCGCGCGCGTGCTCGCGGGCCACCGCGCCGAGAATCTGGGCGACGCGGACGTGGTGGTGATTTCGAGCGCGGTCCACGAGGACAACGTGGAAGTAGCTGCGGCGCACGCGCGACGTACACCCGTGGTGCGGCGCGCGGAAATGCTCGCCGAGCTCATGCGCTTCCGCTTCGGCATCGCCGTGGCCGGCACCCACGGCAAGACCACCACCACCAGCCTGGTGGCGAGCGTGCTGTCCGAGGGCGGGCTGGATCCCACGTTCGTGATCGGCGGCCGGCTGATCAGCGCCGGCAGCAACGCGCATCTCGGCACCGGACGTTATCTGGTGGCCGAGGCCGACGAAAGCGACGCCTCGTTCCTGCACCTGCAGCCGCTGATTGCCGTGGTCACGAACATCGACGCCGACCACCTCGGCACCTATCAGGGCGATTTCAGCCGGCTGCGCACCACCTTTGTGGAATTCCTGCAGCACCTGCCGTTTTACGGTCTCGCGGTGCTGTGTCTGGACGATGCCGAAGTGCGCGAGGTGCTGTCGCAAGTGGCGCGACCAATGCTCACCTACGGCACCGACGCAAGCGCGGATTTCCGCGCCGGCGACATTCGCCGCGACGGCCGCAAGACGCATTTCAAGGCATGGCGGCCCGGCCAGCGCGCGCCGCTGGAGGTCACGCTGAATCTGGCCGGTCGCCACAACGTGTTGAATGCCCTGGCCGCCATGGTGGTGGCGCAGGATCTGGGCGTGAACGACGACGCCGTGCTCAAAGCGTTCGCCGGTTTTCAGGGCGTGGGCCGGCGCTTCCAGATTCACGGCGAGATCAACACCGCCGCCGGCCGGGTGTTGCTGGTGGACGACTACGGCCACCATCCGCGCGAACTCGCGGTCACGATTCAGGCGGCGCGCGAAGGCTGGCCGGGACGGCGGTTGGTGGTGGCCTTCCAGCCGCACCGCTACAGCCGCACGCGCGACCTATTCGAGGACTTCGCCGAAGTGCTGTCGCAGGTGGATGCCCTGGTGTTGCTCGAGGTGTACGCCGCGGGCGAAGCGCCGATTGCCGGCGCGGATGCGCGTGCGCTGGCGCGCTCCATCCGTAACCGTGGGCGCGTGGATCCGGTATTCGTGTTGCACACCCAGGATTTGCCGCAGGCACTCGCGGGCGTGCTGCGCGACGGTGATCTGCTGCTCACGCTGGGTGCCGGCGACATCGGCGTGATGGCGGCCGAGTTGCCGCAGCATCTGGCTGCCGCGCACGCGCCTGTCGTCCCCGACCAGGAGGCGCACTCATGAATACGCGCATTTCCCGCATCGGCCTGCACGTCACGCGGGGGCAGGTGATCGGCGCCAGCCTGCTGGGTTTGCTGCTGGCTGCGGGAATCGCCTCGGCCGTGCATTACACGCGGCCGCTGCTGGCCGGGCCCGCGCTCACGCAATTGGTGATTACCGGCAGGCTCGAGCATGTACCGCCGCAGGCCGTGCAGGACGCAGTGCGCTCGGCGTTAGGCAGCGGATTCTTCACCACGCACGTGGATGCGGTGCGCAGCGCGGTTGCGGCGCTGCCGTGGGTGGCGAGCGCTGCGGTGCGCCGCAGTTGGCCGCACACGCTGTACGTCGAGGTCACCGAAGAGCAGCCGGTGGTGCGCTGGAATGGCAACGGACTGATGGATACCGGCGGCCGCGTGTTCGTGCATTCCGATGACAGCGCCTGGGCCCGGTTGCCGGTGCTGAATGGCCCGGACGGCAGCGAAGCGGATCTGCTGGCCGAGTATCACACCTTCGCCGCGTTGCTCGCGCCACATGCACTCGTGCTGCGGCAGCTCACGGTGGATGCGCGCGGCGATGCCAGCCTGCAGTTGGGAAATGGCCTGGAGGTGCGCCTCGGTCGCGAAAACGCCGAGCTGCGGCTCGAACGTTTTGTGAGCGTGGCTTTGCCGACGTTAGCGGCGCAATTGCCTGGCGTGGCCTATGTGGACATGCGCTACACCAATGGGTTTGCCGTCGGTTACATGCCGACCTGCCGGTGGCAGGTCGGCGCCGACGGCAAACGCCGCGCCATGGATGGCGCGGCTGGACAGCGCACCAGGGATGGTTCTCAGGCCTGCAATGCTCCTTGCGTGGCGTCTACTCAGCCAACAGCGGTCGGCGCCGACGGCAACCGTCGCGGCAGGGGCGAGAAGCAAAGCTTCGAGCGGGCTGCCAAGGATGGCAGCACTGGGCTGATCACCATGGATGGTTCGCAGAGCTGCAGCGCGCCTTGCGCGGCGGTCGGTCCGGGCTCCATGGGTGGCTCGCCAGGAACCTGCGCAACTACCAACGAGGTTCGTCCTAATGGTTAGAAAGACCGACAAGCAACTGATTGTTGGACTCGACGTCGGCACCTCCAAAGTCGTAGCCATCGTCGGAGAAATCCTCGCCGATGGCAGCATCGAAATCGTCGGCATCGGGTCGCACCCCTCGCGCGGCCTGAAGCGCGGAGTGGTGGTCAACATCGAGTCCACGGTGCAGTCCATTCAGCGTGCCGTGGCCGAGGCCGAATTGATGGCCGGTTGCCAGATCCACTCGGTGTACACCGGCATCGCCGGCGGCCACGTGCGCAGCCTGAACTCGCACGGGGTCGTAGCCATCCGCGACAAGGAAGTGACCGCGGGCGACGTGGAGCGCGTGATTGACGCGGCGCGCGCCGTGAGCGTGCCGGCGGACCAGAAAATCCTGCATGTCCTGCCGCAGGACTTCGTGATTGACGGCCAGGACGGCATCCGTGAGCCCGTGGGCATGTCCGGGGTGCGCCTTGAAGTGCACGTGCACATCGTCACCGGCGCGCTCAGCGCCGCGCAAAACATCGTGCGCTGCGTGGAGCGCTGCGGCCTGAAGGTGGACGACATCATCCTCGAGCAACTGGCCTCCAGTTATGCAGTGCTCAACGAGGATGAGAAGGACCTGGGCGTATGCCTGGTGGATATCGGCGGCGGTACCACCGACATCGCGGTGTTTACCGAAGGTGCCATCCGCCACACCGCGGTGATCCCGATCGCCGGCGACCAGGTCACGAACGACATTGCGGTGGCCTTGCGCACGCCCACGCATCATGCCGAGGACATCAAGATCAAATACGCCTGCGCACTGCCGCAACTCGCGAGTGCCGACGAGACCATCGAAGTGCCGAGTGTCGGCGAGCGGCCTGCGCGGCGCCTTGCGCGCCAGACGCTCGCCGAAGTGGTCGAGCCGCGTTACGAGGAACTCTTCAGCCTGGTGCACGCGGAGTTGCGGCGCAGCGGGTTCGAGGACGCGGTGCCCGCGGGCGTGGTGCTTACCGGCGGCAGCGCCAAGATGGAAGGCGCGGTGGAACTCGCCGAAGAAGTATTCCACTCGCCGGTGCGCCTGGGCGTGCCGCAGTACGTCACCGGACTGGCGGACGTGGTGCGCAATCCGATTCACGCCACCGGCGTGGGCTTGTTGTTGTTCGGCGCGCAAAGCCTGCCGCGCGACGGCAGTTCGCGGCGCCTGGCGGGCAACGTGAATGTCAAAGATGTATGGCAACGCATGAAGCAGTGGTTTCAGGGTTCGTTTTGACTGAATTCAGCAACCAGCAGAGGAGACCGGGACATGAACTGGACAATTGAAGAGGACGTGAATCAGAGCGCGGTCATCAAGGTGGTGGGCGTGGGCGGCGGCGGCGGCAACGCCGTGCAGCATATGCTGGCGAGCGGCATCGAGGGCGTGGATTTCGTCGCCATCAATACCGACGCGCAGGTACTGAAGAAAATCAACGCCCGCACCACGTTGCAGATCGGCAGCAATCTCACCCGCGGACTGGGGGCCGGCTCCAATCCGGAAACCGGCAAACAAGCCGCGCTCGAGGATCGCGACCGCCTGGAAGAGGTGCTGCGCGGCAGCGACATGGTGTTCATCACTGCGGGCATGGGCGGGGGCACCGGTACCGGGGCCGCGCCGGTGGTAGCGCAAGTGGCCAAAGAACTGGACGTGCTGGTGGTGGCCGTAGTCACCAAGCCGTTTCCGCATGAAGGCAGCAAGCGCATGAAAGTGGCGGAACAGGGCTTGACCGAGCTCGCGCAATACGTGGACTCGTTGATCGTGATTCCTAACGAAAAACTTTCAGCCGTGCTGGGACGCGATTTGCCCGTGCTGCAGGCCTTCCAGGCGGCCAACGAAGTGCTGCATGGCGCAGTGCGCGGTATCGCCGACATCATCACGCGGCCGGGACTCATGAACCTGGACTTTGCCGACGTGCGCACGGTGATGGCCGAGATGGGCACCGCGATGATGGGTACCGGTCACGCGAGCGGCGAGGGCCGTGCACGTCGCGCCACCGAGGCCGCGGTCACCAGTCCATTGCTGGAAAACATCAACCTGCAGGGCGCACGCGGCATTTTGGTGAACATCACCGCGGGCATGGACCTGACCATGGGCGAATACGAGGAAGTCATGGACATCGCCCACGGTTACGCGGTCGAGGATGCGTCCATCAAGGTCGGTACCGTGCTCGATCCATCCATGAACGACGAAATCCGCGTGACCGTGGTGGCTACCGGCCTGACGCGGCCGCAGGCGCAGACCGTTACCGCGGTGAAGCCCGTGCCCGTGGCGGTGCCCGCACCCGAGCTCGTGCCCTTGGCACGTACGGGCACCGATGAACGCCCGGACTGGAAAAAACTCGAGCGCCCCGCTTATGCGCGGCAGCGGGACCGGAATGATCATGACCCTCAAAGTCAGGACTACCTCGACATCCCCGCCTTTCTGAGGCGACAGGCGGACTGAAAAAACCGGATGTAAGGTTATGAAATCCTTGAGGCTGGAGGCGGCGCTGTGATACCGTACACGCTCGTTCACCATCAGGCGCGCGTGGAGGGTAGCCCGTGGCAAACTGCCAAACTTGGCACAAGCTACACGAAGGCGCCCGTCAACCGGGGCCCGACAGGCACGCGATTCCTGACAGGGCAGATTGCACGACCGCATGTTGAAACAGCGCACGCTCAAGAATTCGATCCGCGCCACCGGCGTGGGACTGCACACCGGCGAAAAGGTTTACATGACCCTGCGCCCGGCGGCACCCAATACCGGAGTGCTGTTTCGTCGCGTGGATCTGGAACAACCCGTCGAGATCCGCGCTAACGCCGAACACGTCGGCGACACCATGTTGGGCACCACGCTGGTGGACGGCGAGGTGCGCGTTTCCACCGTTGAACACCTGTTGTCCGCCTTCGCCGGCTTGGGCATAGACAACGCGTATGTGGACCTGAGCGCCCCGGAAGTGCCGATCATGGATGGCAGCGCCGGTCCGTTCGTGTTCCTGCTGCAGTCCGCCGGCATCGAAGAGCAGAACGCCCACAAGCGCTTCATCCGCATCCGCGACACCGTGGAAGTGCGCGACGGCGACAAATGGGCGCGCTTTGAACGCTTCGATGGATTCAAAGTCAGCTTCCAGATCGACTTCGATCACCCGATTTTCAAAAAGCACACGCAGAGCGCGAGTGTGGATTTCTCCACCACCTCCTTCGTCAAGGAGGTAAGCCGCGCGCGCACCTTCGGATTCATGCGCGATATTGAAATGCTGCGCCAGAAGCACCTGACGCTGGGCGCGTCGCTGGACAACGCCATTGCGCTCGATGACTACCGTATCCTCAATGAGGACGGCTTGCGTTACGAGGACGAGTTTGTCAAACACAAGATTCTGGATTCCATTGGGGATTTGTATCTGCTCGGCCACAGCCTGATCGGAGCATTCAGTGCTTACAAGTCCGGTCACGGTCTCAACAATACTTTGCTGCGCGCACTGCTCGCGCAGAAGACGGCTTGGGAAGAAGTCACTTTTGATGACGCAGCCGCGGCACCGATTTCCTACATGACTCCGGTGCACGCGCTTTAGGCGTATGCGGTAGTTGCGCTGGGCGGAGACTACGGCCGCGAACTGCGACGGCGCGCCAGGTTGTGGAGCGAACGACTGAGGGGGCCATCCTCCAGCCCCGCGGCCGTGCTCTGCAGCATGGCGCGGACGGATTCGGGCAAGGAACGGGACACGTGTGTGGGAGTCGGCGGTGCAACCGCGGGTGGCAGGATGCGCACCTTGAGGTGTTGGCAGGACAGCCGCCGGCTTGCGAGTTGGGACAGAAGTTGGCGTTGCTGGTAACGGATCAGTGTGGCGTTGGCCGCGTTGTCCATGTAGATGACCAGCGTATCGGCCTGCTGCTCAATGCCCAGACAGTGACTGCGCAGGGAATCGGGCAGCAAACGGCACACCGTAGAGTGCAGTTGCTGCAGCTCACGGGCGGTCGCCGTCAGTTGTCTTAATCCGGCGTCGCCGCTGAGCAACGCTTTGAGTGACTGGGATTTCGGTTGCATCGTATGGGACAGGTTACGCGGAAATTGGGTATATGAGCCAGATTCTATTTCTAAAACAGGGTCGCGTGCGCCAGTTTGATCTGGCGCGACCTGCCTGCCTTGCGGGTACCGCGTTTGCCGGCCTGCTGGCGGCGGCACTGTTGTTCGTGGCCGGTTATTTCACGTCCAGCTGGATGGCCAGGCCTTCCAGCCATGTGCAGGCGTTGCAGGCACAGTTCAATACCCAGGCGCGCGAGGTGGCCCAGGCCAAGCAAGTCGCGCAAGTGAACATCGATGCCCTGTCGGCCAAGGTGGGCGCACTGCAGGCGCATATCACCCGGCTGGATGCCCTCGGGCAGTTGCTTACGCGCATGGCCGGGCTGAAACACGGCGAATTCAATTTTGGCGCCCCGCCGGCCGAGGGCGGCCCCGAGATCAGCGCCCCGCTGCAGCATGTGGGACTGCCTGATTTCCTCGGCGATCTCGACCAGCTTTCGGACCAGATCAACAGCCGCGAACAGCAGCTTACGGTGCTCGAAGGCCTGCTGATGCATCGGGCCGTACAGCTGCAGGCGCGACCCTCCGGTCCGCCGGTGGTGGAGGGTTACGAGAGTTCCCCGTTTGGCATGCGCATTGACCCGTTCACTGGCGAGCTGTCATTTCATCCGGGCATTGATTTTGCCGGTCCGCAAGGCGAACCCGTCAAGGCCGTGGCTGCCGGCGTGGTGACCTGGGCCGGTCCGCGCGCGGGCTACGGTGACATGGTGGAAATCGATCACGGCAACGGCTATTCAACGCTCTACGGCCATAGTGAAAAACTGCTGGTGCATGTGGGCGACGTGGTGAAAAAGGGTCAGGAAATCGCCTTGCTGGGGTCCACCGGCCGCTCCACCGGCCCCCACGTACATTTTGAAGTCCTATACAATGGCAAGCCGGTCAATCCGGCCCAGTTTGTGAACAGTGTGGGGCAGCTGCGGGTCGCCGCGGTGCCGCACAGCTTGGACTGAAGCAGCGCGCCGCACTGCGGCTTTCCGGCTGCCCTGTTCCCGCTGCCGGCCGAGTCTGACCCGGTCCGGCGGCCAAATCCCAGCAACCGCCTTGAATTCACGCCCGTGCGCCTATATGGCAGGCGGGTTTGCGGGCCGCAGCCCGCCACGACACTTTACGCGGGTGGTTCCCAACACGCATGCCAAGCAGTTTACTCAAGCAGATTTTCGGCAGCCGCAACCAGCGGCTGCTGCGCAGCACGGGCCAGATCGTGGCGCGCATCAACGCCATGGAAGCGCAGCTGCAGGCGCTTTCCGAAGACGCACTCAAGGCCAAGACCGCGGAATTCCGCAAGCGTCACGCCGACGGTGAAGCGCTTGACGATCTGCTGCCGGAAGTCTTCGCGGCGGTGCGCGAGGCCGCGCGCCGCACTCTCGGCATGCGGCATTTCGACGTGCAGCTGATCGGCGGCATGGTGTTGCATCGCGGCAAGATCGCCGAGATGCGTACCGGCGAGGGCAAAACCCTGGTGGCGACGCTGGCGGTGTATCTCAACGCCATTGCCGGCCGCGGCGTGCACGTGGTCACGGTCAACGATTATCTTGCGCAACGCGACGCCGACTGGATGCGTCCGGTGTACACGGCGCTTGGCATGAACGTGGGCGTCATCCTGGTGGGCCAGGACGCGGAGACCAAACGCGCCGCCTACGGTGCCGACATCACCTACGGCACCAACAACGAGTTCGGCTTTGATTATCTGCGCGACAACATGGCTTTCCGGCTTGAAGACAAGGTGCAACGCGAGTTGCATTACGCCATCGTGGACGAAGTGGATTCAATCCTGATCGACGAGGCACGCACGCCATTGATCATCTCCGGGGCGGTGGACGACAACACCGAGCTGTATCGCAAGGTCAACGTGCTGGTGCCGCAGCTCACCAAGCAGGAAGAAGAGGAGGGACCGGGCGACTTCAGCGTGGACGAGAAGCAGAAGCAGGTATACCTGACCGAGGCCGGCCACGAGAAAATCGAGGAACTGCTGATCAAGGCCGGGTTGCTCAAGGAGAACGATTCACTGTACGACGCCTCCAACATCATGCTCATGCACCAGATCAACGCGGCGCTGCGCGCGCACGCGTTGTATCACCGCGAGGTGGAATACATCGTCAAGGACGGCGAAGTGGTGATCGTGGACGAGTTCACCGGCCGCACCATGCCGGGGCGGCGCTGGTCCGAAGGCCTGCATCAGGCCATCGAGGCCAAGGAGGGCGTCAAGATCCAGGCCGAGAACCAGACGCTCGCCTCGATCACTTTCCAGAATTACTTCCGCCTGTACAAGAAACTCGCGGGCATGACCGGCACCGCGGACACCGAGGCGGCCGAGTTCCACGAGATTTATGGCCTGGAAGTCGTGGTGGTTCCCACCAACAAGCCCATGATTCGCGAGGACCGGCCGGATCACGTGTACCTGAACAGCAAGGGCAAATTCCAGGCGGTGATCAACGAAATCCGCGAGGCCCACGGCCGCGGCCAGCCGGTGCTGGTGGGCACGGCGTCCATTGAAAACTCCGAACTGCTCTCGGCACTGATCAAGAAGGAAAGTATTCCGCATGAGGTGCTGAACGCCAAACAGCACGAACGCGAGGCCCACATCATTGCCCAGGCCGGCCGCCCCGGCACTGTCACTATCGCCACCAACATGGCCGGCCGCGGCACTGACATCGTGCTGGGCGGAAGCCTGGAAGCGGAACTCAAGGCGCTGGCGCCGGAAGCCGGCGAGCCGGAGCGCGAGCGCGTGCGTGCCGAATGGCAGCGGCGCCATGCCGCGGTGGTCGCGGCCGGCGGCCTGCATATCGTCGGCAGCGAACGCCACGAGTCGCGACGCATCGACAACCAGTTGCGCGGCCGCTCCGGCCGTCAGGGCGATCCCGGCTCGAGCCGCTTCTTCCTGTCGCTGGAAGACAACCTGATGCGCATCTTCGCCGGCGACCGTGTCAAGGGCATCATGCAGCGCTTTGGCGTCAAGGGCGACGAGGCCATTGAGCACCCTTGGGTCACGCGCGCCATCGAAAGCGCGCAGCGCAAGGTCGAGGCCCACAACTTCGACATCCGCAAGGAGCTGCTGGAATACGACGACGTTGCCAACGACCAGCGCAAGGTGATCTACGAGCAGCGCAATGAACTGCTGAGCGCGGCCGACATATCCGGCACCATCAGCAACATTTCCGGCGATGTGATCAACGGCATCATCAGCGCGCACATCCCGCCGCAGAGCGTGGAAGAGCAATGGGACGTCGCCGGGCTGCAGGAGCATCTGGAGCGTGATTTCGGTCAGAAGCTCGACATCCAGGGCTGGCTGGCGAGCGATGACAGCCTGCACGAAGAAACCCTGCGCCAGAAAATCGTGGACGCGTTCCTCGCGTCCTACAAGGCCAAGGAGCAGCAGACCGGCGCCGAGGTCATGCGCCAGTTCGAGAAGGCCGTGCTGCTGCAGGTGCTCGACAATCTGTGGCGCGAACACCTCGCCAACATGGATTATCTGCGCGCCGGCATCCACCTGCGGGGTTTCGCCCAGGTCAATCCCAAGCAGGAATACAAGCGCGAAGCCTTCATCATGTTTTCCGATCTGCTGGACCGGCTCAAGAACGACGTGGTCAGCATTCTGGCCAAGGTGCAGGTACGCACGCAGGAGGACGTGGCCGCGGTCGAGGAGCAGCGCCGGCGCGCGCGCGCCATGCAGTTCCAGCATGCCGAGGCGCAAAGCGCCGTGGGTGGCGGCGACAGTTCGCCGCCGGCCCAGGCGCCGCCTGCGCCGGTCACCACCTTCGTGCGCGAAGGACGCAAGGTCGGCCGCAATGAACCCTGTCCGTGCGGATCGGGGTTGAAATACAAGCAATGTCACGGGCGCTTGAGCTGAGCGCAGACTTTCCACATCCATGGACCAGGGCAATCTGCCCACGCTTGCCGTAGTCGCCGCGGTGCTCAAGGACGGGCAGGGACGGGTACTGGTCAACCAGCGGCCTACCGGCAAGCCCTGGGCGGGATATTGGGAGTTCCCCGGCGGAAAAATCGAAGCCGGTGAAACGCCGCGTGCGGCGCTGGAGCGCGAACTTCTGGAGGAGCTGGGACTCGCGGTGCATACGGCTCAAGCGTGGCTGCAGCTGAGTTTTGACTATCCCGAGCAGCGAGTCGAGCTGCAGGTCTGGCGAGTGCAGCGCTACAGCGGTATAGCGCAGGCGCACGAGCACCAGGCACTCGCCTGGATACGGCCGAAGGCACTCGGCGGACTGAAGCTGTTGCCGGCCGATGCCCCGATTGTCAGGGCACTGCGGTTTCCGCCGCAAATGTTGGTTACACCTTCACCCGGCGCCGATCGAGCAAAGTTTCTCCGCCAACTTGGCGATGCCCTGCAGCACGGCGTGGAATTCGTGCAACTGCGGGCGCCCGCATTGGCCGCGGCCGACTATGCCGGCCTGGCACGCGAGGTCATCAGTCTCTGCCGGGATTTCGATGCGCGCGTAGTGCTGAATGCGGAACCAGGGTTGGTGCGTGAGCTGGCCGCGGACGGCGTGCATCTGAACAGCGCGCGCTTGGCACAGATTAAACACCGGCCGATTCCACGGGAATTTCTGTGCGGGGCATCCTGTCACGACGCGGCGCAAGTTCGCCGGGCGCAGGATCTTGGCCTGGATTACGTTGTTGTGGGTCCGGTTTTGCCTACGCCTAGCCATGCGCAAGCCAACCCACTCGGGTGGGACGGCTTCAAATCCCTCGCGGCCCGCAGTGAATTGCCGGTGTATGCGATTGGCGGCATGCGTGCGGAAACGTTGGCGAAAGTCCGCGAGCTGGGCGGACACGGGGTAGCAGGAATCCGCGGTTTCTGGCGTGGTTAATCCGGCGCATCTTCCCCGGGTACCGGTTCGGTTTCGCCCGGGATTGCATGCTTGCCCGCCAACCAGCCGCCAAGGTCAATGAGACGGCAACGTTCGCTGCAAAAGGGCTTGTATTCCGATGCGGCATCCCAACTGACGGCTGCGCCGCAATGCGGGCAGGAGACGACCGGCGCAGATGTGGTGTGCGGGTCGGCCGACATCACAGCTGGCAGCACACCAGTCTGAAGCTGATGTCGGACTTGACCAGCTGCGCGCGCCCACCGGTATCCTGACGCTCCAGAAAATGTATGGTGATGCGCTGGCGTCCGGCGCTGATTTCCGGGAACACGCTGCTGGTGGCCGGCACCATGACGCGCACCAGCGGACAGGATGCGGCGTCCAGAATCCGCATGAACATACCCTGTTCGGCCACCTCGCGCGTGGGTGTGGCACTCTCCCGGCTGAGCGCCAGCAGCAGGCTGATAGTGTCGCGCAGCGGGCGGATTTCATCCAGCCACGCCTGCATGTCGGGATGGCGCTTCGCATGCGGCTGGCTGAGCCAGGCATGGTACACGGGCAGATCGAACTGGCAGGTACCGCCGGGAATCGCCATGCGATTGCGGATGGTATTGAGAAATTCGTTGTCCTTGAGCATTTGGCCGAGAGGCCGGCCGTCGCCGTTCATTGCCTTGCGCAGGGTCTCGAGTTCCGCCAGCACCGACTGCAGGCGCGTGTTGTCCACCTCGGGGCTGCCGGCAAGCCGGTTCAGGAAATACAGGCAGCGCTCGAGTTCCTTGAGCACCTCGGTGCGCACGTCGCCGCGGGTGAGCAACGCGCCAATCTCGAGAATGGCGGCGAGCGCCGCGCGGCTGTCCCAGGGCGACGTGAGCCGCAGGTGATGGTCGCATTGCTCGAACAGGAATTCCAGGCGCAGGAAGGTGCGGATACGCTCGGTAAGCGGCTGTTCATAAACCAGCCATTCCACCGGCAAAAGTTCTGCAACCGGATCCTGCTCGGCGTTCAACATATCAGATGCCAGTACCGCTCATAGGTGGCCGCGCCGCCCGCCGGGACTGCGCCCGCGGGCCGGCGATATCCATGTACAGTTGGTGCAGCTCAGCCACGTGTGCGACCAGTTCGTGCCGCGTGCCCGTGTTGATGAGAATATCATCTCCCGCCGCCAGCCGCAGGCTGCGGGGCGCCTGGGTTGCCAACATGGTTTGTGCCGTGGCTTCGTTCTCGCCATCACGTGACATAAGCCGCGAGAGTTGCAGGGGCTCGGGGCAGTCCACAACCAGTACGCGCTCCACGAGCGTACGCGCCGCCGGCGCTTCGATGAGCAGTGGAATTACGGCCAGCGCGTAACGCGTCTTGCAGGTGTCGAGCGCGGCTTGCAGGCGCTGGATTATCAACGGGTGCAGAACGGCTTGCACACGTGCGCGCAGGCCCGCGTCAGCAAACAGCTGCCGGCGCAAGGCCGCCCGTTGCAGTTGGCCGTGCCGGTCCAGTATCTGCGCGCCGAGCGCCGCAACCAGTTGCGCAAGGCCCGGCGCACCCGGAGCCGTCAGTTCACGGGCTATGACGTCGGCATCCACTACGGGTACGCCCAGCCGGGAAAAGGCGGCAACGGCCTCGGATTTGCCGCTGGCGATTCCGCCGGTCAGGCCTACTCTGAGCATGTCGTCAGGCCACGCCCCAAAGCGAGAAATAGGCGCGTGTGATCTCGGGGCCCCACACCAAGGCAATCCAGCCGGCCACGGTCAGATACGGTCCGAAGGGAATCGGCTTGCCACGCTGGCTGCGGCGCGTGGCAATCAGGCCGATGCCGACGATCGCGCCTGAAGCCGCGGCGATCAGGATGATCAGTGGCAGGCGCTGCCAACCCAGCCAGGCGCCGAGCATGGCATACAACTTGAAGTCGCCGTGACCCATGCCTTCCTTGCCGGTGATGAGTTTGAAAATCTGGTAGATACACCACAGGCTCAGATATCCGGCGAGCGCGCCGATAATCGCTGAGCGCAAATCCGTGAAGGTGTGATCGAGGTTGAAGATCAGCCCCAGCCACAGAAACGGCAGGGTAATCTTGTCAGGCAGCAGTTGGGTGTCGAAATCAATGACGGCCAGCGCCAGCAGGGCCCAGGTCAGCAGCAAGGCCCCGCCGGCCGCCCAAGTGAAGCCGAAATGCCATGCGAGCCAACCCGAGAGCAGCCCCGAGATCAGCTCCACGCTCGGATAACGCGGAGAAATGCGCGCGGCGCAATGGCGGCAGCGGCCGCGCAGCCACAGGAAACTGAGCAGCGGGATGTTGTCCAGGGCATGGATCAGGTGGCTGCAGTGCGGACAGCGTGAGCGCGGTACCACCAGATTGTAGGGTTCACCCGTGGCGGCCGTGGTGCCGTTCAGTTCCGCACAATGCTCGCGCCATTCGCGCTCCAGCATGATGGGCAGGCGGTGAATCACGACGTTCAGGAAACTGCCGATGATCAAGCCGAGGCAGACCGCCACCACGACCCAGGCCCAGGCCGTGGCCTGGAAAAATGCTATCAACCACATGCGGCCAGCCTTTATGGACGGGGGCGCCGCAGGCGCCCCCGTCCAGCGAGAACGATAATCAGAACGCGTTGCCGAGATTGAAGATCGGCAGGTACATGGCCACCACCAATCCACCGATCAGGATGCCCAGGATCACCATGATCATCGGTTCCATGAGGCTCGACATGGCGTCCACGGCATTGTCCACTTCCTCTTCGTAAAAATCCGCAACCTTGGAGGCCATGGTGTCAATCGAGCCGGCTTCCTCGCCGATGGCGATCATCTGCACCACGGTATGCGGGAAAATGCCGGTCTGCGCCATGGCCAGATTTAGTTGCTGGCCGGTGGACACCTGGTCGCGGATCTTGAGCGTGGCCTTTTCGTAAATGATGTTACCGGTGGCGCCGGCCACCGAGCCCAGGGCATCCACCAAATTTACGCCCGCCGCGAACATGGTAGCCAGCGTGCGGGTGAAGCGCGCAATGCAGGCCTTCGTGAGTATCATGCCGATGATCGGCAATCTCAGGATGACCCGGTCCACAAATTCGCGAAAGCGCGCCGAGCGTTTGTGCGTCATGACGAAGCCGACGATGATGGCAATGATCACCAGCAGATACAGCCAGCCTTCCTGGCGCACGGATTTCGACAGGTTGATCACCATCTGGGTGAAGGCCGGCAGGCTGGCGCCGGCGCCCTGGAACAGGGACTGGAACTCGGGAATCACGAAAATCAGCAGTATCGCGGTCACGACAAAGGCCACGACCAGCACCGCTGCCGGGTAAAACATCGCCTTTTTGATTTTTTTCTTGATGGCTTCGGTCTTTTCCTTGTAGGTGGCGATACGGTCCAGCAGGGTTTCGAGCGTGCCGGACTGCTCGCCCGCGCGCACCAGGTTGGTGTACAAATGGTCGAAATACAGGGGCTGTTTGCCGAGCGAATCCGCGAGGTTGTTGCCGGATTCCACGTCCGCCTTGATGCCGAGCACCATGTCGCGCATGCGCGGGTTGGCGTGGCCGCGGCCGATGATGTCAATGGCCTGCATCAGTGGCACGCCGGCGCTCATCATGGTGGACAACTGACGCGTGAAAAATGCGATGTCGCCCGACTTGATCTTCTTGCCACGCCCCAATGCGGAGAGAAAACTCTCCTTGCGGATACGCACCGGAACGATACCCTGGCGGCGCAGATCCGCCTTGACGGCGGACTCGGTCGAGGCCGTGGTCTTGCCCTTGATGCGTGCACCTTTCTTGTCGGTGCCTTCCCAGAAATAATTGGATTGCTTGACAGCTGCAATGGCCATGATGCTTGACTCCCGGTGCGCTATTCCACGGTAACCCGATTCAATTCCTTGAGGCTGGTGATCCCAGCCATTACCTTGTGCAGACCTGCCTGGCGCAGGTCCCAGATGCCTTCCTTGTGTGCCTGATCCGCAATCATCGTGGCGTTGCTGCCCTCAGTTAGTATCAGACGCCGCAAAGCATCGGAAATGGGCATCACCTGGTAGACGCCGGTGCGCCCGCGGTAACCTTCCACACACTGATCGCAACCCACTGCATCGAATACCTTGATCCCGGCCTTGATTTGGGCCTCCGAAAAGCCTTCCCGCAGCAGGTCTCCGGCCGAAAGCTTTTGCGCTTGTTTGCAATGCTGGCAGAGCTTGCGCGCCAGGCGCTGGGCGATGATCAGGTGCACGGAGGTCGCGATGGCATAGCGTGGAACACCGAGTTCCACGAGGCGCGTCAATGTCTTGGGCGCATCGTTGGTGTGCAGCGTCGACAACACCAGGTGTCCGGTCTGAGCCGCGGTAACCGCGATCTTGGCGGTTTCCTCATCGCGGATTTCGCCCACCAGAATCACGTCCGGATCCTGGCGCAGGAAGGCACGCAGGGCATTGGCGAACGTGAGGTCCACCTTGGTGTGGATGTTTACCTGATTGATGCCCGGGATCTGGATTTCCACCGGATCCTCGACGGTGCAGATGTTGCGGTCCGGTGTATTCAATATGTTGATGCCGGTGTACAGCGATACGGTCTTGCCGCTGCCGGTCGGGCCGGTGACCAGTATCATGCCGTAAGGACGGTCGAGAGCGCTCAGGTACTGTGCTTTCTGGAGATCCTCGTAACCCAGGGCGTCAATTCCAAGTTTGGTACTCGAGGAATCGAGGATGCGCAACACCACTTTCTCGCCCCATAGGGTGGGGCAGGTATTCACACGGAAATCAATCGCGTGGTTCTTTGACATCTTGAGCTTGATACGGCCGTCCTGTGGGACGCGCTTTTCCGATATGTCCAGGCGTGACATGACCTTGATGCGCGCCGTCAGTTTTGCCGCCTGGGCGCGCGGCGGCTGCGCCAGTTCGTGCAACATGCCGTCAATGCGCAGACGCACGCGGTAATATTTTTCGTAAGGTTCAAAGTGGATGTCCGAGGCATTCTTGTTGATGGCGGCCATCAATACCTGGTTTACATAGCGCACCACCGGTGCATCAATTTCACCGTCGTCGCTGGTGGTGGGAGCGTCATCGGCAGTCTCGAGGAAGTCGGCGTCGGTTTCCTGGAGGTCCGCTATATTGGATGTGCCGCGCTGGACTTTTTCGATGGCATTTACCAGCTTGTCTTCTTCCACCACCACCGCGTCCACGGTGAGCCCGGTGGTGAAGCGGATTTCACCGAGGGCCTGAAGGTTGGTGGGATCGGAAATTCCCACGAAAATCTTGCGACCGCGCCGGTACAGCGGCAGCACGTGGTACTTTTCCATGACCTCGAATTCCATTTCCTTGACCGGCGCATCCGTGAGATCCACGCAATCAATATCCAGAACCGGTACACCGAATTCATCCGCGGCAATGCGCGCGAGCTTGTGGGCATCGAGTTTCTTGTGGCGCACCAGATAGGAAACCAGCAGCAGCTTTTCCTGGGCCGCTGCGCGCGTAACGTCCCAGGCCTCGGCTTCCTTGAGCAGGCCCTCCGCGACCAGGCGGCGCGGCAGGCCGGTCAGGTTTACTTTGACATTTGTGGTTGCCATGCTTGCGTCCCTAAAGGCATCCCTGAATCACCCCGAGGCCTCCCCGGCCCCGCATCAACACTTTTACATGGTAGTTTATCGGCCGGAAATGTCCAATGGGCTGAAGCATCAATGAGTTAGCGTTGAGACATTACTTGAGGAACTGTTCTGATCTTTGGCGCTGGGGACGGCCTGTGCGGCGCCGCCGGGATTCCGTGGCCGGGCCGCGTCCATGTGTGACGCCGATGAGCGGTGTATTGGCAACGATGAGCGGTTCCGAAGCCAAGGCCCGCGAATCGCACCGATCGATGACCAACTGCGCGGAGAATGTTTACGTGCCAACGGTTAACTGCAGTGTGTGCGCCTTGCGCTGGCAGGCAGACAGCCCGATGCCGCGTGCCAGGCTCGGTGCACACCGGCCGCGACTGGAAGCCCCATGATTTCGATTACCCAGGGTCCGATTGCCCGCGGCACCATGCGCACGAGCTTCGTGCTCGGGCTGCGTCTGGTGGTGCAGGCAGGCACGCTGCTCCTGATTGCCCGTATGCTCGGGCCACGCGAGTATGGCGCGTTCGCGGGCGTCGCCGCGCTCGCGGTGATGCTTGGCACGCTTGCCACTTTTGGTACGCACCTGGTGCTGCTCGGCGAAGTGTCGCGCGGACCAGCGCGGCGCAAGGACGTACTGCCCTACGCGGTGCCGTTCACGCTGCTGTGCGGTGGCGCGCTGCTCGTGATTTATCTCTTGATCTGTACCTTCGCGCTGCGCGAGGCGGGCGTGGCGATTAAGGTACTGGTCGCAATCGGCATCACTGAAACATTACTGCAACCCCTGTTCAGCTTGCCGGCGGCGGAACACTTGGCACTCGGGCGCATCGCGCGCTCACAGTTACTGACCACGTTGCCGCTGGCACTGCGTCTCGCTGCCGCCGCTGCCGTGTTTCTGCTGCATCCGGGCGATCCGTTGGCTGCCTACGGCTACGGCTATTGCATCGCCTCATTGCTCGCACTCGCGGTCGCGACCGTCACGATGCCGGCGCCCTGGCCTGCGCCGCACCTCTGGCGATTCCCCAAAGCGGCCGAGCTGCGTGAAGCCGCCGGCTACGCCGCGCTCAATATCACCGCTACCACGCCTGCCGAACTCGACAAGACGCTGGCGACCAAGTTGCTGCCGCTCGCAGCCAGTGGTTTGTACGCGGCCGGCGCGCGCGTAATCGGCGCCGCGACGCTACCGGTGATCGCGATGATGTTGTCGGCGTTACCGCGCCTGTTTCGTGAAGGCCAAGACAAGTCCAGGCGTACTGCGCGCCTGCTTCGATGGCTGTTCGCCGCCGCGTTTGGCTATAGCCTTGCGTTGGCCGTCGCGCTGTGGTTTATCGCACCGGTGTTCGTGTGGCTGTTTGGCGCGAAATACGACGGCATCCAGCACGTGATCCACTGGTTGTGTCTTGCCGTGCCGGGAATGGCACTGCGCATGGCTGCGGGTAGCGTATTGATGGCACTCGGCAAACCATGGATGCGGGTAGGATTTGAATTGGCCGGTCTGGTCGTGCTCGTGGTTGCTGCTCTATTACTGATCGCCCATTTTGGAACTACCGGCATGCCATTAGCGCTAGTGTGCTCGGAATGGGCCATGGCCGTAGTTGGCGTGGCATTCGTCATCAGCACGAGGGATTCAGTCGGGAGACTTAAGGCGCCGGTGGCGTGAAACTGCGGCAACGGCCACGCACGACATCGAACGTTGCAGCGATCAACCCTTTCCATGCCACCCACGATCGGAATCGCATGCTCCGGACCGTTGCGCGGAGCGGTAGTGTCACGCAGCGCGCTGCCAGGAACAGAGCTATTTCAAAGCGGTTTTTAGCCAATTTGCGTGCAAGTAACCAATGTCCCCGGTTCAGGTGGTATTCGTAAAACAGCGAACCGTTTTTGGCACTGCCAGAGCCGGCATGAACGACCACAGCGGACGGACACTGCACAACATCCACACCACGCGCTCGCAATTTGAGGCCGAGCATTACGTCCTCACCGTAAAAGAAGAAATCCTTGTCGAATAATGGTGACCCGGCCATCTCTGCGCGCAACAGCAAGCAGCAGCCGCTTGGATACCTTACGCAACCCGGCTGATACTTGCGCAACACGAGCGCAAACATGCGTTGGTAATATCCAAAGAGCGAAGAGGCGGGAGCGCCCGGTCGTGGTCGCACCAGCGGCATTGATACATGCGCATTGCCCAAGCCTTGCACCAGTAGCGCCAATGCGCCGTGCTCCAAGCGTGCATCAGAGTTGATAAGCAATACGCTCGAGGGGCTGGCAGCCACAGCTCGCGTCAGTCCCGCATTCACACCTCGTGCAAATCCCATGTTCTGCCCGGACGTTACTACGTCTATTGTCAATCCCGACGTCTTTAACTCGTCCAAGTGAACTTGCATGGCTGCCAGGGACTTGCCGTCATCTTCGGAGTTGTCGACTACTACGGCGTGTCGTATGCCTTCGGCATGCAGCGAGCGTAGACAGGATATCGTCTGTGCCGGAGTGCGAAAATGCAGGGTGAGGCCAACAACTGGCATTACTTCATCATGCATGTTGTATTGCCGGCCGGCGTGCCATGACGATGGTCTCCTCACCCCAGCGGGGCGTAAGCGTCGAAAGCAAGTCGCCCACGCGACGGACGGTAGTCATCCACGCGCGAGAATGCGCTGTCCCCTCACGCTCAGCAATGCGAACCGACTCACGCCACAGCCCCGGACTCTGCATGCCGCGCCGGACGAATCGTACGTCGGTAAACCCGGCGTGCTGCAACCACTCGCGCAGTTTCCGCTGGCTCGGGATCAGGAGGTGGAAGGGCGGGTGCAACCCTTTCCAGCCGCGTCCGAAAAGTGTGACGCCCAATGCACCGGGGTTTGGCAGTGCCAGCCAAAGCGTGCCACCGGGCTCAAGCAATGCCAGCAATTTACCGAGCAAACGCGACGGGTCAGTAACGTGCTCAATCACGTGATTCAGCGTGATGTAGGCGAACGACCTGTCTGGGTAGGCGGCCGTCCATACATCACCCGCCACGACGTTCAGGCCCGCCTTCCGGCAAGTTGCAGCGGCAGCAGGATCCGGCTCGCAGCCTTGGGCTTCAATGCCCATTTCGACTGCGCGGCACAGGAATGCACCGTTCCCACACCCCACGTCCAGCAGGCGCGTTTGCCCCCGGCATAATGCCATTGGGATATGGCGGCCGTACACATCCAGCTTCATCCGCAGCGGCGCGAGCGCTCCGAATACCCATGCGCCTGCACGCAGTGCGGGATGACGCCGCATGTGAAACCTTGCGTTCAAATAGCCACTGATGAGTCGCGCCACCGGACCGCGTGCATTACCCGACGCGAAGTCATCCGGCTCGGATTCATGCGTGTAGTAACTCTCGTATGCTCTTGGCAGCGACTCATCATCGGGCCGCTCAATCAAGTACATGGAGCCGCAGTTACCACACCGAGCCACATTCCATATGTCCTCGAGCGCAAGCACGTCGTCGCGACGGGAATAGATTGCAGACACGACTCTTGCCCCACAGGCGGGGCAAGCACGCATCAGATCAAGTCGGCCGCGCGACCAGTGGGTGATTGCTGATGCAGGTTGCATACACATTCTCGTAAGCGGTGCACATCGCATCAATGGAAAATCTCTGCGCTGCCAGACTCCTGGCACTCCGAGATATCTTGCCGAACAACGCGCCGTCGTGCGCCAGTGTCCTCGCGGCATTCGCAAACATCACGACGTCGTCTTGGCGGCACAGTATACCGGTAACGCCATCGTCGACGATTTCCGGTATCGAGGATGCCTGCACGGCGATCACCGGCAATCCGCACGCCATCGCTTCCGCTGCGACCAGGCCAAAGCCTTCGCTGCGCGAGGGGAATAGCAACGCATCGGCTTCCTGCATGGCCGCGATCACGGCGTCCTCGCTTTTCAGCCTGCCGATATCGCGCATGTTGTCCGGCATGTCTCGCCGGTCCCGTTCGGCCGTCGTGCCGCTGGTATAACGCAGTTCAAATCCATTGCCGAGGTCGCGCATGATCGGAGCCAGCAGGTCCACACCTTTCAGCTTCTTCCAGCTTCCCACATACAACAGCCGGAATGGTTCGTCAGCGCGACGCTGGCGATTACCCGGTCGCCATCGATCGGTATCAATGCCGTTGTAGATGACCTGTATCGGCATATTCACCAAGGTTTGCATGGTGGTGTCGGCCACAAAGCGGCTGACTGCCACGACACGGTCGGCGCGACGCAGCACACGGCGTTCGTTGGGCGCGATCCAGTATCGGTGATACACGGCGCGGGCGGTCCCCTTGTAGGCCCTGGCATCAGGGTGGTGCACCGCGTGATGGATGGTCGCAACCACGGGCAAGCTTGTCGGCAGAAACCGTGAATGCAACCAGGTGTTGACGTGCACAACATTGGCCCAGACCGGAGGTGGTGGAATGGGGACGGTCCATGGCGCGTACTCCGCGTGCAGCGGCAGCCAGGTGATTTCAGCACGCATGCCGCGCTCGATCAGCCCGTTGGCAAGCCGCTGTGTAAATACATCCGCACCTGTTCTAGCGCGCACCGCCGGCAACCAGACTGCAGGCCCTCGCCTGGCGTTCATGCGGCTAGTGTGTCGAAGCGGTAAATCAAGGCAGGATTAATCCGGAGCAATGGCATCACCGCTGAATCAGGCGCGTTGCCCGTCAGGCGTTCAATCATCAGGGCCTTGCAGTCGTGCGATGACAAGTCGAGCATTGCATGCGGCTGACATTCCAGGCTGTGTGTGTTCATGTCTGCCCGAATATCAGCGTAGCTGTGGGACGACGTGCGCCAGCTGTGCGACGATTTGTATGCCAAATTCCGGCCAGGCGAATTGCTGGGCAAACTCAATGCTGCTGGCATGCAACGCATCGCGGCCGGCGAGAATACGCAATACGCTGTCTGCAAAAGCCGTGTAATCGCCGGGCGCAACAAGATGCCCGGAGCGATCTTCTGCGACGGCATCAACGACACCGCCGGTGGCAAACGCCACCGTGGGCAGTCCGTTTGCCGCAGCCTCCACGGCCACCATGCCGAAGCCTTCCGGGTCACCCCCGATTTCCCGCACGGGAAATACATGCACGTCCGCGGCAGCGTAAATTGTGCTGAGTTCGTCATAGTCGGTAATCACACCCAGGAAGCGGATGTTGCCGGCCACGCCCGCTGCTGCAGCCGCAGCGGTGATGCTCTCCGGCGTTTGCGCTTGGGCGTGCAAGGCCTGTCGGGGTGGAGCGCCGACGATCAGCAGCGCCGTGTCCGGAGAATGCGCCACGATACGCGGCAGGCAATGGGCGACGAACTCTCTTAGCCCTTTGCGGCTGGAGAGTCTGCCTACGGACAGCAGTACGGGTTTGTCCCCAAGCGCATGCCGCAGCCGGAAATCATGCAGGCGCTGTGGATTTATCTTCGGGTCTGGCAGCGTGACTCCGGGGTGTACGATGCCGATACGCTCGGGCGATACACCCGCTGCGCGGCATCCATCGGCTGTGGCACGACTGTTGGCGATGACGCGCTGCATGCGCCTGATTGCCGGCAGCCACAGTGCACGGTAAATCGCGTTCTTGGCCGCGACATCCAGCCCATGTACGTAGACTGCGGTGTGAGCGTTGCAGCGGCGTGCGGCGGAACGGGCCAGTGGTGCGGTGAGTCCGCTTCCCGCGATTACGATATCCGGTCGCCAATGTTCGGCTGCGTGCCGTGCCAGTTGTCGCGCGCGCACAAGATATCGGACCAGGGGTTTCAGAGGTGCCTCGAGGACTTGAACGTGTTTTGGCGCCAGGGCGGCGGACCCGACCGGGCCGACCACGCGTACTTCGGCGCGTTTTGCCAACTCGTCTGCCATATGCCAGTTCAGGCGCTCCATCCCGCCCACCAACGGCGGCAGGTTGCGGGTTATCAGCAGGATGCGTGTCACCAGTCTACAGTCCGTGCGTCAGTTTTTATTGCCACGGATGAACAACAGGTTGGTAATCTGTTCCGATATCAGGCCGATAAGAAATACCAGCACGGCCGTGACAAACAGCAACGCGCTCATGACGGTGAAATGATGAGTCGAGATAAAGGTGTAGATGTACCACGCCAATCCAAGCAGAAAGAACACGACACTGATCGGCAGGAATATCTTCAGCGGCGAATACAGGGTCGCAACCTTGAATATGATGAGCAGAAAACGTATGCCATCGTGCAGCGGCCGGATGTGGCTTTTGCCGATGCGCTTTGCGGCGGCAATCGGTACATAAGCGATACCGTAACCGGCGCGGAAAAACGCCATGGTGCTGGTAGTGGGATAGGAAAAAGTGTTGGGCAGCAGATGCAGGAATTCCCTGAATCGTTCCGCCCTGACGGCGCGAAACCCGGAAGTCAGGTCCTGGATGCGGTGCCCAACCATCCAGCTTGCTAGCAGGTTATAAACACCGTTCGCAAAACTGCGCCCGAATGAAGCCTGGGAATTGCGGGTGCGCGCGCCGACCACCATGTCAAAGCCTTGTTCGAGACACTCCAGTAAACGGGCAATGTCATTCGGATTATGCTGGCCGTCGGCATCCATGAACACCAGAATATCGCCGCCGGCAGCGCGCACTCCGGATTTGATGGCCGCACCATTGCCCATGGAATAGGGGTGGTGGATGATCCGGGCCCCGCATTCGCTTGACACTTTGGCGGTGGCGTCTCTGGAGCCGTCATCCACCACCAACAGTTCGGCTTGCGGATAGAGCTTATGCAGACTGCCCAGCACGCTGGGTAGTGCCGCAGCTTCATCTTTGGCGGGCAAAATGATACTGAGTGACGGGAATTGCTTTGACATGGAATATGCTCGGTCCCCGAACCGCGCGGCACTATAGCATTGTCAATCGCCGCTCGCAGCGCCCGGCGCCGGCGGCACCGGTCTGGTGGTTGCCTCGGGCACCCGCTCGAGGTCATCAATCTGCTTTTGCAGATTGGCAATGGTTGCGCGTAGATTGCCCAGCTGGTTGAGCGCGCGGACTTTCTGCAAATCGCGCTCCGCCCTGGCCGGATCCTGCAGGGCAATATCCAGGATGACCACGTTGATGCGGTATTGGGGCTCGGACGGCACCGCGTCAGCGGCCTGTTGCATGAGGCTGCGGCTTTTTTTCAGGTCCTTGTCCTGTCCCTGGCCGAGGAAATTCCCGTAATCGGTAAGAATGTTTGCGTAGGTGCCGGAAACCTTCCGCAGGCGCGGATTCGCCATGGCCGCTTCGAACAGCGCGCGCAGTGCCGATGGCGGGAAATGGCAATTATCGGCGTTCTGGCACTGAACCAGCGCCACCAGCCCCTGCTGATCGGAAGCCGAAATGGGACGGGTGCGCAGGCGCTGCGCCATGTGGGCAAAGTTGGCCGGATCGTTGTTCCCGGTGGTCTGGCTTTCAAGCAGCGCGAGCGCGGCGCCCGCGATGATGCCGGAATTGGGCAAGTCCGCCGAATGCCGCAGGGCCTCAATGGCCGCAGGCAAAAGTTTATTTTCTCCCGCCAAAACCTCATTGGTCAGCGCTTCACCGAGTGCATAGGTGGCATAGGGCGAACGTGGATGATTGGCTGCCTGTACTTCCACGAGCGACAGTGTGCTGCGCCAGATATAGGCGCGCATACCGGTGAGCGCGCCGAAGGTGAGGGTGAATGCGACCAGGATGCCGACGCGCAGCGGCGTTTTGATATAGCGCGAGGGCTCAGTGAGGATGAAACCGAACACTGCGACGAGCACGCCCATGTCCGCTAGGTAATTGCGGTGCTCGAAGGCGATCTCCAGCGGAAAAACCGTGGACTCCAGCAGCTGGCCGGTGAAAAACCAGAGAATGCCGAAACAGATCCAGGGCCGCCGGTTGCGGGTGAATGCAGCGGCCACGAGCAACGCCACGAGGCCGAGGATGGACAGCAGCGTGGTGACCGGCGCCAGCAGGCCTTGAGAAATCGGGATGTCATCGTGATACAGGCCCAGATCCGGCAGGCGCGGGTACAGCGTCCAGCGGATGTAATCCCAGACCACGCGCGACTCGGTGAGCAGCCGTTCGCCGAGGGTGTAATCCCGGCTGGCATAGCTGAACGCCAGGCCATGATGCAGGACGAACAGCCAGAGAATGCCGATGCCCAGCGGCAGCGCCAGAAACACCAGATAAAAAATCCACAGCCCGTAGCGTGACAGGACCTTTACGGATCCCCCCGGGTCTGCTGGCTGAATGGCAAAGCGGAATACGCAGAACTCCAGCACCAGCAGATAGACCGGCAGCAGCACGGCGGTCTCTTTGCTGGCAAATGCCAGCAGGCCGGCGACGGCAGTACCGGGAAAAATCCACCACCAGCCCCTGTGCCCGGACAACAGCCGCAGCCGGCCGTGGCAATACAGCACGCAGCCCAGCAGCATGAAGAGCGAACACAAGCTGGTTTCGCGCTGCACCACGTACAGCACGGCGGTGACATTCAGCGGATGCAGCAGCCAGGCGCCGGTGCACAACAACGGCAGCCATTGTGCTGCGGCGGCCGATGCGATGGCTCCGGTGCGGTGCCAGAAGCCAAAAACCTGTTGCAGCAGGACCAGAAACAGCAGCCCGCACAACAAATGAATGGCGAGATTCACCGCCTTGAAAGCGGAGGGTTCCAGTCCTGCGAAATAGATGTTCAGCGCAAACGACAGCGAGCTGAGCGGCCGTCGCGTGGGCCCGGCATCGGAAGACAACGCCGCGTGCATGAACTGGTCCCAGCGCAGGCTGTGGATGGCCAGCGCGCCGTTTTGGACTACGTTGGTGATGTCATCGAAAACGAACGGTCCGCGCAGGCCCGGGAAATAGGCCGCCACGGTCAGGATCAGGATTCCTGCAATCGCGGCATACGTGTAGATCCGGCGCGGGAACATGCAGGGATGAATTCAGGTGTTGCCGGGCAACTCAGGATAACCCATGCCCGGAAAATTTGTCGCGTAATCGGTGTTCACAAGTCGGTGGTTATGCGTGGCTGTCAGTGGAGTGTTTTGGCACCCGGTGTCCCATTCGTTTCCGGCGTCTCGTCATTGGCGCGGGTGCGTGCGCTCGCCAGACGTTCGTTGAGTTGCCGGATATCGGTATCCAGGTGGCCGAGAAAGTTGAGCCGCTTGAGCGCCTGTATCTGCTGCTCAGCGGCCGGCAAATCCCCGGTGACTATGTAACCTTTTGCCAGATTGATGCGGTAGATCGGAACTGTTGGAGCCAAGGCCGCTGCTTTTTCCAGGGTAGCGACCACCTCGTTCAGCGGCCGGCCGGTGAAAGTCAGATAATTGCCGTAAATTACCCAGAAGTTCGGATTGCTGAGTGTCGTACGCGCACGGCTTCCCGGCCTGAGCACGCTGTCGAACAGCACACCAGCCTGTGGCATTAGCACCTTGCAGCTTGTGGGAAGACAGTTCACCAGACTGTCGAACGAGGCCTCGTCCTGCGAATTGAAAGGCAGGTTCTGCAACAGCCATTGGGCATGATTCTCCCAAGCGGGTTCGATGGGCAAATTCAATCCGGCCGCCACGATCATCATGGCCACGTCCGGCATGATGTCGTTGCTGAGCTTGGCGCTCTTGGCCAGCGTCTGCACCGCAAGCTCCGGATTTTTCAAGTTACCTCTCAAGGCCAGATTGGCATAAACCTGGCCGAGTCCGTACTGTGCGCGCTGCGACTGGGGATGATGCAGGGTTTCGTAATACGAGAAGCTCAACGGGTCTTTCCACTCCCAGGATCGCAGCAACAAGGCGCCAAACAGCACCGGCAGGATGATGGCCGCGAGCGTCCAGCTCAGTGAAGCGCGCAGATACCTGCGGCCGGTGTGGACCGGCAACAGCAACAGGCTGAAGAACGCCAGAATCAGGCCGTAGTCGGGCAGGTAATTGCGATGCTCGAACGCGAGTTCCAGCGGCAGCACCGTGGATTCCATCATCTGCCCGGCGAAGAAAAACAGGATGCCGAGACACACAAGCGGGCGTTTGCGACGCTGCCAGAATGCCAATGCCAACATTGCGATCAGCGCCAACAGGCTCCAGAGCGTGGTCAGCGGATGCAGCAGGCCCGTGGAGGCCCGGATGTCGTCGTGATACAGCGCCAGCTCGCGGATGTCGGGAAAGAAGGTCCATTTCACGTACAGCAACACCACCCGGAACTCGGTCAAGACCCTTTCCGGCAGGGTGAAATCGCGGCCTGCAAAACCCTCCCAGAAACGCTGGTGGATGAGCAGGGCGCCGCCCGCCAGTCCCGGCAACACCAGTCCCAGCGCATAAAATGCCAGCACATTTCTCGACGTCTGTCCGTGCTGGTTGCGGAAGCCGAACACCAGCCACTCGATGACCAGCAGATAGAGCGGCAGCAGCGCCGCATCTTCTTTGCAGAACAGCCCGATCACGCCGAACAGGGGTGTGAGCAGCCATACCAGCGGCCAGCCGCGTCGGCCGGCGAGGGAGCGCTCGCGGCCGTACATGTAGGCCAGCATGGCCGCCAGCGTGCACAGCGCGGCGAGACTGGTCATGCGCTGCACGATGTAGAGCACGGCGGTGAGATTCAACGGATGCAGCGCCCACGCCGCGGCGATGATCACGCTCGCCCAGTTGAGGGTGCTGGAACTCCACTCGAACCCGTAACGGCGCCGGCAGTTGCTGAGCATCCGCCGGGTGAGCCAAAGCACGAGCAGCGCATTCGCCAGGTGGATGACCACGTTCACGAGCTTGAAGGAATACGGGTGCGGTCCGAAAATGTACAGGTTGAGCGCGAAGCTCAGCATGCTGATGGGCCGGTACAGCGGACCGGAGCGCACCGAGAAGGCCGCACGCAACAGCTCGTGCACACTCAGATGGTCGAGCGGCAGGAACGGGTTCATGACGATGTTGGTGATATCGTCGAACATGAAATCCCCGCTCAGCCCCGGCGCGTAGGCCAGCGCCACGGCCGCGAGCAGGGCCGGCACGGCGATCGTCAGCAGCAGGCGCTGCACGCGCAGAGTCGGGGATTTCACGCTATCAGCGTCCGGGCAAAAAAATGCCCCGGCTGAAAGCCGGGGCAGGAATCATACCAAACAAAGTGCGTCGTTTACGGACGGCAGTTCGAAGGCAGATACTTGGAGGGTACCGTGGTCCCTGCTCCCGTAACTGATTTGTTGTTGACAGTGGCAGTGGCATTGCCGCAAACCCAAGCCACAGAAGCCGCACCTGTCACAGCCGTCATAACCAGTAGTTGGCCGCTCGCCACACCGCCGCCCACCTGAGCGTTATAGGTGATGGAGATGGTCAGAGGGTTCGTTCCCGTACTGAGCAGAACGCTCTTTATGTATTTGCCCTGGATGCTCGCAGCGGCCGGCAGGCCGAAGCTGTTGCCGCTCGCCGCATTGCCGCTGCCCGGCATGTGGCCGAAGGACTGATAGGTTTCAGCAACTGCCGTCTCCGGCGCCTGGACCAAGCTCAGGCCTTCCGTGACTTTGGAACGGGTCACATAGTCCTGATACTGCGGAATGGCGATGGCCGCCAGGATGCCGATGATCGCGATGACGATCATCAGTTCGATGAGGGTAAAACCCTTCTGGACCTTGTTCATGAGTTGTCTCCCAAAAGCTAGTGGTGCGCACGTGCGCGGTCACAATTACTCAAGCAATCCCCATGCCAACGTAAGCCCCTTGGATTTCCAGCCTTTGCGATGCTTTCGTTTGGGTGCCGCGGCGTGCGGCAGGCAAAATTGTCGGTTTGTGACAAAAGTGTCAGCTACGGCAGTTTGCGGGCAGGTATTTGGCTGGCACATTGGTGCCCGAACCCGGGCCGCCGACGGTCTGGCCGGCGACAGTCACGGCAGCGTATCCGCAGGCCCAAACAACCGCACCATGCACGATTGTGCCGGGGGTGAGCACCAACACATTCCCGCTGGCCACCCCGCCGCCGACCTGGCTGTTGTAGGTAATCGTCACCTTGCCCGTGCCGCCGGCAACCGCGACGCTGGAAACGTACTTGCCCGTAATGCTGGTTGCCGGAGGCAGGCCGAAGCTGTTGGCCGAGCTTGCGTTGCCGCCTGCCGGCATGTAGCCATACGACTGGAATGAGGCGGCCACCGCAGTCTGGGCCTCGTCGGAGAGAGTCAGCCCCTCCATGACCTTGGTGCGTGTAATGTAGTCCTGATACATGGGCACGGAAATGGCCGCCAGGATGCCGATGATGGCAATCACGATCATCAACTCGATGAGCGTGAAACCCCAGTCATTCTTTTGCATGACAAAATTCCCAAAAAGCATGCTCTGTCCCGTAATCAAGCACGTGGCGTGCCAACTGCATGGCGACTGGGAGGGCTTTATACACCTCGGGACGGCAACATGAATCAACACTCCGGGGTCTGCGCAATATGACGATTTTTGCCCTGGGCAGGTCATCAAGCGTACCCGCACGCCCGCTGCGTGGCCTTTGCCTTGGAACGGGGGGGGGCCGGACGGTAAATCACAGGATCGCGGCGTAATCGTCCTGGACACGGGCGAGATCCAGTTTGTTGAGGAAGCTGGAATAGCACATCCACGCGGACAGTCCGTTGAGATCGGCGAACGGTGGCGGCAGAAACCGGGGCGGCGCGACGATGCCTTCGTCCACGGCGTGCGCGAGCGTGCGCACGTCTTCGAGCGTGGTCTTGCCGCAGAACAGCAGGGGAATGCGCTGCAGCATGCCCTTGTGCACCGCCAGGCGCAGGTAGTTGTAGATCATGATGAAACCCTTGTTGTACGACAGGTCCTTGGTGAAGGGCGGGCCGTCGGGCAGGCTGCCGCGGAAGATGCGTGCCGCGTTGGCGTAGCTCGCCGGTTCGCCAAGGTTCTGATAGAGGTAGAACTTGTACACGTCCAGGAAGTTGCCGCCCTGCTCGGCAAGCTGCACCGCGCGGATGCGGTTGGCCAGGCGCTTGAGGCGGCTCGGGTAGGACGCGAAGGTAATAATTTCGACCAGCACCGCCAGACCTTCCTGGGTGATGGTCGAAGACGGCGGACCCTTGGACAGAAACGTGCATACCGGCTGGGTCGCGCCGTTGAATGTGGTGCCGAGATGCACCCAGCCCTCGTGCACTTCCAGCAGCCGCAGGTCGCGCGCGTTGAAGCGCGCGTCCTTGCGCAGTTTGATGTAATCGGCGCCGGCGGCGGCATCGGCCTCGATGCCGTCCGAGATCTTCACGCGCGCGGTATTTTCCGATTCCCGGAACGACTGGTTGAGTCGCTGCTGCAGGATTTTGACGGCATCTTCGGCCGCGATGTGCTTGGGTGGCGGCTTCAGCAGCTCGCTTTGGTCAATGTTGGCTATCGCCCTGGCGAGCGACTCGCCGAGATCCACAAGCGTCGGGCCGCCCTCATGGAAGGCGTCGCCGGCCGAGCCGTAAAGCTGTTGCGACAGCGCGCCGAAATCCTCTGTACCGCGCGCTTCCAGCATGCGCACCACCTGGGTGTATTCGCGGCACATGCGCGCCATGATGGCGCCGAGCGGATTCTCCGGGCCGAGTTTGCGGCGGATGTCGAGCTCGATCTGGTGGAATTCGTCGCGCTTGGACGGTGCGTCAAAGCCAAGCGGCCGGGCCTGGTAATACGCACGGTCAATTCCGGGCAGTTGCCGGGCGCCGTTGCGGAAAAATTCCTCCTGGATGCTGCTGTCCCATTTGACCTGGTCGAGGATGCGGATAGGCTTTTGCGCCGCCACGATGCGGTCGGAGAGCGACCGCAGGATTTGCCGGTACTCGTCCGTGATGCCCGGGGCGGTCACCAAGCGCTATCCGCTCTTGGCGCGCGCCAGCTTGCGCACTTCCTGCACGGCGACCGACAGACTCGGGAAATCGGCGATGTTGGCGGTTTTCATGTCGGCCAGCATGCGCTGCACATGCTGCGTGCGGGTGGCAGCTCTGCCAAACCAGGCATCCAGTTTATCCATGGCAGCACGCGCATCCTTGGCGCCGGTGAGCGCCTGCGCCGCGAGGGCGCGTTGCTGGGCGTACAGGTCTTCGCGCAACGTGGCGCGCGCTTGGGCCTGCCAGTGACCTTCCACGGCCAGTGTCTCGATCTGCCCGCGCAGCCAGTCGAGACCGAGTTCGCGGCCAATGTGGAAATACACGCGTGCCACCACCTCCACCGGCAAACCGGTGTCGCGTGCCACATCCACCAGATCCAGCGCCGGATACAGCGTGGCCAGCGCGGCAATCTGCTGCGCGAGCGCCGCCGGCACGCCCACATCGAGATATTGCTGCTGCAGGGCATGAAACGTTTCGAGCTGGCTGTCACCGAGCACCGCGGCCATGTGAGTGGCAAGCGTCTCGATGCCCGGGCGATACTGCGGCACCACCGCCGCGATATCCAGTTGTCCGTGCAGATGATCCAGCAGCCAGCGCGTGGCGTGCCGCAGCAGCCGCGCGGTCTGCACCGACATGGCCACCTGCACGTTGGCGGGAACCTTGTTGTCAAGCGCTTCAATCGCCGACCAGATGCCCACCGTATCGAAGCTCTCGCGCGCGATGGTGTAGGCGCGCGCCACCGAGGCCACGCCCACGCCGGCCTCCTCCTGCATGCGCTGCGCGAAGGTCGGACCCATGCGGTTTACGAGGCTGTTGGTGATGGCGGTACAGACGATTTCGGACCGCAGCCGGTGTCTGGGCATGAATGCGCGGTATTTGCGCCGCAAGGGCGTGGGGAAATAGTTTTCCAGCTCGTTGGCGAGATACGGATCCTCGGCGACGTCCGACGCGAGCAGCGCGTTGTAGATGGCGATCTTGCTGTAGGCCAGCAGCACCGCCAGTTCCGGGCGCATCAAGCCGCGTTTGGCGGCGCGCCGTTTCTTCAGTTCCTCGTCGCCCGGCAGGAATTCGATGCCGCGGTTCAACACGCCGGACTTTTCCAGCGCGCGCATCAGGTAGGTGTGCTCGCTGATACGCGCCGGTGCCTGGGATTCGGCGATGGACAGCGCCTGGCTCTGCATGTAGTTGTCGCGCAGCACCAGTGCGCCGACTTCGTCGCTCATCGAGGCCAACAGCGTGTTGCGTTGCGCTTCGGTCAGCGTGCCGTCGGCCACCGCCAGATTCAGCAGAATCTTGATGTTGACCTCGTGATCGGAGGTGTCCACGCCCGCGGAGTTGTCTATGAAATCCGTGTTGAGCCGGCCGCCGTTGAGCGCGTACTCGATGCGTCCCAACTGGGTTAAGCCCAGGTTGCCGCCTTCGGCCACCACCTTGCAGCGCAATTCGCGGCCATTGATGCGCAGCACGTCGTTGGCGCGGTCGCCGCACTCCGAGTTTTCCTGATCGCCGGATTTCACGTAGGTGCCGATGCCTCCGTTCCACAGCAGGTCCACCGGTGCCTTGAGGATGGCGCGCATGAGTTCCATGGGCGTGAGCTGTGCGGCTTCGATGCCCAGTGCCCGCTGCGCTTCGCCTGACAGCTTGACGGTTTTGGCGCTGCGCGGGAACACGCCGCCGCCTTTGGAAATCAGCTTGGCATCGTAATCCGCCCACGAGGAACGCGGCAGATTAAACATGCGTTCGCGCTCCTTGAAGCTGACTTGCGGATCAGGACTGGGGTCGAGAAAGATGTGACGGTGATCAAAGGCCGCCAGCAACTTGATGTGGCGCGACAGCAGCATGCCGTTGCCGAACACGTCACCCGACATGTCGCCGATGCCGACCGCGGTGAATTCCGTGCTCTGCGTGTCCATGCCCATTTCGCGGAAGTGGCGCTTCACCGATTCCCACGCGCCCTTGGCGGTGATCCCCATTTTCTTGTGGTCATAACCGGCCGAGCCGCCGGAGGCGAAGGCGTCGTCCAGCCAGTAGCGATACTCGCGCGCCACGCCGTTGGCGATGTCGGAAAACGCGGCCGTGCCCTTGTCGGCCGCCACTACCAAATAGGGATCGTCCTCGTCGTGACGCACTACTCCGGGCGGCGGCACGATCTTGCCGTCCACGATATTGTCGGTCAGGTCCAGCATGCCGCGCATGAAGGTCTGGTAACAGGCAATGCTTTCCTTGAGCGTATCCTCGCGGTTGCCGCTCGCCGGCGGCCGCTTCACGTAATAGCCGCCCTTGGATCCGACCGGCACGATCACCGTATTCTTGACCATCTGTGCCTTCATCAGCCCGAGTACCTCGGTGCGGAAGTCCTCGCGCCGGTCCGACCAGCGGATGCCGCCGCGTGCCACTTTGCCGCCGCGCAAGTGCACCGCCTCGACGCGCGGCGAGTACACCCAGATTTCGAACATCGGCTTGGGCAACGGCAGTTCCGGCAATTGCGCGGGATCGAACTTGAAGGCGATATAAGGCTTGTGTCCGCCGTCCTTGAGGGTCTGGAAATAATTGGTGCGCAGCGTGGCGCGCGCCACGTTGAAGAAGCTGCGCAGAATGCGGTCGTCGTCGAGACTCGCTACCGACTCCAGCGCCTTGTCGATTTCACCCGCGTAACGCGCGCCGAGCGTATCGCGATCCTTGCCGCCTTCGGGGTCATGGCGCGCCTCGAAGTATTTCACCAGCAGCGCCGCAATCTGCGGATTCGCCGACAGCGTGCGCTCCATGTAGGCCGGACTGAATGTCAGACTGGTCTGCAGCAGGTACTTGCAGCAGGCGCGCAGCAGCGTGGTCTGGCGCCAGTTGAGCCCCGCGGTCAGCACCAGGCGGTTGAAGCCGTCGTTTTCCGCTTCGCCCTGCCACACGCGCGCAAACTGCTCGTGGAAGCTGTCGCGCACCGCGTCCACGTCCAGCTCGCCGGCATAAATCAGTTCGAAGTCCTGGATCCAGAAAATGGACTCGTCCGCCAGCCTGATGTCGTAGGGGCGCTCGCCCATGACGCGTACGCCCAGGTTTTCCAGCATCGGCAGGGCATCGGAAATCGAGATTTCCTGCTCGCGGTGGAATATCTTGAAACGCAGATATCCGGCGGCGCTGTGTTTCGGGCGGTACAGACTCAGGCGCAGGCCCTCGTCGGTGGTGAGGGCGTCGAGCTGTTCGATGTCGAACACCGCGGCTTTGGCCTTGACGTCGTCCTGGTAGGCGGCTGGAAAGGCACTGGCATAGCGCGCCAGCAACTGCAGGCCGCGCTCTTCGCCGAATTTTTCGACCAGCGCCTCCTTGAGTTCGTCTTGCCAGGAGCGTACCGCGCGCGCTATGTCCTGTTCGAGCGCAGCATGCTCAAAGGCGGGCAGTTTCCAGGGCGTGGTGTGCACGATGAACTGGATGCGCGCCAGCGCCGATTCCGAAAGGAATACATCGTGCTCGGCGCTCTTGCCGTTGAGCGCCGTGAGCAGAATGCTCTGGATCTTGCCGCGCACCTGGCTGTTGTAGCGGTCGCGCGGCAGGTACAGCAGGCAGGAGAAGAACCGGCCGAAACTGTCGCGCCGGATGAACAGCCGGACGCGCGCGCGTTCCTGCAACTGCACCACGCCCATGGCTGCGGTATACAGCTCTTCGGTCGTGCTCTGGAACAGTTCGTCGCGCGGGAACGTCTCGAGGATGTGCATCAGCGCCTTGAGGTCGTGGCTGCCGCTCGGCAGCTGCGAGCGCTGGCGGATTTCCGCAACTTTGCGGCGCACCACCGGAGTGTCGGCCGGGCTGCGGCTGTATGCGGTGGAGGTGAACAACCCCAGGAATCGCCATTCGCCGCTGACGTTGCCGGCCTGGTCGTAACGCTTCACGCCCACGTAATCCATGTAGCCCGGGCGGTGCACCGTGGCCGTGGAGTTGGCCTTGGTCACGATCATGAATTCGCGCGTGCGTGCGCGCCGGCGCACGTCCTTGGGCAGCACCAGAAAGCTCTGCGAGACCTTGGCGCTGCTGTCGCGCAGGATGCCGAGGCCGGAGCCGGGCACGATGCGCAACAAGTCCTCGCCGTTTTCCTCCACCAGCCGGTATTCGCGGAATCCCAGGAAGGTGAAGTGGTTGTTGGCCAACCATTCGAGAAAACGCTGGCCCTCGTCCACTTCGTCATCGCCGAGGATCGTGCGGTAGGCATCGGTGGCGGCGCAGATCTCGCCCACCTTGTCGCGTATCAGGTGCCAGTCGTCCACCGTGGCGCGCACGTCGCTCATCGCCGCGCGCAGCTCATTTTCGAGCTTCTTCAGCGTGGCGGCGTCGCTCTGGTGGTCAATCTCAATGTGCATCCAGGATTCCACCAGACCGCTCTCGTGCGCCGCATCGCCGCTGTCGAAGCGCGTGATCACGCCGTGTTTGTCGCGCGCCAGATACAGGATCGGGTGCACCGTGAGATGCACGCCGAGGCCGTTGCGCGTCAGCGTCATGATGGTGGTGTCCACCAGGAACGGCATGTCGCCATTGACCATCTCGATGATGGTATGCGGGCTTTTCCAGCCGTCGCGCTTGACCGTGGGATTGAACACCCGCAGCCTGAATTCGCCGGCCGGACGTTCGCGCCCGAATTCCCAGTGGCTGCGGGCCGCGCTGCACAGGTATTGCGGCGTGTACTGCCGCAGGTCTTCTTCGGCGATGTCGTGATAATACTGTTGCAGGAATTGTTCGAAGCTTGGAGAGGGGGCGTGCTGCTTGGCGAGTGCGGTGACTTTTTCGAGACGCTTGTTCTTGCTGTTGGAATAGGCGCGCTGCATGATGGTCACTGGCCCCGGAGGGCGAATTGCGGTGCGCCTATTTTATGCCTTTTGCCCGGCGGTTGCGGCCAGTGCGCCCATGGGGAAAAGTCGTAATGGCCGCCGTCCAATGCATCGGCACGCGAATTCAGACTGAGCGTTCCAGATCCTTGATGACCGCCGCCAGGAAACGGCAGGCGGTTCCGCCGGTGATGCAGCGGTGGTCGAAGGTCAGCGATAGCGGAATGCGCTTGTGCACCTCGATGCCGCCCAGCACCGGCACCACATCGTGGCGCAGGCCTCCGGTGCCGAGGATGGCCACCTGCGGCGGCACCACCACCGGCGCGGCGTAGCGGCCCGCCAGCATGCCGAAGTTGGACAGCGTGATGGTCGGGTCCTTCATGTCGGCGGGGGCTACCGTGCGGTTGCGCGTCGCCTGTTTGGTGCGGTTGAGATCGTCGCGCAGCTGCGCACTGTTCTTGGCATCCACATTGCGCAGTACCGGCACGATCAGTCCGTCGGGGGTATCCACCGCCATCGCGAGGTCCACCTGGCGGTGCAGGATGCGTTCCAGCTTCTCGCCGTTGTACCAGGCGTTCAGCTCCGGCTCGGCGCGGCAGCCGGCGACCATCGCGCGAATGACGCGCACCGTGATGTCCTGACCCGGCGCCCAGTTGTGGATGTCGGCGTCGTCGAACAGCGCACATGCGGCCACTTCGCTGCGCGACTTGCTCATGGTGGCGTGCATGGCGCGCCGCGGTCCGCGCAGCGGTTCGGCCACGCCGTATTTGACATCGGTACGCACCGGCGGCGGATACCACGCCGCGGCCGGCGCGGCGCCCGGCGCAACTGCGCGTACGGCACCTGCGCCTTCCGAGGCGCGCCGTACATCGTCCGCCGTGACCGTGTCGTTTTTTCCGCTGGGTTCACAGGCAGTCAGGTCCACGCCCATTTGCCTGGCGAGAATGCGCACCGACGGCAGCGCCTTGACGTGCGCCGGCGCTTTTTTCTGTTGCTTGCGGATGATCGCGGTTTCCGCCACCAGCGTCGTGCTCGTGGGCATGCTGCCCACGACTGTGCCGCTGTCTTCGGCAATGGGGACGGATTTACTCGCGGCGGGTTTGGCCGCGGTCGCCGGTTTGGCGGGCGCGCTGCTTGAGGAGGCCTCGCCCTCGAGTGCGAAATCCACGAGCGGCGCGTGCGTGGGAATGATGTCGCCGGCCTTGCCGTGCAATTTCAGAATCTTGCCGGACCAGGGGGCGGGCACGTCCACCACGGCTTTGGCGGTTTCCACCGACACCAGCGGCTGTTCCGCCTTGACGCTGTCGCCTTCCTTGACCAGCCAGTTGACGATCTCGGCTTCCTGCAGACCTTCGCCCAAGTCGGGAAGATTGAAGGTTCTCATTTCAAAATCCTCATCATTGCTGCCCTGTGCCGCCATGATTTCCCCCTCACCCTACCCTCTCCCGCCGGGGGAGAGGGGACAAGGAGGCGCCGCGATGCGGCGCATGAAATTTACGTCTCCAGAACCCTGCGAATTCCCTTGATCACCCGCTCCACGCTCGGCATGTAGTCGTGCTCCAGCTTGAATAATGGCATCGGGGTATCGTAGCCGGTGATGCGCTCCACGGGTGCTTGCAGCGAATAAATCGCCTTTTCGGCCACCGTGGCTGCGATCTCGGCGCCCACGCCGCAGTTCCGCGGCGCCTCGTGCACGATCACGAGCCGGCCGGTTTTTTCCACCGATCCCAGGATGGTCTCGAAATCAATAGGACTTACCGTCGCCAGGTCAATGACTTCGCAGCCCACGCCTTCTTCCGCGAGATTGGCCGCGGCCTGCAGACTTTCGTGGATCATCGCGCCCCAGGATACCAGCGTCACGTCCTCGCCTTCGCGCAAGACGAAGCAGGTATCGAGCGGCAGGGCCTGGCCGTTGTCCTCGACTTCCTGCTTGTTCATGCGGTACAGCCGCGTGGGTTCGAGGAACACCACCGGATCGGGGTCGCGGATCGCGGCGAGCAGCAAGCCATAAGCGCGCGTCGGCGAGGAGGGCATGACCACGCGGATGCCCGGCATATGGGCAAACAGCGCTTCGTTGGATTCGGAATGATGCTCGGGCGCGTGGATGCCGCCGCCCGACGGCGCGCGCAGCACCATGGGCACGTGCAGCCGGCCGCGGGTGCGGGTGCGCAGCCGCCCGGCGTGGTTGATCATTTGGTCCACGGTGGGATAGATGAAGCCCGAGAACTGGATTTCCGCCACCGGCTTCAGGCCCATGGCCGCCATGCCGATGGACAGGCCGGCGATCAGGGCTTCCGCAAGCGGCGTGTCCATGACGCGTTCCTTGCCGAAGCGCTGCTGCAGACCGTTGGTGGCGCGGAACACGCCGCCGTTTATGCCCACGTCTTCGCCCAGTACCACCACGGCCGGGTCGTGCTCCAGCTCGTAAGCCATCGCCTGGGTAATGGCTTCCACCATTGCGAGCTTAGCCATGGTGCTCGCCCTCCGCGATCGCAGCGGCGCGCTGTTCGATGAGGCTCTCCGGCAGGTTGGCGAACATGTGATCGAACATGGATGCCACCGGCGGCTTGCCGGTGTCCTTATATACCTTAACCTCCGTGTCTATCTGTGCGGCGCATTCGGCCAGCAGCTGATCCTCCTGCTTCTGATTCCAGGCGCCGATGTCCATGAGGTACTTGCGGATACGGATCAGCGGTTCTTTCCTTTTGGCGTCTTCCACTTCGTCCTTGCTGCGATAGCGCGTGGCGTCATCTGCGGTGGTGTGATCGCTGATGCGGTAGGTAAGTGCCTCGACCAGGGTCGGACCTTTGCCGGAGCGCGCCTTGTCGAGCGCGTATTCCATGGTGTCGCGCACCGCGATGATGTCGTTACCGTCCACCTGCACGCCCTCGAAGCCGCCGGCGATGGCCTTCTGCGCCAGCGTTTCGCAGGCGGTTTGCGCGGCGAGCGGTACGGAAATCGCCCATTTGTTGTTGGTGACCACGAACACCACCGGCAGTTGATAGGCGCCCGCAGCGTTCAGGGATTCGTAGAAATCGCCTTGCGAAGTGCCGCCGTCGCCGATCACGGTCACCGCCACGCGCTTCTCCTTGCGCAGCTTGAAGGCCAGCGCCGCGCCGGCCGCATGATGATATTGCGTGGCGATGGGCACGCACCAGGCAAAATCGTGTGTGGGTCCGGAGAACACGTTGCCGCGCTCGTCGCCGCCCCAGAACAGCAGCACTTCGTGAGGCTTTACGCCTCGCCAGAACTGCGTACCGTACTCGCGGTACATGGGGAAGAACGCGTCTTCGGGTTTCATGGCCGCGCCGATGCCGACGTGCGTGGCCTCGTGACCCAGAGAGGACGCGTACGTGCCCAACTGGCCGGTGCGCTGCAGCGCGATGGCCTTGGTATCGAACACACGCACCAGCGACATCATGCGGTACATCTTCACGAGTTCGCCCGTGTCCTGGGCGAACCCGGGCAGGGCCTTCTGCGTGAGCTTGCCTTGCGGGTCGAGGTACTGCCGGAATTTTATTTCGAAGGTGGCGACGGTCTTCAAACTGCATGCTCCTCGAGGGCTGCGGGGAGAAATGTCCGTAACGGCTTGAAACGCCGGGATTCCCGCGCACCGCGGGCCCGCCATTATACAGGAGGCCCGCGGCGCGACCGGTCGGCATGCGACCGGGCTCGGCTAGAATGCCTTCATTGCCAAACCGGATACCGCCATGACTGCGAACAAGCGCGAGCTGGAGCAGGGCATCCACACCGATCTGCGCGATCGCCTGACGTACTCGGGTTACCTGCAACTGGAGCGCCTGCTCTCGGCGCAGGTGCCACTCAGCCGTCCCGAGCACCACGACGAGATGCTGTTCATCATCCAGCACCAGACCTCGGAACTGTGGATCAAATTGCTGCTGCATGAACTCGAAGCCGCGCTCGGCCACGTGCAGCACGACGCGCTCGAGCCGTGCTTCAAGATCCTGGCGCGCGTCAAGCACGTGCAGATGCAGTTGTTCAACCAGTGGGCGGTGCTCGAGACCCTGACGCCAAGCGAATACGCGGAGTTCCGCTCGGTGCTGGGGCATGCTTCGGGATTCCAATCGGTGCAGTACCGCGCGCTCGAATTCATGCTCGGCAACAAGGCCGCGGAGTTGCTGCGCGTGCACCGGCATGATCCCAAGGCGTACGCCTGGCTGGAGTCGCTTCTCAAGCGCCCGAGCCTCTACGACGAATTCCTGCGCTATCTGGCGCGCCGCGGCCTGCCGGTGCCGAAGGAGCGCGTCGAGCGCGACTGGTCCGAGCCCTACGAACGCCATTCCGGAGTGGTCGCCGTGTTCAAGCTGATTTATCAGGACACCGCGCGCTGGTGGGACGCCTACGAGATGTGCGAAAAGCTCGTGGATGTGGAGGAATATTTCCAGCTCTGGCGCTTCCGCCACATGAAAACCGTGGAGCGCATCATCGGTCACAAGCAGGGCACCGGCGGCTCCTCGGGCGTGGGATTCCTCAAGCAGGCGCTGGACCTGACGTTTTTCCCCGAATTGATTGACGTGCGCACCGAAATTGGCGCGACTGGCTGATCTCCGCCTTGGGCCGGTTCCCGGCCGGACGGTATAATTGCAGCATCACTGCGCGCTGTTTGCCGCTTGCGTTGCGGCAGGAGGAACACCATGAGCGCCCAACCCAATATCGGCATGCGCCCCACCACCTTCGAGAATCCCATGGGGGTGGACGGCTTCGAGTTCGTGGAATTTGCCGCGCCCGACGCCAAACTCCTGCACGATCTGTTTCCCCGCCTCGGCTTCACGCGGGTGGCCAGGCACAAGCGCCGCAAGATCAGCCTGTATTGCCAGGGCGAGTGCAACTTCCTGGTGAACGAAGAGCCGGATTCATTCGCCGCCGACTTTGCGAAAAAGCACGGGCCCTGTGCCTGCGGTTTTGCCATTCGTTTCAGCAAACCGGCCGCCCAATTGCAAGAGCAGGCACTGGCCAAAGGCGCGGTGAAAATCACCCACAAGGAAGCCAGCAAGGCGGTGAACGTGCCGGTGATTGCCGGCATTGGCGGCAGCATGCTGTATCTGGTGGATCGCTATGGCGCCCAGGGCGAAGTGTACGACGCGGAGTTTGAATATCTGCCGGGCGCGGAGCGGCATCCAAAAGGCTTCGGTCTCACCTTCATTGACCACCTCACGCATAATCTGTATTTCGGCAACATGGAAAAGTTCGCGGATTTCTACCAGCAGCTGTTCAATTTCCGCGAGATCCGCTACTTCGACATCAAGGGCGCGCGCACCGGCCTGGTGTCCAAGGCCATGACCGCTCCGGACGGCATGGTGCGCATTCCGCTGAACCAGTCCTCCGACAAGAAAAGCCAGATCAACGAGTATCTGGACGAATACAAGGGCGAGGGCATCCAGCACGTCGCGCTGTTCACCAACGACATCTACGTCACGGTGGAAGCCATGCGCGCGAAAAAAGTGGCATTCCTGGACACGCCGGATGCCTATTACGAGATCATTGACGAGCGCATTCCCGGCCACGGCGAAGACCTGGCGCGCATGCAGAAGAACCGCATCCTCATGGACGCGGACGATGAAACCAAAAAGAAGCTGCTCCTGCAGATCTTCACCCAGAACTGCATCGGCCCGATCTTCTTCGAGATCATCCAGCGCAAGGGCAATGAGGGGTTCGGCAACGGCAACTTTACCGCGTTGTTCGAATCCATCGAGCGCGAACAGATGAAGCGCGGGGTATTGTAGCCATGGCGTTCATGTAAATACCGTTCACCCTGAGCCCTTCGGCAAGCTCAGGACAGGCGTAGCCCGAAGGGCGAAGTCGAAGGGTCCTGAATTGGAGTGCCACGGATGGCAATGTTTACACTGTATATCCTGAAGTGTGCCGATGAAACGCTGTACATCGGTCACACCGATAATCTAAGCCGACGTTTACAGCAGCATGAACAGAGTAAAGTAGATGCCTATACTGCAAGGCGATTGCCATTGAAACTGATTCATGCTGAGGAATTCGAAAGCCGCTACGAAGCGCTTACTATGGAGCGTAAGTTAAAAGGTTGGAGTCGCGCCAAAAAGCTGGCATATGTAGCCAATGACTGGGCAGAGGTAAGCAGACTAGCCAAGAGCAAACCCAAAAATGATTGAAAAATCCGTTCGTACTGAGCTGGTCGAAGTACGAACGGGTCTTGCTATTATCTCAGCGTTCAGAAACCGGCACCCTTCGACAAGCTCAGGGTGAACGGATTTAAGAACATCGGAAGGCACTGAACGCATGGAGGGAAACGCGCCAGCTTCTCTCCCGTGTGGGCCGTAGAATGAGCAGTGCCTGACGACTGATAGCTATCGGATTCGTGAGGTCTCAACGATGGAGCAAAAGCTTGGCAAGCGTGAATCGAAAAGTACGATGTTGACGAGCAAAACTGTCCATTACCAATCCGGTTTCGGCAACGAGTTTTCCACCGAAGCGCTGCCGGGCGCACTGCCCGTCGGCCAGAACTCTCCGCAGACGGTGCCCTATGGGCTGTATGCCGAACAGTTCACAGGTAGCGCGTTCACCGCGCCGCGCGCCGCCAACCGCCGCAGTTGGCTGTACCGCATCCGCCCGGCCGCCGTGCACATGCCATTCAAGTTGTTGCGCGTGGGCCGTTTTCATAGCCGCTTCGATGAATTGCCGGTCACGCCCGAGCGTCTGCGCTGGAATCCGTTCCCGATGCCACGCAAGCCCATGGATTTTCTCGACGGCCTATTCACGGTTGCTGGCAACGGCAGTCCCGCCACCCAAAGCGGCTGCGGCATCCATATCTATTGCGCCAACCGCTCCATGCAAGCACGGTTTTTCTACAACGCCGACGGCGAGCTGATCATCGTGCCGCAGCAGGGACGGCTGCGGATTGCTACGGAGTTGGGTGTGCTCGACCTCGCGCCGCTGGAAATCGCGGTGATTCCGCGCGGCACGCGCTTTCGCGTGGAACTGCTCGACGCAAGCGCACGCGGTTACGTGGGAGAAAATTTTGGTGCGCCGCTGCGCCTGCCGGAACTCGGACCCATCGGCGCCAACTCTCTGGCCAACGCGCGGGATTTCCTGTATCCGGTTGCCGCCTACGAGGACGTACAAGGCAAGTGTGAACTGGTCGGCAAATTCCAGGGCCGGTTGTGGTCGGCGGAGCTGAACCACTCGCCGCTCGACGTGGTGGCCTGGCACGGCAATCACGCGCCGTACAAGTACGACCTCACGCGATTCAATACCATCGGCTCCATCAGCTACGATCACCCGGATCCTTCGATTTTCACGGTGCTGACTTCGCCGAGCGATACGTCCGGCACGGCCAACGTGGATTTCGCGATTTTTCCGCCGCGCTGGCTGGTCGCCGAGCATACTTTTCGGCCGCCGTGGTTTCACCGCAACGTGGCGAGCGAATTCATGGGCCTCATCACCGGCGTGTACGATGCCAAGGAGGGCGGCAAGGGCGGCGGCTTCGTGCCGGGCGGCGCTTCGCTGCACAATTGCATGAGCGGTCACGGGCCGGACGCCGCCAGCTACGAGAAGGCGCTTGCCACGGATACCTCGAAACCCCAGCACGTTACCGATACCATGGCTTTCATGTTCGAGACACGCCTGGTGATCCACCCGACCAAACAGGCCATGCTCGCGGGGGAATTGCAGACTGATTACTGGCAGTGCTGGCAGGGCATCAAAAAGCATTTCAATCCGACCCAGCGCTGAGTACATTTCTGCCTGGCATGCGGGCAAGAGCAGGTATCCCGGGACTCGATGATGCCGGATCCCTGCTGGCGCAGAATGACGACTGACAAAAGGAGCTGCGAGTATGCGACTGGCGAGCCTCAACAACGGCCGCGACGGCACGCTGATTATTGTGGACAAAAAACTGGAGAACGCGACGCGGGTTCCGGATATTGCCGGCAGTCTGTTATTGGCGCTGGAGAGCTGGTCTGAAACCGAATTGAAGCTCAAGGCTGAGTTCGACACATTGGCAGCCGGCAAGGCTACGGGTGTTTTCAAGGTGACTATCAGGGAGTTGGCGGCGGCCATGCCGCGTGCACCGCAGTTCGTGGACGGCAGCGCCTATCTCGCGCATGTGGAACGGGTACGCAAGGCGCGCAGTGCGGAGATGCCGCCGAGTTTCCTTACCGATCCGCTCATGTATCAGGCGGCGAGCGATGCGTTTCTCGCACCCAGTGCGCCCATCCAGGCCGCGAGCGAGGACTACGGCATAGATTTCGAATCAGAAGTCGGCGTGGTGGTGGACGATGTGCCGATGGGTGTTACGCCCGAGGCGGCGGCCAAGCACATCAAGCTGATTCTGCTCATCAACGACGTATCGCTGCGCAGCCTGATTCCCGCGGAACTCGGCAAGGGCTTCGGCTTCCTGCAAAGCAAGCCGCGCTCGGCGCTCTCGCCCATCGCGGTGACGCCGGACGAGCTGGGCGATGCGTGGAAGGACGGCAAGGTGCATCTGCCGCTGATCACGCACCTCAACGACAAGCTGTTCGGCGAGCCCAATGCCGGCGCGGATATGCAGTTCAATTTTCCGCAGTTGATCGCACATGCGGCCAAGACGCGGCCGCTGGCTGCAGGCACCATCGTCGGTTCCGGTACCGTGGCCAACCAGGACGAATCCAGAGGTTCCTCCTGCCTCGCCGAGAAGCGCGTGCTGGAGATCATCAAGGACGGCAAGCCGACCACGCCGTTTATGAAATTCGGCGACCGGGTGCGCATCGAGATGTGCGATGCGGACGGCATGTCTGTTTTCGGCGCGATTGACCAAGTGGTGGAGAAATATCAACCGCAGATCGGGTGAATCTGCCGATCCCGACGTTGCGGCCCCGCATTTTGGGTCTTGCCGCACTTAGCTCAAGTTGCAGAAGAGACACATGGAGCTTTACACCTACTTCCGTTCTTCCGCCGCCTACCGCGTGCGCATCGCACTCAACCTCAAGGGCTTGAAGGCGGATTACCGCTACGTGCATCTGGTCAAGGACGGCGGCCAGCAGCACCAGCCGGAATACCTGGCGCTGAATCCGCAGGGCCTGGTGCCGGCACTGGTGGACAAGGGACACGTGCTCACGCAATCCCTCGCCATCATCGAGTACCTGGACGAAACCCATCCCCAACCGCCGCTGTTGCCGAAGGATGCGCCCGGCCGCGCGCGCGTGCGTGCACTGGCGCAAATCGTGGCCAGTGACATTCATCCGGTGAACAATCAGCGGATTCTGAAGTACCTAGAAAAGGAATTCCGCGCTGACGAAGCCGCGCGCAGCAAGTGGTACCGTCACTGGATCGTCGAGGGATTCAACGCGCTGGACAAACTGTTGGGCAGCAGCCCCGCCACCGGCAAGTTCTGCCACGGCGATCAGCCCACGTTGGCCGACATTTGCCTCGTGCCTCAGGTATTCAATGCCCGGCGTTTCAAGATAGATCTCGCGTCGTTTCCCGCCATTGAGCGCATCAATGCCACCTGTCTGGCACTGGCCGCATTTGCGGATGCTGCACCGGATAGGCAGCCCGACGCTGAATGATCCGCGCGGGACGGAAAATCATCAGCCCGGATTGCGAGCGGTAAAAAAGCAAGGCGGCATTTCTGCCGCCTTGCTTGGGTGTCACGAACCGCGTCGCTTACGGCTTCAGCGCCAGTACCCGGGCAGTGCCGTCGGCTGGATTCTCCAGTACCTCCACGCGTTGCCCGACCTGGAAAATCAGGTTCGGGTCCACGCCCTGGGTAATGGCGACCGTGCGGCCGCTGTCCATCTTGACGGTGATTATCACAGCCTGTGCGGTGCCAGCCGCTTTACCTACCGCGTTACCGGCGATGCCGCCCAGCACCGCGCCGGCGAGCGTGGTCAGCGCTTGGCCGCGGCCGCCACCGGCGGCGCTGCCCGCAATGCCGCCGGCTACTGCGCCGACGCCGGTGGCCAGCGTGTTTTCACCCTTTCCGGGCGTAACTTTCGCCGCTTCCAGGGACACGACGGTGCCGTAGCTCACCTGCTGCTCGGTGCGGGTCGCGGCCCCGCTGTAAGTCGTGGCGCCGTAAGGGTTGGGTCCGAGATTCGCGCATCCGGCCAGCAACAGCGCGGCGGCGGCACCCCAAGTCGTGCGATTAACGATGGTTTTCAGCATGTTTCTGCTCCTCCTGAGCGTGTGAGTGAATGAAAACTTGGACCGCGTGCAATCGCGGGTGTTCCGCTCATTTAACGCAGCGCGCGGCCAACGGCTTACTGCTGCGCGGCTTCATGATCAATGCGGAACAGCGGCAGGCCCTCGGCGGTCCAGCGGCGGTCGTCGTTCATCAACATGTAAAGCCACTCCGCGCGCCCGGCGATGTTGCTGCTCACGTCCTGCCAGTTGATTTCGCCGCCTTGCTTCGGGCTGGTGTCACCGCCGCCGCCTTGTTCCAGGCGCGCCGCCTCCATCTGCCACTTGAGCGCAAAAAATCGCGCTGCCTCACGGCAGCTCTTGGCCGCGCTGGCTTCGGCATGGTCGGTCGGCACCACCCCGGTAATGACCCAGAGTTTGGGACGCCCGCCGTGCTTCGGCCATACACGGCCAAGCATGGCGCGCTGCGGTACCACCCACAGCCATTCGCCGGTGATGTCGGTCTCGAACACCTGAAGCCTGCGCAGGTAGTCGGCCACCTGCTGCTGTTGGGTCTTGTGCCATTCGGCAAACGCGGCTTCGTCAAGAGGCTGGGCGGAAGACATGACAACCTCGGGATTTCCGGATGCGGCATTTTACGGTAGATGTGGCGCGCACAGGTACTCCCGGCTCTGCATTTCGGTGAGGCGGCTTGCGGTGCGCTGGAATTCAAACGTCAGACGTTTGCCGCTATACAGCTGTTCCAGCGGCACGGCTGCCGAGAGCGCGAGCTTTACCCGGCGGTCGTAGAATTCGTCCACCAGCGTCACGAAGCGACGTGCTTCGTCTTCCTGCTCCGCGCCGAGTACCGGGATGTCCGACACCAGCACCGTGTGCCACGCGCGCGCGATCTCGATGTAATCCGCGGCGCTGCGCGGTCCGCCGCAGAGGTTCCGGAAACCGAACCACACCACGCCATCGGCGTGTTCCTTGACGGGAATTTCCCGCTCATTGATGAGCAACGGCGCCGTGCTGCTGTGCACGCCGCCCGACAGTTGCCGGAAGAATGCCTGCAAATGGCTGTCGGCCTCGGCGCCGGCCGGCACGTAATACAGGCGGGTTCGTTCCAGATGCCGCAGGCGGTAATCGCTGCCGCCGTCGAGATGCAGCACATAGGTATGCTGTTTCAGCGAGCGGATGGCGGGCAGGAAGCGCTCGCGCTGCAGGCCGTCCTTGTAGAGCGCATCCGGCGGCAGGTTGGAAGTTGCCACCAGCGTCACGCCGTCTTCGAACAGGTATTGCAGCAGGCGTCCGAGCAGCATGGCGTCGCCGATGTCGGACACAAAGAATTCGTCAAAGCACAACACCCGCGCCTGCTCGCTGAAGTGTTTGGCGACCACGCGCAGGGGATCTTCCTGATCCGGCAACGCCTTCAGGCGCGTGTGTACCATCTGCATGAAATGATGGAAGTGCAGGCGCTGCTTTTCCGCAAATGGCAGGCACTCGAAGAAACAGTCCATCAGGTAGGTTTTGCCGCGGCCGACCGCGCCCCAGAGATACAGCCCCTTGGGCGCAGTGGCCGCGCGGCCGCGCCAGCGCCGCCACCACGGGACCGGGTGGGCGAGCAGATGGTGATAAAGGATATCCAGCGCCGCCACGGCTTTCGCCTGGGCGGTGTCTTTCACGAATCCCGATCTGGCCAGATCCGCTGCGTAATGTTGCCGCGGCGTGAGTGGCGTTGGTGCGTCATTCATATTGTTTGCAACATCAGGAATAACACTAATTCTTTTCTTCGTGGGAGCGATCGTCCCGACCGCGATAAGACTCGAATCGCGGCGCGGACCCATGGGTCCGCTCACCGCTCCCACAAACACAGGTCGCATAAGGTTTCGCTATGCCGCATGCCCATGTGTGCTCAATCGGTGTGTAATTCCGCCAGGTTTTTGTAATGCTCCAACGCCTGGGGGTTGGCGAGGGCATCGGTGTTCTTCACCGGCCAGCCGTGGATCACGTTGCGTACCGCGAGTTCGCTGATCTTGCCGCTGATGGTGCGCGGAATGTCGGACACGGCGATGACCTTTGCCGGCACGTGCCGTGGCGAGGTGTTGTCGCGGATGGTTTTGCGGATTCTGCCGATAAGCGCCTCGTCGAGCGCCACGCCATCGCGCAGCCGCACGAACAGGATTACGCGCACGTCGCCCTGCCAGTCCTGGCCGACCGCGATGCTTTCCACGATCTCCGGCAGCTTCTCCACCTGCCGGTAGATTTCCGCGGTGCCGATGCGTACGCCGCCGGGATTGAGCGTGGCGTCGGAGCGGCCGTGAATGATGAGGCCGTCGTGCGCGGTCAGCTCGGCCCAATCGCCGTGGCGCCACACACCGGGGAAGTAATCGAAATACGCGTCGTGGTATTTCTTTCCGTCCGGGTCATTCCAGAATTGCACCGGCATGGACGGGAACGGCCGGGTGCACACCAGCTCGCCCGGCCGGCCGTGCACCGGCTTGCCGTCCGCGTTCCAGATTTCCACCGCCATGCCCAGACCTCGACATTGGAGTTCGCCCGGATACACGGGCAGCAGCGGATTGCCGAGCGCAAAGCAGGAGATGATGTCGGTGCCGCCGGAAATCGAAGACAGGCACAGGTCCGACTTGATGTCGCGGTACACGTATTCGGAATTCTCGGGCAGCAGCGACGAACCGGTGGAGGTGATGATGCGCAGTTTTTCGAGCTTGTGTTTCTCGCGCGGCCGGACGTCGAATTTCTCCGCGGCCGAAAGATATTTGGCGCTGGTGCCGAAGATGCTGATGCCTTCCTCCTCGGCCATGCGCCACAGGATGTCCTGATGCGCGTGGAAGGGCGAACCGTCGTAGAGCAGCACGGTGGCGCCCACGGCGAGGCCCGACACCAGCCAGTTCCACATCATCCAGCCGCAGGTGGTGAAGTAGAAAATCACGTCCTCGCGTTTGAGATCCGTGTGCAGCACCAATTCCTTGAGGTGCTGGATGAGCGTACCGCCGGCGCCGTGCACAATGCACTTGGGCACGCCGGTGGTGCCCGAGCTGTACATGATGTACACCGGATGGTCGAACGGCAGTTGCGCGAATTCGACTTCCGTTGCGCTGCCCAGATACTGGCGCCAAAGCACCGCGCGCGGTACGGTGGAAATGTCGAGCTGCGTACTCACGTAAGGCACGACAACTACGTGCTCGACCGACGGGAGCTTTTCCAGCACGCCGCGGATGCGCGCGAGCGAATCCACAGTCTTGCCGGCGTAAAAATAGCCGTCGCAGGTGAACAGCACTTTGGGTGCAATCTGGCCGAAGCGATCGAGCACGCCATTGATGCCGAAATCCGGCGAACAGGAGGACCAGATGGCCCCGAGGCTCGCAGCCGCGAGCATGGCGATCACGGTTTCCGGGCGGTTGGGCATGAAACCCGCCACCCGGTCGCCGGCTCGGATGCCGGATTTTCTAAGCGCCGCGGCCAGCGCGGCGACCTGGCGGTAAAGCTCCTGATAACTGCAGGTGATGCGTAGATCTTCCCGCTCACAGCGGAAGACCAAAGCCGGCCGCGAGTCGCGGTAGCGCAGCAGGTTCTCGGCGAAATTGAGATGTGCGCCTTCGAACCACCTGGCACCCGGCATCCGGTGGGCTTCGGTGAGCACCTCGTCCCAGGTCCGCGACGCCTTGATCCCGCAGAAAGCCCACACCTGCGGCCAGAATCGCTCGGGATGCTCGATGGACCAGCGGTACAGGCCCGCGTAGTTCTTCACCTGCGGCTCGCACTGGTGCTGCACGTGCTCCAGGAAGCGCCGCATGTTGGCGTGTGCGACAACCTCGGCGCTGGGAGTCCAAAGTGGTGCGCTCATGGGGGTCCGGAACGGCGGGACAGGTCGGCATTATCGCAAATTTCGTTCGGCACCGGTGCGCATGGTTCCGCTGCCGAGCGGGGGCGAGACAGGCACGCAGGGATGGGTTATTGTGCGCGCGACCTGGACGATACCAACGGGATCGGCGGTGCATCCGCCGCGGTCTTGAATCTCAATAATCGGGAGCATCGCCCATGCAGGTTTCGGCGTTCAACGACATGAAGTCGGTCGGGGAATTCACGCTGCGCGGTCTGCTGATCGGCGTCATCATCACCGTGGTGTTCACGGCGGCCAACGTGTACTTCGGCCTCAAGGCGGGGCTCACTTTTTCCACCTCGATTCCCGCCGCCGTGATTTCCATGGCGATCCTGCGCGGATTCAAGAACTCCACCATGCAGGAAAACAACATCGTGCAGACCGTGGCCTCGGCCGCCGGCACGCTGTCCTCGATCATCTTTGTGTTGCCGGGCCTGATCATCGTCGGCTGGTGGAGTGGCTTTCCGTTCTGGATGTCCTTCGGCGTGTGTGTCACCGGCGGCATCCTGGGCGTGATGTACACCATCCCGCTGCGCCGTGCGCTGGTCACCGATTCCGATCTGCCGTACCCCGAAGGCGTGGCCTGTGCCGAAGTGCTCAAGGTCGGCTCGGGCGGCCCGGGGGTGGCGGCCGAATCGGTGGAATCGGGCGGCGCGGGGCTCAAGGCCGTGTTGGCCGGCGGTGTGGTCTCGGCGGTGTTCTACGTGATCGTTCAGACCAGAATTTTTGCAAGCGATGTCGCCGGATATTTCCGCATCGGCCACAGGGGTTCGGCCACCGGCTTCGATTTTGCGCTGTCGTTCGCGCTCTTCGCCATCGGTCATCTTGTGGGATTGTGGGTAGGCGTCGCCATGCTGGTCGGCGCCATCATCGGCTGGGGCTGGGGTGTTCCGCATTTCACCTTGCTGCATCCGCTCGCGGGCTCAGCTTCCGATGTCGCGCAAGGCGCGTGGAGCCACTATGTGCGTTTCGTGGGCGCCGGCACCATCGGCGTGGCGGCCATCTGGACGCTGGCCACGCTGGTCAAACCGGTAGTCGCGGGATTGCGCGGCGCCATGGCCGCGGCGCGCGTGCGCAAGGCCGGCAAGGCCGATACTTTGCCGCGTGTGGAGCGCGACATTCCCATCGGCATGGTCGGTCTGGTTTCGCTCGCCTGCCTGATCCCGGTCGCGTATCTGCTGTGGCACTTTAGCGTGGTGAGCGGCCTCGGTTCACACGCCATCCTGCTGACGGTCGGCGGCGTGATCTTCGTGGTGATCCTGAGCTTTCTGGTCTCGGCAGTGTGCGGCTACATGGCCGGCCTGATCGGCTCATCCAACAGCCCGCTGTCCGGTATCGGCATCCTGGTGGTGGTGATTGCCGCGCTGCTGCTGGTGCTCGGCGTGAAACCCCATCTGCCGCCTGAAGCCGGCAAGGCGCTGGTGGCGTTCGCGCTGTTCATTACCTCGGTAGTGTTCGCGGTGGCGTCCATCGCCAACAACAACCTGCAGGACCTGAAGACCGGCCAGCTGGTGGATGCGACTCCGTCCAAACAGCAGTGGGCGTTGGTCATCGGCGTGATCGCGGGCGCGCTCATCATTCCGCCGGTCCTCGACCTGCTCAGCAAAGCCTACGGTTTCCTGGGCGCTCCCGGCGTCAATCCGGCGCACGCGTTGCCGGCGCCGCAGGCGGGATTGATTTCGGCGCTGGCGCAGGGCGTGATTACCAACAACATTGACTGGTCGCTGATCGGCATCGGCGGCGCCATTGGCGTCGCCGGCATCCTGCTCGACGAGGGTCTCAAGCGCACCGTGAAACGGGTGAGCTTGCCGCCGCTCGCGGTGGGTCTCGGCATTTATCTGCCGACCTCGACCACGCTCATGGTGGTGGTCGGCGCACTGGTCGGCGCCTGGTTCAATCGTCGCGCGGACCGCACGCCGAAACCCGAAGCCACCAAACAACTCGGTACGCTGCTCGCGTCAGGACTGATCGTGGGCGAAAGCCTGCTGGGCGTGATCTTCGCCGCGGCCGTGGCGTTTTCCGGCAACGCTACGCCCATTGCGCTCGTCGGTTCACACTTCGCCGACGCCGGTCTGTGGATCGGCGGCGTCGCGTTCATAGCGACGATTGTCGTACTCTACCGCTGGATCGCGCGCCTCGGGCGTGATTAAGCCTTAGAGCCACCTGGTACGCCGATAAATATTCGGCGTGCCTGAAATCTCCCCACGCCCCCCCTTTTGCAAAGGGAGGATGCGCTTTGCGCGCGGGGGTTTTGTCACAGATGTTCAATCTGCGGCCAAGCGTTACGTTAGCCGCGTAACTCACATACTCAGCGGTACGGAAATGGCGGGCGATGCTGATGTCGGCAATTGGCCTGCAAGCACAGGCGCCGCTCCCGGATCATTCAAAGCTTGTCCAGCGCTTTTTCCAGTTCCGGCAGGACCTGGAACAGATCCCCGACCAGACCGATGTCGGCGACCTGAAAAATCGGCGCGTCGGCATCCTTGTTGATGGCGACGATGGTGCGCGCATCCTTGATGCCGGTGAGATGCTGGATGGCACCGGAGATTCCGACCGCCACGTAGAGATCGGGCGCGATGATCTTGCCGGTCTGACCCACCTGCAGATCGTTCGACACAAAGCCCGCGTCCACCGCGGCGCGCGAGGCGCCCACGGCGGCGTGCAACTTGTCCGCGAGCTTGTAGATCACCGCGAAGTTTTCCTTGCTGCCCACGCCGCGGCCGCCTGAGACCACGCGTGGCGCGGATTGCAGATCGGGCCGGTCGCTTTTCTCGGCCTTGAGTTCCACAAAACGCGTGTGTTCTGGAATGGCCACATCTGTGGATGCCGACACGATCTCGGCGCCGCCGCCTTCGCCGCAGGGCTGCCAGGAAGCGGTACGCACCGTGGCGAGGATGCAGGACGCAGCAGGCGCCTTCACCGTGACGATGGCATTGCCCGCGTACATGGGCCGTTCAAAAGTTACCGGATCGATAACTTTCATTACATCGCTCAACTGCTGCACTCCCAGGAGCGCCGCAGCGCGCGGCAGCACGTCTTTGCCGAAGGTGGTGGAGGGCGCGAGCACATGGCTGTAATCCTTGGCGAGTTTCGCGATCTGTGGCGCCAGCACGGCCGCCAGTTGATGCGCGTTCTCGGCGCGTTCCACTTTCAACACGCGCTTCACACCCTTTAACTTTGTGGCGGCGGTTGCAACAGCCGCGGCGTCGGCCGCGAACACCACCACATTAATCTCGCCACCGATGGCGAGCGCACAGCTCACGGCGCGCGTCGTGGAAGCATTGAGTTGTTTGCCGTCGTGCTCGGCGATAACCAGGGTTTTGCTCATTACAGCACCCCCCGTTCTTTGAGTGCCGCGATTAAGGCTGGCACATCAGCCACCTTCTTGCCGCCCACACGCTGCGGCGGCGGCGCGTATTTTGTGGCTTCCAGCTTGGGTGCAGCGGCTGCACCCAACTCGGCTAGTTTGAGGATTTGCAGCGGCTTGCTGCGGGCTTTCATGATGTCCGGCATCTTCACGAAGCGCGGCGTGTTGAGCCGCAGGTCAGTGGTGACGACCGCCGGCAGGTCCACCGACAGGGTTTCCAAACCTGCATCCACCTCGCGCGTGACCGTCAGCGTGTTGTCCTTGAGTTCCACTTTCGAGGCAAACGTGGCCTGCGGGCGGTCCCAGAGCGCCGCCAGCATTTGGCCGGTTTGATTGCTGTCGTCGTCAATCGCTTGCTTGCCGAGAATCACAAGATCGGCGTTCTCGCGCTTGACGAGTTGGTGGAATACACGTGCCACGCCCAATGGCTGCATGTTTTCGCCGGTTTCCACCAGCACCGCGCGATCCGCGCCCATGGCGAGCGCGGTGCGCAACTGCTGCTGCACCTCAGTCGGTCCGATGGACACCGCGACTACCTCGGCCTGCACGCCTTTCTCACGAATTCGCAGGGCCTCTTCCAGCGCGATTTCATCGAAGGGATTGATGGACAGCTTCACGCCGTCGGTGTTGACGCCGCTGCCGTCCTTCTTGACCTGTACGCGCACCGAGAAATCAATGACGCGTTTAATACCAACCAAGATCTTCATTTCGACACTCGCAGTAATGTAATGGCATTAGTAAGTCTGAATCTCGCAAAAGCGAGGGCTGAGGTGTCAAGGGTGAGGAGTTTGTGCCGGGGTGGGAATTTTGCCTTTCTCGCCTCACCCCTCACGCCTCGCTTCCTCACCGCTCATAAATTCTGATAATTTGGCCCCGAGCCGCCTTCCGGCGTGGTCCAGAGGATATTTTCGTAGGGGTCCTTGATGTCGCAGGTTTTGCAGTGCACGCAGTTGGCGGCATTGATTTGCAGGCGCTTGACGCCATTTTCCTCGACCATTTCATAGACCTGCGCTGGGCAGAAGCGGGTGCAGGGGTTATGGTATTCCGTGACGCAGCGGCCCACGCATATATTGGTATCCGGCACCTTGAGATGAGCGGGCTGGTGCTCATCGTGACTTGTAGCGGCGAAGAACACCGAAGATAGCCGATCCTTGGGTGGCAGCGCGCGGCTGACATAGTCTTCGGTTTCGGGCGCACGTTCGCCAAGCTTGTACAGACTCTTCCAGTCCGCGTGATTCTTCAGCGTCCAGGGCAGTTTGCCGAGCGTCACGGTCTCCAGCGCCGCGTAGAGCAGACCAAACCACAGGCCCTTGTGAAATCCGGGCCGGATGTTGCGGACCTTGCGCAGCTCGCGTGCAGAAGGTGAGACTCGCCAGCGTGCATCGAAACCCTCGCCGCTGCCGCGCTCGACCAGATGCTCCGCCGCCAGCATGCCGGAGCGCAGCGCCATGTGCGTGCCCTTGATTTTCGGAACGTTCATGGTGCCAGCGGCGTCGCCTATCAGCAGCGCGCCGGGCATATCCAGTTTCGGCAGGGATTGCAGTCCACCCTCGATGAGTGCGCGGCTGCCGGCGGAAATGATTTCTCCGCCTTCGAGAAGAGGTTTGATGCTCGGATGGTGTTTGAATTGCTGGAAAGCTTCAAAGGGCTTGAATTCCGGGTCTTCGTAGTCGAGTCCCGCGACGAAACCCACATACACGCGGTTCTGATCCAGATGATACAGAAAACTTCCGCCGTAGGTCTTGGAATCCAGCGGCCAGCCGACACTGTGTTGCACGTAACCCGGCTGCACGCGGCCCGGCGGCACCTGCCACAGCTCTTTGAAGCCGATGCCATAGGTCTGCGGCGAACAGCCCGCGTCCAGATTGAATTCCTTTATCAGCAGCTTGCTGACGCTGCCGCGGCAACCTTCGGCGAGCACCGTCGTGCCCGCATGAATATCCACGCCCGCGGCAAAGTTTGGCCCCGGCGTGCCGTCCTTGTTCAGGCCCATGTCGCCGCAGCGCACGCCGATGACCTTGCCGTTTTCGATGAGCGGCGTGGCGGCCGGGAAGCCCGCGAACACTTCCACGCCCAAAGCTTCCGCCTGCTGCGCGAGCCACGCACACAGGCTGCCGAGGGAAATGATGACATTGCCGCGATTGTGCATCTGCGGCGGCGTGGGCAGCTTGATGCGCCGGGTTTTGGTGAGCAGCACGAATTCGTCTTTGGCCGCCGGCACGCAGATCGCAGGCGGTGTTTTGCGCCAATCCGGCAGCAGCTCATCCATGGCGGCCGGCTCCATGACGCAGCCCGAGAGAATGTGCGCGCCCACCTGCGAGCCTTTTTCCAGCACACATACCCGAGTGCCGGACTTCAACTGCTTGAGACGTATGGCGCAGGCGAGCCCGGCTGGGCCCGCGCCCACCACCACTACGTCGTACTGCATTACCTCGCGTTGGATTTCCATTTATTCGAGCTACAACATTTCAAATAGAAGCTGACCGCATTTTAAATGATTCGGCATCTACATTGTCTTGAATACCCCTTGGATGCCGCCGAGCACTGGACTGAGCGAGGATTAGGCCGCGAAGCGGGCGAAGCCAGGATGGCGAGCCTTCGCAGCGGTGCATGGACGCACCGTCTGCGAAACCCCGAGCGAGGGAAGCGCACAGGGGCTCGAAGCGAAGCTTCGAGCGGGCGTACATGGATGTACGCCCTGGGTCAGGCGCGAAGCAGGAAGCGTAGCGCCTGCGGCATCCGGGGGCGTCCTTTCTTTTCGTCCATTTTCTTTGGACGAGCAAAGAAAATGGACCCGGCGCGCGGGGGTGGAACCCCGCGTTTATTTCGGTTGCATCCTTATCGCGCCGTCGAGCCGGATGGTTTCGCCATTGAGCATCACGCTCTCGCAAATCTGCTGCACGAGTTGCGCGTATTCTTCGGGTTTGCCGAGACGCGAAGGGAAGGGCACCTGAGCGCCGAGCGATTTCTGCACTTCTTCGGGCATGCCAGCCATCATCGGCGTCCAGAAAATGCCGGGCGCTATGGTCATGACGCGGATGCCGAAGCGCGCGAACTCGCGCGCGATGGGCAAGGTCATGCCGACGATGCCGCCTTTGGAGGCGGAATAGGCCGCCTGTCCTATCTGGCCCTCGAACGCCGCCACCGAAGCGGTATTGACGATCACGCCGCGTTCACCCTCGGCGTTGGGCGCGTTGTGCTGCATGACGTTGGCTGCAGCCTTGATGAGGTTGAACGTGCCGATCAGGTTCACATGGATGGTCTTGGCGAAAAACTCGGTTGCCATCGGGCCTTCGCGGCCCAGCGTGCGGCCCGCGCCCAGCACGCCGGCGCAGTTGACCACCAACTGCAGGCTGCCGAGCACGGCCTTGGCCTGGTCCACCGCGGCGGCGACTTCCTTTTCCGACGAGACGTCGGTCTTGATGAACAGCGCGTTGGCGCCGAGCTTCTTCGCGGCGTCTGCCCCGTGCTGCGCGTTCACATCCAGCATGGCGACCTTGCCGCCGGCCCTGACGATGCGCTCGCAGGTGGCGAGACCCAGACCCGACACGCCGCCGGAAACGATGGCGTGGATTTTTTCGAATTTCATTGGCCGATTCCTGTTTCAGTGACTAAATGTAACGTTTTCTTGAACAGACCGCGTGGTCGCTGTTGACCGCGCCGGCGCGCGACTGAGTAAACTTATCCGCTTCGCGCCTGATTCGCCACCGCGTCGGCGGCCGCACTCACCCGCTGCGGGTCGCCGAGATAGTGGTGCCGGGTGGGTGTGAAGTGCCGGTCGAATTCATACACCAACGGAATGCCGGTGGGGATGTTGAGCGCCACGATGTCTTCGTCGCTTATCTTGTCGAGGTGTTTGACTAGCGCACGCAGCGAGTTGCCATGTGCGGAAATGATGATGCGCTTGCCGGCACGCATCGCCGGCAGGATGGTTTGTTCATAGTAAGGCACGAAGCGCGCCACCGTGTCCGCCAGTGATTCCGTGGCCGGGCGCTCGGCAGGTTGCAATGCACTGTAGCGCGGATCGAAATTGGGATGGCGCGCATCGCTTTCAGCCAGCGCCGGCGGGCGCACGTCGTAGCTGCGCCGCCAGATTTTTACCTGCGCTTCGCCGTACTTTTGCGCCATTTCGGCTTTGTTCAGTCCTTGCAGTGTGCCGTAGTGGCGCTCGTTCAGGCGCCAGCTTTTCTCGGTGGGAATCCACATCAGGTCCAAGTCGTCCAGCACGGTCCACAGCGTGCGGACGGCGCGCTTGAGCACTGAGGTGTAGGCAAGATCGAAACTGAAAGCGTCGGCCTGCAACAGGCGTGCGGCCTCATGCGCTTCCGCCACGCCTTCCGGTGCGAGGTCCACGTCGGTCCAGCCGGTGAAACGGTTTTCCTTGTTCCATTCGCTCAGGCCATGGCGCAGCAATACGAGCTTGATCATGGCGCCCCCGTGTGAGCTGTTTGCAGTTCTTGTTCCCGCCCGTGGCGCTCGAAGGCCAACTTGATCAAGCGGTCAATGAGTTCGGTGTAGGAGACGCCGGACAGACCCCAGAGCCGCGGATACATGCTGATTTTGGTGAAGCCGGGAATGGTGTTGATTTCATTCACCAGCAGCGTGCCGTCGGGCTTGAGAAAGAAATCCACGCGACCCATGCCTTCACAGTTCAGCACCTTGAACGTGCGAATGGCGAGATCCTGCACGTGCTTGCCGGTTTCCGGCGGCAGTTTCGCCGGGGCTTCGAGGCGCGCGCCATGCTCGTCAATGTATTTTGCTTCGTAATCGTAAAACTCATGAGTGGGAATGATTTCCCCGGGCACCGACGCCATGGGCTCGTCGTTGCCCAGCACCGCGCATTCGATCTCACGGCCCTGGATGGCTTCTTCCACGAGAATCTTGCCGTCGTAACGGAAAGCATCGGCTACGGCTTTGTCGAAGCCCGCCTTGTCTTTCGCCTTGCTGATGCCGACCGACGAGCCCAGATTGGCCGGCTTCACGAATAGCGGCAATCCCAATGCGCGCGTCACTTGTTCGAAGGCAAGCTGTTCGCCGCGCCGGAACACCAGGAAATTGGGAATCGGAATACCGGCCTCGTGCAGCAGGCGTTTCATCACATCCTTGTCCATGCCCACCGCCGAGCCCAGTACGCCCGCGCCCACGAACGGCACGTTGGCGAGTTTCAACAGGCCCTGAATGGTGCCGTCCTCGCCGAAGGGTCCGTGCAGGATGGGGAACACCACGTCCACCGATTGGTTGAGGTGGCCGCTGTTGAGACTGGTAATCCGGCCTTCGCTCTGCGGCGCGAGCGCCACGCTTTCGCTGTTGGCCTTGTTGAGTGCGATGAGTTTGGGGTCGGTGCTGTTCAGCAGGAAGCGCGAGGGTTCGTTCATGAGCCAGCGGCCGGTTTTGTCGATACCGATCAGCACCGGCTCATATTTATCCTTGTCGAGCGCCTCGATGACGTTCTTGGCCGACAGCAGCGAAATCTCGTGCTCCGCGGATTTACCGCCAAACAGGATGCCGACGCGGATTTTTTTCATTGACGGTTGACCAGTGTACGTGCGTCACGGCGGGAATCCGCTGGAACGCGCCCCAACTTGCTTTCCGGCCGGTGCGCCAGGGCATCGCTGATGAAGTGCCCGGCCGCCAACAGTTTACCCATGTCCACACCGGTTTCGATGCCCATGCCCTCAAGCATGAACAGCACGTCTTCAGTAGCGACGTTGCCGGTCGCGCCCTTCGCGTAGGGACAGCCGCCGAGACCGGACGTGGAGCTGTCCACCACCGCGACGCCCAGTTCGAGGCAGGCATGGATGTTCGCGAGGGCCTGGCCATAGGTGTCGTGGAAATGTACCGCGAGCTTTTGCATCGGCACCACCGCAGCCGCGGCGGCCAGCATGCGTTGCGCCTTCACCGGTGTACCCACGCCGATGGTGTCGCCCAGCGAGATTTCATGGCAGCCGAGATCCGCAAGCTGTTTCGCCACGCGCGCTACCGCATCCGGCGCAATGGGTCCTTCGTAGGGACAGCCGATGACCGTGGAGATGTAGCCGCGAACCTTCACGTCGTGCTTCGCGGCCAGAGCCATCACCGGCTTGAAGCGCTCGATGGAGTCCGCGATGGACGCGTTGATGTTCTTGTGGTTGAAGGTTTCCGAAGCCGCCGTGAAAATCGAGACTTCTTTTGCGCCGGCCGCCAACGCGCGCTGCATGCCTTGCTCGTTCGGCACCAGAACCGGATAGGACACGCCAGGTTTTTTCTGGATGCCGCGGAAGACTTCGTCCGCGTCCGCGAGCTGCGGAATCCATTTGGGGTTCACGAAACTCGTGGCTTCGATGGTCCGTAGTCCCGTTTGCGAGAGGCGGTTGATGAACTCGATCTTCACCGCCGCCGGCACGATGGCCTTTTCATTCTGCAAGCCGTCGCGCGGCCCGACTTCGACGATTTTGACAAGTTTGGGGTATTCGCTCATGACTTATTCGTAGTGATAGTGACACGCAATCACGACGAGATCCTGGTCTTTAACCGCATACACCAGGCGATGAGTGTCATCTATCCGTCTTGACCAGAAGCCCCTGAGGTTTTCGCGCAACGCTTCCGGCTTGCCGACGCCGGTGAATGGATGGCGCATGGTGTCATCAAGCAGAGCATTGACACGACGTAACGTTTTGCGGTCCTGGGTTTCCCAGTACACGTAATCCTGCCAGGCAGCGGCGGTAAAGGTCAGCCGGCTAGGCATCCTTCAGTTTCCGCGCTTTGGTTTGACCTTTGCGGAACTGGCGGATAGAGCGATTTAGATGCGCTGCGTTGGCTGGTGTTTTCAGCAGATATACGGTTTCCATCATGCTGTTGAAAGTATCCAGTGACATGACCACCGCATCCGGCGCATCGCGCCGCGAAATGACAGCATAGTCCGCGTCTTTGACCACATGGTCTATGACCCTTTTGAGGCTGTTACGAGCTTCGGAGAAGTTTATGACGCGCATGATTTGCGACCTGTTCAATATATAGTACAAGTATACAGATGCCGATGCTGGTTCACAACTACTCGGCCGCCTTGATAGTTACAAGCACTGTATCCGCTTCCACCATCTCGCCTTCCTTGCAGAGCACGGTCTCGATCCGGCCGGCCATCGTGGCCTTGAGCGTGTATTCCATTTTCATGCCCTCGAGCACCAGCAGCGGCTGGCCGGGCTCCACCTTGTCACCGGTTTTGACGTGCACCGCGACCACGCGGCCCGGCATGGGGCTCACGGGATGGGTGGCGGTGTCCGCGTGTCCGACGGCTTTGGGCGCGAACGGCAAGGTGAGTGCGAAATTGTAGGCTTCGCTGTCGAGCTCGACCTGAAACTCGTTGCCGTGGCGCAGCACGTACGCCGTGCAGGGCTCATCATCCAGAGTGAATTGCGCGCGATCCCGGTCTGAGTCTCTCACCCGCACTTTGTGGTGGCCGGCGTCGGTATCCAGGTTGAATCCGGCCGGTCCGCCGTTGATGTGCAGCGCGTGTTCACTGCCATCGGCGCCGCGCGCCAGCAGACGCCGGCCGTGCGTCCCGTCCACGCGCCAGCCGTCGGCCTGCCACGGACCGGTTTTTTGTCCCGCAAGCTTGCTGAGTACCGCCGCAGCCAGCGCGGCCGGTGTGGGAGCGGGGCGGGCGAGCAGGGTATTCAACTCGCGTTCGATGAAGCCGGTGTCGAAGCGGCCGGCGGCGAACTCCGGGTGCCGTGCAATGCCGCGCAGCAACGGCAGATTGGTCACCATGCCGAACACCGCGGTGTGTGCGAGCGTCTCGCGCAAGCGGCTCACGGCTTCGGCGCGATCTTTGCCGCTGGCGCTGATTTTGGCGATCATCGGGTCGTAGAAAATGCCGATCTCGTCGCCGCTGCGCACGCCGGTGTCCACGCGCGCCCACTCATCACGCGGCGTATCAAAGGCCTCGATGCGTCCGGTCACCGGCAGAAAGCCCTTGGCGGCATTTTCCGCGTACAAACGCGCTTCGATGGCGTGGCCGCATTGCTTGATCTGGTTCTGCGTGAGCGGCAGCGGCTCGCCACTCGCTACGCGCAACTGCCATTCCACCAGATCCAAGCCGGTGGTTTCCTCGGTAACTGGATGTTCGACCTGCAAGCGCGTGTTCATCTCCATGAAATGGAACGACCGGTCCGCGCCCACGATGAACTCGATGGTGCCGGCGTTCACGTAATCCACGGCCTTGGCCGCCGCCACCGCGGCTTCGCCCATTTTCTTGCGCATGGCGTCATCCAGAAACGGCGAGGGAGTTTCCTCCACGACTTTCTGGAAGCGCCGCTGTAGCGAACATTCGCGTTCGAAGATGTGCACCACGTTACCGTGCGTGTCGCCGAACACCTGGAACTCAATGTGGCGCGGCTGCTGAATGTATTTTTCGAGCAGCACATGATCGTCGCCGAAAGCGTTCTTGGCTTCGCGCTTCGCGGTTTCCAGCGCTTCCTTGAATTCTCCGGCCGCATGCACGATGTGCATGCCTTTGCCGCCGCCGCCGGCGGAGGGCTTGATCAGCACAGGGAAACCGACGTGCCGCGCTTCGGCTTCAAGTTTCTTCAGAGTCTGGTCGTCGCCGTGATAGCCGGGCGTCACCGGTACGCCGGCTTTTTCCATCAACGTGACCGCGGCGCTCTTTGAGGCCATGGCATCCATGCTTTCGGGCGAGGGGCCGATGAACACCAAGCCGGCTTTTCGACAGCGGCGCGCGAATTCGCTGTTCTCCGAGAGAAACCCGTAACCGGGATGAATTGCCTCGGCGCCGGTTTGTTTCGCCGCTGCCAGAATGTGGTCCATGTTGAGATAGGAATCCGCGGCTTTTGACGCCCCGATGTGCACCGCCTCGTCCGCCATCCGTACGTGCATGGCGTGCCGATCCGCGTCGGAATATACCGCCACGGTGGCGATGCCCAGGCGCTTGCAACTACGGAGCACGCGACAGGCAATCTCGCCGCGGTTGGCGATGAGTATTTTCTTGAACATCAGGTTTCGCTGCTTTCGGATAGCGTCGAACTGAACTTCATCATTTAATCCACTTCGGAGGACGTTTCTCCAGGAAGGCGCTCAAGCCTTCCTGGCCTTCCTCTGAAACGCGCAGTTGCGCGATGAGCTGTGCGGTCTTCTGTTTGAGCGCGCGGCGCGTGGAAACCGAAGCCGCGGCGTTGGCGGCAATCAGTTCCTTGGACGCAGTGAGCGCTTTGGCGCCGCCCTTGAGCAGCATTGCCACTTCGCGCTCGACCGCCGCGTCCAGTTGTTCTGCGGGCACGACTTCATGGACCAGGTTAATGGCGCGCGCCTGTCGGGCGTCAAACGCTTCCGCCGTCAGGAAATAGCGCCGCGCCTGGTGTGCGCCGATTGCGGAGATGACGTAGGGCGAAATCACCGAGGGCACAAGCCCGAGCCGCACTTCGCTCAGGCAGAATTTCGCGCTCTCCGAGGCAATGGCGATGTCGCAGCAGGCCACGAGACCCACGCCGCCGCCATACACGGCGCCGTTGACGCGCGCGACGGTGGGTTTGCGCAGCGTGTTCAATACATCCATCAGCTCGGCGAGTTTCAGCGCATCCTCGATATTCTCCGTCTCGCTGAACTTCGCCATGGAGCGCATCCAGTTGAGGTCGGCGCCGGCGGAGAACGACTTGCCCGCGCCGGTCAGAATTACAATGTGCGTGCCGCTGTCGTTGTTGAGCCGAGCCAGTTTCTGCATCAGTTCGGCGATGAGCGCGGCGTCGAAGGCGTTGTGCTTCTCCGGGCGGTTGAGCGTGAGTGTCGTCACGCCGCGGGAGTCGGTTTGCAAGAGTACGCTTTCGGTCATTTTTCATTCCTTGCAGCGTGGGAGCGGTCGTGCCGGCCGCGATTCAAAACAGGAAATCGCGGCGAATATCGCCGCTCCCACATCCGCAGGCTACATGCGGAAAACGCCGTAGCGGCTGCCCGGTTCGAGCGGGGAGTTTTCGGCAGTGGCGAGCGCGAGGCCGAGCACGCGGCGGGTGTCGGCCGGATCAAGGATGCCATCGTCCCAGAGGCGCGCGGTTGCGTAGTAGGGATGGCCCTGCGATTCGTACTGTTCGCGCAGCGGCTGCTTGAAGGCTTCTTCCTCCTTTGCGCTCCACTTGCCGCCCTTGGCTTCGATGCCGTCGCGTTTGACGGTGGCGAGCACCGAGGCCGCCTGTTCGCCGCCCATGACGGAGATGCGCGCATTCGGCCACATCCACAGAAAGCGCGCGCCATAGGCGCGGCCGCACATGGCGTAATTGCCGGCGCCGAAGCTGCCGCCGATGAGCACGGTGAATTTCGGCACCGTGGCGCAGGCGACCGCCATCACCATCTTGGCGCCGTCCTTGGCGATGCCGCCGTGTTCGTATTTCTTGCCCACCATGAAGCCGGTGATGTTCTGCAGGAACACCAGCGGAATGCGGCGCTGCTCGCAGAGTTCGATGAAGTGAGTGCCTTTGAGCGCGGACTCGGAAAACAGGATGCCATTGTTGGCGATGATGCCTACCGGATAGCCGTAGAGGTGCGCGAAGCCGGTGACCAGCGTCTTGCCGTAGAGCGCCTTGAATTCCTGGAACTCCGAGCCGTCCACAACGCGCGCGATGACTTCGTGCACGTCGTAGGGGTAGCGCGTGTCCTGCGGCACGATGCCGTAAAGTTCATCGGCCGGATGACGCGGTTCGACGACCGGCTGCTTGGTGAGCCAGTTCGGGCGCGTGTAGTTGAGATGCGCGACGATGTCGCGCGCGATGGCGAGCGCGTGCGCATCGTTTTCCGCGAGGTGATCGGTGACGCCGGAAATCTTGCTGTGTACCTCGCCGCCTCCCAGAGTTTCCGCGTCCACCACTTCGCCGGTCGCGGCCTTCACCAGCGGCGGGCCACCGAGAAAAATCGTGCCCTGGTTGCGCACGATGATGGCTTCATCGCACATCGCGGGCACGTAGGCGCCGCCCGCGGTGCAGGAGCCCATGACCACGGCGATTTGCGGAATGCGTTCACGGGAGAGCCGCGCCTGGTTGTAGAAGATGCGTCCGAAGTGCTCCTTGTCGGGGAACACTTCGTCCTGCAATGGCAGGAACGCGCCGCCGGAGTCCACCAAGTAAATGCAGGGCAGGCGGTTCTCCAGCGCAATTTCCTGCGCGCGCAGGTGCTTTTTGACAGTGATTGGGAAATAGGTGCCGCCTTTCACGGTGGCGTCGTTGGCCACGAGCATGACTTCGCGGCCCTGCACGCGGCCGATGCCGGTGATCAGCCCGGCGCAGGGCGCGTCGCCGTCGTACATGGCGTGGGCGGCGAGCGGGGAGAGTTCCAGGAAGGGCGAACCGGGATCGAGCAGGGCTTCGATGCGGTCGCGCACCAGCAGCTTGCCGCGCTCGGTGTGCTTGTTGCGTGCTTTCTCGCTGCCGCCGAGTGCCGCTTTGGCCTGCGTGGCGCGCAACTCCGCCACCAGTTTTTCCATGTGCGTGCGGTTGGCGGTGAATTCCTTGCTATTCCGGTCTATCGCGGATTTGAGGATCGGCATGTGCGGCCTTGTTGTTCGGGTCCGACCCGGTTCAATGTGGAGCCGGGGTCTCGTTCTGGGAAAAATCCGCAAGCTTGTCCTTGGCGCTGGCCGGCAGCGAATCGAACAGGCCCTGCGGATCGGTAAATGCGCTCACCAGCTTGTAAGTGTGTGTGGGCGGATTCAGCGCGAACTCGATGAATCCGGCCACCACTATCTTGCCGGCGTTGACCTTGAAGTACGGCTGTGCGCAATAGGTGAGCGCATCGCCGTTCGGCCGCAACAGGCTGTCCACGCAATAGGTTCCGGCGCTCAGCGTGGCGATGCCGTGACTGGAACTGAGCTGAATGGAATCAACGCGGCCCGTGTCGAGATTCTTCACCGCCACGGAGCTCACTGGATACAGCCCGCTGCCCACCTGACCGGCGCCGTTCATGTCGTGCAGCAGCACACCGATCACCAGCATGCCGTTGCCGGGATTGGCGGCGACCGCATACGTTGTCGAAGTACAGCCGGCCAGGAATGTCACGATACCCATCAGCCCGATAATGCATTTGTGGCGCATGACTGGTCCTCCTCCGTTAAAGACCGGACACCCAAGTAGTCTGAACTTACAGCAACTCCACCGCGATCGCCGTCGCTTCGCCGCCGCCGATGCACAGCGAGGCGATGCCGTGCTTGAGGTTACGCGCCTTGAGCGCATGGAGCAATGTCACGATGAGGCGTGCACCCGAGCAACCGATGGGATGGCCGAGTGCGCAGGCGCCGCCGTTCACGTTGACCTTGGCGTGCGGCAGCTTGAGCTCGTGCATTGCGGCCATGGCGACGACGGCGAAGGCCTCGTTGATTTCGTACAGGTCCACGTTCTTTTCCGCCCAGCCAAGCTTCTTCTGCAGGCGGTCAATGGCGCTCACCGGCGAAGTCGTGAACCACACGGGTTCCTGGGCAAAACTTGAGTGCCCGAGAATACGCGCGAATGGCTTGAGTCCCTTCTGCTTCGCCAGACTCTCGCGCATCAGCACCAGCGCTGCGGCGCCGTCGGAAATCGAGGATGAACTCGCGGCGGTCACCGTCCCGCCGTCTTTCTTGAATGCGGGCTTGAGCGTCGGAATCTTCGTGATGTCGCAGCGCCCCGGTTCTTCGTCGGTATCCACCGTGACCTCGCCTTTGCGGGTCTTCACATTCACCGCAACAATTTCAGCCTTGAACGAACCGTCCTTGATGGCACGTTGGGCGCGCTTCACGGATTCCGTCGCAAACGCATCCTGCTGCGCGCGCGTGAAATGAAACTTCTCGGCGCACAGTTCGCCGCAAACGCCCATGGCCTGGCCGTCATACGGATTGGTGAGCCCATCCCAGGCCATGTGATCGATGAGTTTCGCCTCGCCGTACTTGATGCCGACGCGCGCGTGCAGCATGTGGGGCGCGTTGGTCATGGACTCCATGCCGCCCGCGACCATGAGGTCCGCCGCGCCCGCGGTGATGAGATCGTGCGCCAGCATCACGGCCTTCATGCCGGAGCCGCACACCTTGTTGACGGTGGTGCAGCCCACGGATTTCGGCAGGCCGGCACCAAGCGCGGCCTGGCGCGCGGGCGCCTGCCCGACGGCGGCCGGCAGCACGCAGCCCATGATGACTTCGCCAATGTCCTCGGGTTGGATGCTGGAATCCGCGACCGCGGCCTTGATTGCGGCGGCACCGAGTTGCGGTGAGGTGACGGGAGTGAATTGGCCGAGCAGCGAACCGATGGCGGTGCGGCGGGCGGAAAGAATCACTATTGGGTCGTTTGGCATAAACACATATCTCCGTAACTTCATGTTACAAGTGCTGCGTTCTGGGTGCTAGGTGCTGCGTAAAAATCCAACTTGTCTCTAGACGCAGCACGCAGTACTTAGCACTCAGCACCTGTCTATTTGCTGCTGAACAACTCACGGCCAATGAGCATGCGGCGAATCTCATTGGTACCGGCGCCGATGTCGTAGAGCTTGGCGTCGCGCAACAGCCGGCCGGTGGGATATTCGTTGATGTAACCGTTGCCGCCCAGGCTCTGGATCGCTTCCAGCGCTACCTTGACGGCGTGCTCCGAGGCGAACAGCAGACAGGCGGCGGCTTCCTCGCGCGGGTCATCGCCGTGGTCAAAGCGTTCGCACACCCGGTAGGTGAACGCGCGCGAAGCCTGCAGCGCGGTGAACATGTCCGCGAGCTTGGCCTGCATGATCTCGAACTCGCCGATGGGCTTGCCGAACTGCTTGCGCTCGCGCACATAGGGCAGCACGACGTCGAGCGCCGCCTGCATGATGCCGATGGGACCGGCCGACAGCACCAGCCGCTCGGAATCCAGACCGCGCATCAATATATACACGCCTTCGTTCACCTTGCCGAGCACGTTGGCTTCGGGGATTTCGCAGTCCTCGAACACCAGCTCCGAGGTGTGCGAGCCGCGCATGCCGAGTTTGTCGAGCTTCTGCGCGGTTTTGAAGCCGCGCATGCCTTTTTCGATGATGAAGGCGGTGATGCAATGGGAGTTGGCTTCCTTGCCGGCGGTACGCATGTACACCAGCGCCACGTCGGCTTCCGGCCCGTTGGTGATCCACATCTTGCTGCCGTTGGCAATCCACTTGTTGCCTTTTCTGACGGCGCGACAGCTCATGCTGCCCACCACGTCGGAGCCTGCGCCCGGCTCGGACATGGCGAGCGCGCCGATCCATTCGCCGCGGCACAGTTTCGGCAGATATTTCCTGCGTTGGTCCGCGTTGGCGTGGCGGAACAGGTTGCTCACGCACAGGTTGGAATGCGCCGCGTAGGACAGGCCCACCGAAGCGGAAGCGCGCGAGATTTCCTCCATGGCAACCACGTGCGCGAGATAACCCAGTCCCGCGCCGCCGTGTTCGGTGGGAATGGTGATGCCCAGGAGTCCGAGTTCGCCGAGTTTGCGCCACAGGTCATGCGGGAATTCGGCGCGTTCGTCAATCTCGCGTGCGCGCGGCGCGATCTCGGTATCGGCGAATCGCCGCACCGTGTCGCGCAGCAGATCGAGTTCTTCGTTGATTTGTGTGCTGATCGTGGCCAAAGTCATTCCTTGAATTGTGGGAGCGACGGTCTCCGTCGCGATTCGCAAGTTATCGCGGTCGGTACGACCGCTCCCGCAAATGGATCAATGTTTGCCGTTGCGTCGTCCCGCGAAATGGCGTTCGTAGGGCTGGTTGACCGTGGGCAGCTTGACCTTGCCGAGGGCGGCGATGCGGCCTTCGGCGACCTGGTCGGCGGCCTTGTAAGTGGGAATCTTCTCGCGGTCGGCAAGTGCGAAGATGTTGCCCATGATGTCGTAAATGCCGTTCACCATGCGGTTGGCGCGCTCGCGGTTGTAGCCCTGCAATTCGATGGACACGTTCATCAAGCCGCCGGCATTGATGGCGTAGTCCGGCGCATACAGGATGCCTTTGCCGTGCAGCTCGTCGCCGCAGGCGTCGGTAGCCAGTTGGTTGTTGGCGGAGCCGGCCACGATTTCGCAACGCAACTGCGCAATGGATTTCTCGTTGATGGTCGCACCCAGCGCGCACGGCACGTACACCTTGGCGTTCACGCCGTAAATCTCCTCCATCTTTACCGCTTCGGCGCCGAGCGCCACGCATTGGTCAATGCGATCCTGGTGCATGTCGGTCACGAACACCTTGGCATCTGCGTCGCGCAGGTGTTTGACTATGTGATAGCCGACGTGGCCCAGGCCTTGTACCGCGTAGCTGACCTTCTTGAGATCGGTGTGGCCGTAGCGCCGCTGGAGGCAGGCCTTGATGCCCTGGATCACGCCGAGGGCGGTGAACGGCGAGGGGTCGCCCGAACCGCCGTGCACCGGGTGCACGCCGGTGACGTAATCGGTTTCCTGGAAGATGTATTCCATGGCCTGCACATCGGTGTTCACGTCTTCGGCGGTCACGTAGCGGCCGCCGAGCGACTGCACGAAACGCCCAAAAGCGCGGAATAGCGCTTCGGATTTCAACACTGGATCGCCGATGATGACCGCCTTGCCACCGCCGAGATTCAGGCCCGACACCGCCGCCTTGTAGGTCATGCCGCGGGACAGGCGCAGCACGTCGGTCAGCGCTTCCTGCTCATTGCGGTACGGCCACATGCGCAACCCGCCGAGCGCCGGGCCGAGCACGGTGTTATGGATGGCGACGATGGCCTTGAGGCCGGATTCGGGGTGATGAAAAAACACCACCTGTTCATGCCCCATGGTGTCAAGCGTGCTGAAGAGCTCCATACATCCTCCTCAAGGCATACGGATTGAAAATTCGGCTGGAAACTTCTCCCGCGTCACGCAAGCTGCCGGCGCCGGGCCTGTGGGCCCAATCGGGCCGGGGGAGCGCGGCATTATAACCGTTGAGCGCGGTTCGCCGAACAGTGCTTGACGGCCGTCGTACAATACCGCGGCCGCAACCCTACCGTCCGCGGCATTTTTTTAACGGCCGTTCGCAGTCCGCATGGATATCACCAGTCTCAATCTCTGGAACCCCGTTGTCGGGCTCGGCCCCGGAATCGCGCTACTCACCGCGTTTTTCCTCGGATTGATCCACGGCATCACGCCCGACGAACACACTTGGCCGATTACCTTCAGCTATTCGGTGGGCAGTTACAGCAGCCGCGGCGGCATGCGCGCCGGGCTGATGTTCTCGCTGGCGTTTACCGTGCAACGCGCCATCGCGAGCGAGATTGCATACTTCGCGGTCACCTGGCTCATCGTCTCGGAGCGCTGGAACTTCGCCTTGTACGTGGTGGTGGGCGCGCTGATGCTGATGTCCGGCTGGTACGTGCTGCGCCGCCACCGGCTGCTGCATTTGTTCCACAGCCACAACCTCGACCACCCGGACGAGCCGCACGCGTTGCCGAACTACATGCCGCTGGTGCATGGCTTCGTGGCGGGCTGGGGCACAGGTGCATTCGCGCTCATCGTCTATACGGTGCTGGCGCCGGCCATGCCCGGACCGGCATTCGGATTCCTGCCGGGCCTGCTGTTCGGGCTCGGCACCATGGTGATGCAGATCCTGTTTGGAGCGCTGGTGGGCGCATGGATGGCGCGTCGCCGGCTTGACGACACGGCGCGCACGCGCGTGGCGCGCATGGTCGCGGGGCGCACGTTGTTCTGGGGTGGTCTTGCGTTCGTCGCCCTCGGCATCGCGGGTTTCATTTACCCTGGGCTCGGCACCGCCGGGCTGGAGACCGGCGTGCGCGTGCACAACCTGTCGCGCATCGGCGTCGGCTTTCTGCTGGCGGTGCTGGTGCCCTTTGGCGCCGGCAGTTACGCCATGATCCGCTCGCTGCGCGAGGTCCGCGCCACGGGCTACGAGCGGGACCCGACCCGAGCCGCGCCCCCGTAACCGGGCCGCTATAATGCGGTAGTCGCCCCCGTCGAGAGCCGCATGAGCACCGTCGTTCCCAAATCCGAAACGTCAGAACTGGCTCAGACCGCCCGCCTGCCGCTGCGCTTCGTGACCGCGGCCAGCTTGTTCGACGGTCACGACGCGGCCATCAACATCATGCGCCGCATCATTCAGAGCGAGGGCGCCGAGGTGATCCATCTCGGCCACAACCGCTCGGTCGAGGACGTGGTGCGCGCCGCGTTGCAGGAGGACGCCGACGCCATCGCCATCAGCTCCTACCAGGGCGGGCACATCGAATACTTCAAGTACATGGTGGACATGCTGCGCGAACGCGGCGCTGCGCACATCCGCGTATTCGGCGGCGGCGGCGGCACCATCACGCCGGAGGAAATCGCGGAACTCGAGAAATACGGCGTGGAGCGCCTCTACCACCCGAACGACGGCATGCACATGGGCCTGGTGCACATGATCGAGGACGTGGTCGAACGCGCGCGCGAGCACCGTGTCGCGCCCGCCAAACCCGCCAAGGTGTCGCCGGGTGACGAACTTTCCGTAGGGCGCATGCTCACCGCCATCGAAGCTGGTGTATTGAGCGAGCCCGAACTCACGCGCCTGCGCAAGCAGTGGGAACTCGCCGGCAAGAAAGTGCCGGTGGTGGGCGTCACCGGCACCGGTGGCGCGGGCAAATCCTCGGTGGTGGACGAACTGCTGCTGCGCTTTCTGCACGCTTTCCCCGGCATGCGCATCGCGGTGCTGGCGGTGGACCCCACGCGCCGGCGCACCGGCGGTGCGCTCTTGGGCGACCGCATCCGCATGAATGCGCTGCGCAGCCACCACGTGTTCATGCGCTCCATGGCCACGCGCCGCGCGCACGCCGCGACCAACGCCATGCTCAAGGATTGCATCGCGTTCCTGCGCGGCCAGGGCTATGACTTGGTGATGGTCGAGACCGCCGGTATCGGCCAGAGCGATTCCGAGATCGTGGACCTCGTGGATTTCGCCATGTATGTGATGACGCCGGAGTTCGGCGCACCCATCCAGCTCGAAAAGATAGACATGCTGGACTACGCGGAACTCGTGGTCATCAACAAGTACGACCGGCGCGGCGCCGACGACGCGCTGCGCGACGTGCGCAAACAATGGAAACGCAACCGCACCGCTTTCAAGCTGCCGGACGAGCAGGTGCCGGTGTATCCGACCATCGCGAGCCAGTTCAACGATCCCGGCGTCACCTGGATGTTCGTGAACCTGTGCCGTCTGCTGCGCGAGAAGCTGCACCTCGGCGATATGGGAGCGGCTTCAGCCGCGACCGGGACCATGCCGCACTGCAACTGGCGACCGGAAGTGGACACCTCGCTCAAGGAGCCGCGCGCCACGGTACTGATTCCCGCTAAGCGCGTGCGCTATCTCGCGGAAATCGCCGAACAGGGCCGCGGCATCAACAAGGACATAGATCACGAAGCTGAAGCCGCCGGCCGCGCACAGCATTACTACGCAGTGCTGCGCGAGCTCGGCGATCCGGAACTCCCGGATCCATTGCATGACTACAAGCCCGGCGATCTCTTGTCCGTCACCCCGGCCGGATCCCGGCTTTCGCCGGGAGGGGTCCAGTCCAAATCAGCGCTCGAAGCGCATACCATTTCAAGGTCCCTGGATTCCGGCTTCCGCCGGAATGACGAAAGTGGAAGCGCAGCTGCCTCTGGAACGCCTCACCCCTCACTCCTCACCCCTCACTCTCTTGCGGTGCTGCGCCAGCGCTACCACGAAGCCGTCAAGGAACTGTCGAGCGAAGCGCTGCATCTCCTGCGCGAGTGGCCCGCGCGCCTGAAGAGCGTCACCGACGAGCACTACACCTACGAAGTGCGCGGCAAGGCGGTGGAGGGCAACAACTACACCGAATCGCTGTCGCACCAGAAAGTCCCCAAGATCGCGCCGCCCAACTACACGAGCTGGGCCGACCGGCTGCGGTTCCTGATGAAGGAAAATCTGCCGGGCGGTTTTCCCTACACCGCGGGCGTGTATCCCTACCGTCGCACCGGCGAAGACCCGACGCGCATGTTCGCGGGCGAGGGCACGCCCGAGCGCACCAACCGCCGTTTCCATTACCTCTCGCACGGCCGGCCGGCGTCGCGGCTTTCCACTGCGTTCGATTCGGTCACGCTCTACGGCGAGGATCCCGCCGAGCGCCCGGACATCTATGGCAAGGTCGGCAACTCCGGTGTGAGCATCGCCACGCTCGACGACATGAAGAAGCTCTATTCCGGCTTCGACCTCTGCGACCCCAAGACTTCGGTGTCCATGACCATCAACGGCCCGGCACCCATGATCCTCGCCATGTTCATGAACACCGCCGTGGACCAGCAGGTGGAAAAACACCTGAAGGAAGACCCGGCGCGCTGGGCCGTGGCCGGAAAGAAGATCGCCTCTATATATAGGAATCAGCCGCGCCCGCAGTACAAGGGCGAACTGCCGGAAGGCAACGACGGTCTGGGCCTCGGCCTCCTGGGCATCACCGGCGACCAGGTGGTGGATGCGGAGACCTACGCGCGCATCAAGGCCGACACCCTGCACCGTGTGCGCGGAACCGTACAGGCGGACATCCTCAAAGAGGATCAGGCACAGAACACCTGTATTTTCTCAACGGAATTCGCCCTGCGCATGATGGGCGACATTCAGCAGTACTTTGTGGACCACAAAGTACGCAATTTCTACTCGGTTTCGATATCCGGCTATCACATCGCCGAGGCCGGGGCGAACCCGATATCGCAACTCGCGTTCACGCTCTCGAACGGCTTCACCATCGTCGAGTACTACCTCGCGCGCGGCATGCAGATTGACGACTTTGCGCCCAACCTGTCGTTCTTCTTCAGTAACGGCATGGACCCGGAGTACACCGTCATCGGCCGGGTGGCGCGGCGCATCTGGGCGCGCGCCATGCGCGAGCGCTACGGCGCGAACGAGCGCAGCCAGATGCTCAAGTACCACATTCAGACCTCGGGCCGCTCACTGCACGCGCAGGAAATCCAGTTCAACGACATCCGCACCACGCTGCAGGCGCTGTACGCGCTGTTCGACAACTGCAACAGCCTGCACACCAATGCGTATGACGAAGCCATCACCACGCCCACCGAGGAATCCGTGCGCCGCGCGGTCGCCATCCAGCTCATCATCAACCACGAGCTCGGGCTCAACTTCAACGAAAACCCGTGGCAGGGCAGCTACGTTATCGAGGCGCTCACCGACCTCGTGGAAGAGGCCGTGTACAAGGAGTTCGAGGCCATCAGCGACCGCGGCGGCGTGCTGGGCGCCATGGACACCATGTACCAGCGCGGCAAGATCCAGGAAGAATCGCTGTACTACGAACACAAGAAACACGACGGCTCGCTGCCGCTGATCGGCGTCAACACCTTCCTGCCCAAGGAACACGCCGGCGAGGTCGCCACGAAGATCGAACTGATCCGCTCCACCGAAGAAGAAAAACACCAGCAGATCGACAACGTGCAGGCGTTCCAGCAAGCCCGCAACGTGTTCGCGCCGTCAGGGGAAACCGGGCATTCGCACGAAGTCGATTCCGCCGATGCTCCTGTCAAGCAAATCC
>DATEHU010000050.1 GCA_035279405.1 Gammaproteobacteria bacterium
AAACACCTGCTTGCCGCGCGCCATGGCGCTCGCAAAGGTCCAGGCATGTTCCGGTGCCGCGGCCGCCGGTTTGCTCACGGGCGCGGCAGCCGATGAACCGGGTACCGCGGCGGCGGGGCCGGGCGTGGACGGGGCCGTGCCGGTCGGTGCGGCCGCAGGCAGGGACGGCGTGACAAAATTCAGCTGCGGCGGCGCATATTGCACCGGGCTGCCGTAACTTTCGGGTTGCATCGTCTGCGGATTGACGTACACGCCGTTACTGGCGCGCATGGCCGTCAGCCATTTCTGGTAATCCGCCGGGCTTTCCGCCACCACCACGATGGGCATGAAGGCATGCCCGCGGCCACAGAGCTCGGTGCAGCCGCCTCGGTAGATGCCGGGTTGCTCAACCTCGATCCAGCCCTGATTCACGAAACCCGGTATTGCATCCATCTTGAAGGCGAAGTCCGGCACGTACCAGGAATGAATCACGTCGTTGCCCGTGATCAGCAGGCGGATTTTCTTGCCGGTGGGCACCACCATGGGATGGTCCACGTCGCGCAGATAATGCGGCACGCTGAACGGGCTGATTTTGGAATCCAGTGCGCGCGCGGCGTTGCTGTCGGTCGCGAGCATACTGAAATAGCTGAAGCCCTGCTGCAGATAATCGTACTGCCACTTCCACTGGTAGCCTTCGATCTTGATGGTGAGATCGGGATCGCTGGTATTGGTTTCCTTGACCAAGACCTTCGCGGCAGGAATCGCGAGCGCAATCAGGATGAGGAACGGGATGATGGTCCAAATGACTTCGAGCGCGGTGTTTTCGTGGAATTGCGCCGCCTTGTGGCCGCCGGCCTTGCGGTGCCAGATCATGGAGATGATGATCAAGCCGAACACCACGACGCCGATGCCCACGCACACCCAGAAGGCGTACATGTGCAGGTCGTAGACCTCGTGGCTCATGGGCGTGACGCCCACCGGCATGTTGAGATCCATGGCCAGAGCCGATCCGGAAAGCGTCGCCAGCGCGACCGCCAGCGCGATACACAGGACTTGCTTGGGATTTTTCTGAAACATGCGTTGGCGTCTCCTGCTGGAAACCAGAATTCTCACTCACTCAACTGCCGCCGATCCGCCCCACCGGACCGATGAGTTCGGCCAGCCTGCGTACCAGACTGCGGCGCTCCGCCTCCGTCAGGCAGCGGCCGATCTCACATTCCTCGCCGTGCGAGCGTATATAAAGCCGCGCCGGGTGCAGCCTGGCGCTTGAGTCGCGCACCACCAAATGTGCCCAATAACGGCTGAATTCCCGGTGCTCCAGGTGCCGGCCACCACCCTTGTCCACGACCACCTGCGCGCCGCCCACGGTGATGACTTCGCCGTAGTGTGCGTGGCGCCAGCATACCTGCAGGCATAGCCCCAGCACCAGCATTTCCAACAATGCAAACGCCAGCACCGGCCAGAACCCGTGCAGTGCGTACCACGAAGCCAGCGCCAAGGTCACGCCCGCGATGCTGGCGTAAAACAGCCACAGTCCTGTCGCACTGATAGAACAGTTCTGGACAATCACGATACGGTGCGTGGCGGCATCGGGGTTGACTGCCAGCATGCTCGCAACCACCTTATCAACTACCCGCTGGACCGTCGGCTCCGTGGCTTGCAGGCTCTGTGCGCCATCCTCCCGCGAGCCGGGGTACAACGGCGAAAAAACATGCGCGGCATGCTACTGCAAGCTTGTCATGGCCGCAACGCCAATGTCCTATTTTACTTAGATCCGCACGCAGTTGCGCATACCGAAACAAGTGAAAACCTGCATAAGCGTCTGAATGAAATAACAAAGCTCGCTGGTAACGTAGCTATATATTATAGACAAGCAGGTCTGGCTAATTCATCCGCAAACGCGCACCAGTCTTCACATTCTCGCAACAGCACAGTTGCCAAAATGTTTTGTGCGGATCCGCTCTCATGTTTCGATGCAGATCGGTCTCGAAGCCTCTTGCTTCACTAAGTTTCAAGGTCCGAATTCGGGACGCGGCAGCGTGTGCAGCGGCGTGGGCAGGCTGGCGATGTAGGCCGCGAGCGCCGCGATCTGGGCATTGGTCAGCGCTTTGGCCTGTGGGGCCATGATGACGTTCTGGCGCTGGCCGTCGCGGTACTCGGTGAGCGCCTGCACCAGGTAGTCGCGGTACTGGCCCGCGATGATCGGCGGCGGGTTGCCCGGCAGCGGCGTCGGATGGGCACCGTCGGCGCCGTGGCAGGCGGAGCAGGTATTCTTGAACTCCTGAGCGGCCCAGGCGAGCGTGGCGGGTGGGGCGGAGGTCGCAGCGCCGGCCGCCGGCGTATCGTCGGCCAGGGACGCGCCGGCGGCGAGGCCCAGGAGCAGAATCGCAACTGCAGTCAGGGATTTCATGGCTGAGCTCCGGGGCCGGGCTTGTAGGGTTTGCCCAGGCTGCTGAAATACGCGGCGATGTCTTCCATCTGCTGCAGCGTCAGCGACGAGGCCTGCGCATGCATGGTCTTGTGGCTGCGGGCGCCGCTCTTGTATTCCTCGAGCGCGTGCACGATGTAGGCCGCGTTCTGCCCGGCCAGCTTGGGCACGCGGTAGCTGGGATATACATTGGTGTAATCGGCGATGCCGTGGCAGCCGAGGCAAGTTTGCGAATCGACCTTGCCCTTGGCAGGGTCACCGGCGGCGTGGACAGCGACGTTCAAGCCGAATACCAGCACGATAAATACCATGACAGGGACACAGTAGCATCTCATACAAGACCTCCCGTGGTATATCGCAGCAGCAGGCCAGCCCCTCGCGGCGACGCACCTTAACGTATTAAATTTACCGGTGCAACACATCATCCGTCTCAACATTAAGTGCCCGCAGCAATTACGGCGCGCTGGCGCGCGTGGATTTACAAGCTCTTGGTCAAAAAAATCGGCAATACAAAATGCAAAATAAACCTGCGTGCAGTAACAGCGCGCATCACTGTCGTGCCTCACCACAGACAAATCCTGGCAAAACAATACATGTAGATGGATTGCCGAGTTAAATTTCTGATTGATGCGCGCGGCAACTTCCCTCAGGGCCATTCACATTTGAGTCTGCACACGCTTGCAGTGGCCGCTTAATTCAATGCGGATGGCTGAAGTATGCAAAGCACGCAAGAATCCAGGCAATTGTTGATTTTCATTACCATTTGACCTGCTGTATTCAACTGTACGGACCATCAAATTCGCGCAGAACCAAACACAGATCAACGAATGCCGGCAAAGCGCCTGGATCAGCCGATTTGGAAAGGGTGGGCTAATTCGCGATGGAACTCGACAACGCCGAGATGTTGCACCGGCACATGCACTAGGCGCCGCACACGTGCCGCCGCAGATGGAATGCTGCTGTCAGGTGGTCGGCGCGATTGGACAGGTTTGACGGTTGTCAGTAACGCACGCTGCCGACCATTGCTACATCCGCGGTGTGCTGCTGTTGCAACAGCAATTGCACCAGACCGGCACGCGCGTTATCCGGCAACGACTCACGCAATACCGCGAACATCGCTACTTCTTCACGTTGATAGTGATCACGCACTAGGTGCTTATAGGTCTTTTCCGCATCCAGCAATGCGATCAGCATGTCCGTGGTGACACCGTGTTGGCGTGCCATCGCCAGGCGCACGCTGGTCTTGCGCAATAGCTCTTCCAGACGCCGATGTTCGGTCATAAATGTGTCGCATGGCCACTTTCCGGGGAGCTGGTCTTTGAGACAGTACGGCAACAGGTAGCGTTCTTCGAGTTGAATGTGATACTGCAGGCGCCGGCGGTAATGTTCCAGCAACCGTGCGGCCCGTGCCCAAGCGCGTGACACCAGGGCTTCCTGGTGGCGCGCGAACAACTGCGCAAGTGCCACATGCTCATTTGCCAAAGTTGTGACCAGATCAGAACTGAACATATTAATCCTCACAAGCGGCCGTTGCGGTACACAACACCAGCCAGGATCATCAGCCCCATCCGCAACACCGCGTGCGGTTCCGTCGCTTGCCCATGCGCTTCCCTGCCGAGCCATCGCCAGGTACTCCATCAAGGGTTACTGCGGTGCCACATGGGTAAGCTGCATAAAGAATAGCCACAGAAGCGGGGCGCCGTCCAGCCTTGGGTGGCTTGACCCGGGCGGGGGCCGGAGCCTCCGTCCGGCGGGCCGGGAGCGTCGCAAACATTAGGCGGCAGCTGTGCGCGGGCCGTTTCGCGGATACGGTGTGCGGGAGAGTTACGCCCATGCGTTGTCCTGCAGGACGTCGCATGCCGGCCTGAAAGCGAGCTATTCTCCCGCTCGCGAGGGTGCTCGAGCGGATGTTTGAAGGTCTTTCCCTGGCCCAACAACGCGATCAGTGCCGTGGGCTGGACGCCGCAGCGCACTGCGGCGAGCCGCGCGATGATAATGTCAACCAATTCCTCGGCGCACCGGTGCTCGACCGCATACACCCACTTCGGTGTAGATACAAAAAGTCGTAGCCTGAAAAATAAAGTTGTATCCCAGCACCGGCTGTTAAATGCGTTATTGGCCGCCGACGCTGTGGGAATAATCGGGGCGCGGGGCAGCGAGCGAAGTAACACGCCACAAGGGGCATTTGCTCCTGTTCCTCCTCCCGGCAAACCGGATGATGTGGCAATCGAAGCCAGCCCTACGTGCGCGCGTACCGCTGGATATCCTCGGTAAATTCGCTGAGCATGTTTGGCGTCAACGTCGGGCGTATGTCGCCGATCGATTTCAAGCAGTCTTGCGTCGAAGCTACGCAACGCTGACCGGCATCCATGGTCCGCTCAAACGTGAGCTGGGCAACGGTGCGTGCGGTGTGCTCAATGTCGGCAGGAGTGAAGCCGTCGCTTGCCTCCACCAGCGCGTCGATGTCGATGCCATCTTCGGTAAGATAGAGCTGCCAGAGCGCCTTTCGTGCAGTAGTATCGGGTGTTCCAATCGGTAGGACGTAGTCGAATCGTCCATATCGCAGGAAGGCGGGGTCGAGCACGCGCACCGAGTTGGTCGCGCAGACGAGCAACCGGCCCGATCGTTCGCGAAAGCTCACCAACGATTTGAGGAGTTCATTGGCCACTGCGACCGACCCTGTACCCGGCCGCCGCACCGCCGCAATCTCCTCCACCTCATCAATGAACACCACGACATGTTCAAGTTCGGCTATGCGTTCGAATACCTCGTTCAGCCCGCTGGCAAGCCCGGCTTCAGAAGTCGCGATCCGGGATGGGAAAAGCTCGATGAACGGCCATCCGAGTCGACTTGCGACAGCACGCGCGAACGTCGTCTTGCCGGTGCCGGGCGGCCCGAACAGCACTACCGCGCTGGGTGGGTGCACGCCATGCTCGGCAGCGACCTCGGGGTGCGACAACGGCAGGACCAGTCGGCGTTCGACCAGTGTCTTCTCGGTGGTCATGCCCGCGATGCGCTCCCAGAGCCCATTCGGCAAGACTACCCCGCCGAGAGCCGTGAGTACGGTCGCCGAATGCGAAGAAATGGTCTCGGTCTTTTCGTAATAAGTTAACCCAGCACGCGAACGAAATCCCGAATTGACGAACGCGGCGCTGCCTGTTTCTCCCTTGGGTAATAGTGCGCTTATCCGGGAAACACCGGCGGTGAGCAGGCGATGCTCCAACGCAGTCAGCAAGGCACTGCCGAGCCCATGGTGACGCCACCTCGGTGACAAGGCAATACGCACTACCCAAGCGCGATCGACATCTACGCGGCTCACCGCTGCACCCACCAACTCCCCGCCAGCCATCGCCACAACGGCAGGATAGCTATCGACGCATTTGACAACGTCTGCGAGGCTAAAGACCGGGGGTTCGTCCGTCGTCTTC
>DATEHU010000051.1 GCA_035279405.1 Gammaproteobacteria bacterium
TCCATCTGATTCGGGGGAACAGATGGCCAAATGCAGCAAAACCGAGGTACGGCGGCTGAAAACTGCGCTGCGGTGGAAAATACCGGCAGCGCAGCGCCAACGCATCCAGATGGTACTGTTGCGTGAGAGTGGCATGGCGCAGCCAGCAATTGCGTCGGCAATGGGCGTGTCGCTGAGCACGGTGAACCGCGCGCACATGGCCTTTGACCACGGCGGCATTGCCGCGCTCAAGCCTAGGCCGAATGGCGGACGCAAACACGAGAACATGACGGTGGCCGAGGAAAAGGCCTTGCTGGCGCGCTTTGCCAGAGCCGCCGGCGCCGGCGAGATGCTGAATATCCATGATCTCAAGGCCGCCTACGAGAAAGCGATCGGACACGCCACCAGCGACAGCACGGTCTACAACCTGCTGCACCGGCACGACTGGCGTAAGCTGATGCCACGCCCGTTTCATCCCAAGCGCGACCTTGCGGCGCAGCATGCTTTTAAAAAACCCGCTTTCCTGATGCTGTAAGGAAGGCGCGGCGTGGGCGGCGGCTGCGCATCATGTTTGCCGATGAAGCACGCTTCGGCCGTATGAACCGCATCCGGTCCTGCTGGGCGCCGCTTGGCACGCGGCCCGCTGTGGCCGCGCAGCTCATCCGCCAATACATCTATCTCTACGGCGCGGTCTCGCCCAAGGACGGCACTTGCGTCTATTTGATCATGCCGACCTCGAATACGGCTAGCTTCCAGGCCTTCCTTCAAGTGCTGGCGCGCAGGTTTGTTCGGCAAGACATCCTGCTGGTTCTCGACGGCGCGCCCAACCACCGATGCGGCGACCTCAACATTCCCCGCAACATCACGCTCCTGTATCTTCCGCCCTATTCGCCCGAGCTCAATCCAAAAGAAAACATCTGGGATGAAATCCGCGAAAAAATCTTCAAGAACTACGCGCTCAAATCCATGGATGCCGTCCGCGTCAAGCTCCAACGTGCCATCCTCTACCTCGCGCGGAATCCCAAACTCGTTCGTTCCATCACCTCGTTCCCCTATATCGTCAACTCACTCTGATGTAGAATTGGTAT
>DATEHU010000052.1 GCA_035279405.1 Gammaproteobacteria bacterium
GCGAGGGTCGGGGGTTCGAACCCCTCAGCACCCACCAGGCGCTGCGGAGTGCTGCTGCGGAGTGGTAGTTCAGCTGGTTAGAATACCGGCCTGTCACGCCGGGGGTCGCGGGTTCGAATCCCGTCCACTCCGCCATACCCAAGTCCTTTCCCAGGGCGCCCGCGTGGCGCCCTTTTCTGTTGGCCGGTGGAGTGTCCGGCGCCGAGGGTCGTGCAGCGATGGTCATACAGGCATTTCGCGACAATATCCCCAAATGGCTGACCGGCATCATCCTGGTGCTGATCATCGGTCCGTTCGCGCTCTGGGGCATCAATTCCTATTTTTCCGCCTCCACCGACACTTCGGTGGCCAAAGTTAACGGCAGCGAGATTTCCCCCCAGGATTTCCAGCAAGCCTACCAGAGGCGCTATGAACAGATGCAGCAACAGTTGGGCGCGGCCTTCAAGCCGGAGATGATCGACGAAAAGCAGCTGCGCCAGGAGGTGCTGCGCCAGCTCGTGAACAGTACCCTGCTCGACCAGCAGGTGGCCAAGCAGCATTACGCCATCGGCAATGCCGATCTGGTGGCGGCCGTACAGCAGATTCCCGCCTTTCAGGTGGACGGCAAATTCTCGACCCAGGCTTACCAGGCCACGCTGACCGCAAATGGGCTGACACCGGCGGCTTTCGAAGAGCGCGAACGCCAGGATCTGGTGGTAACGCAACTGCAAAATGCCGTCATGCTGAGTGCCTTCGCCACGCCGCAGCAGCTGGAGATCAACCAGCAGGTGCAGGGCGAGGAGCGCGAGATCGGCTACCTTACGATTGCGGCGGCCCCTTACCTGAAATCGGCCACGGTTTCCGGGCAGGAATTAGCCGCGTATTACCAGGCGCACGCCAAGGAATTCATGACGCCCGAGAAGCTCACGCTGGCATATGTGGAACTGGACGAGGCGCAATTGGCGAAGAGTGTGACCGCCACGGACGAGCAACTGCAGGCCCTGTATCAGCAGCAGCTTGCATCTTTCGGACAGGGGGCAGCGCGTGAAGCCCAGCACATTCTGATTGCAGTGGGCGGAAAGGACGCCAAAACGGATGCCGCCGCCAACGCCAAGGCGCAAGACATCCTGAAGCAGCTCAAGGCGGGTGCGGACTTTGCCACGCTGGCCAGGCAGTATTCGGACGATGCGGGTTCAGCCGCGAATGGCGGCAACCTGGGCTGGATTACCCGCGGCAGCACCGACAAGAGTTTCGAGGATGCGCTGTTCGGCATTGCCAAGGTCGGAGGCCTGGTGGGGCCGGTAAAACTTGCGGACGGCTACGACATCATCAAGCTGGATGGCATCCGTGCCCCCAGTACCAAGTCGTTTGCCGAGGTGCGCAGCCAGTTGCTGGCGCAATACCAGCAGAAGAAAGCGGATGACGAATACTTCGCGCTCGGCGATCAGCTCGCGAATCTGGCCTACGAGCACCCCGACTCGCTGCAGGCGGTGAGCAAGCAGCTCAATCTGCCGATTCAAACCGTGAACAATGTGACGCGCGACAACGGCAGCGGTATTGCCGCGGACCCCACAGTGCGCCAGAAGGCTTTCAGTGACGAAGTCCTGACCCAGGGCAACAACAGCGATCCGATAAAAATCGGCCCGAATCACGTGGTGGTGATCCGCGTACAAGGCCATGTGCCGAGCACGCCGGAGTCGCTGGCCGCGGTGCGCGACCGGATCAGCGCCATGCTCAAGCAGCAGCAGGCCATGCAGCAGGCACGCAAGGTTGCCGGCAAGGTGCAGGCCGCGCTCGATTCCGGTAAATCTGCGGCGCAGGTCGCCGCCAGTTTCCAGCTCAAATTCACCCCGGGCAAATTCGTGACGCGCAACGATGCGAGCGTGCCCGCAGCGGTGCTGAGCGCGGCGTTTGCAGCCCCGCCACCCGGCAACAAAGCACTCCGGGCCGGCGTGGTGACGCTCCCGGGAGGCGATCAGGCGGTGTTTGAAGTATCGGCGATGAAGACAGGCGGCGTGTCCGGCTGGGACAAGGCACAGCGCATTGCCGGGCTGCAGCAACTCATGCGTGCGAATGCACAGGCCGAGTTTTTTGCCTATCTTGAAACCTTGCGTCAGCACGCCAAGGTCAAGATTAATTCCGCAAACATCCAGGAATAAATCCACGGGTGCATGTGCACCGTGTGCGGTCAATGCCGGTCATGGCCATGTAGTTTGCAGACTAGTGTGGCGCGCGCCGCTCAATTCAAGTTCATGCCCACATGGCTGTAGCCGGCATCCACATAGAGGATTTCACCGGTGATGCCGGCCGCCATTTCGGAACACAGAAACGCCGCGGCGTTGCCGACGTCTTCGATCGTCACATTCCTGCGCAGCGGCGTCATGTTCTGTACATGTTCCAGAATGCTGCGGAAGCGCCCGATGCCGGCCGCCGCCAGAGTCTTGATGGGACCGGCCGAGATGCCGTTGACACGGATGCCTTCGGGCCCGAGAGCGTTGGCGAGAAAACGCACGTTGGCTTCCAGACTGGCCTTGGCCGGGCCCATGACGTTGTAGTTGGGAATCGCGCGTACCGCGCCGAGGTAAGTCAAGGTGAGGATGGCCGAGGGGTGTGCGCGCATCAGCGGCCGGGAGGCCTTGGCGAGCGCCGCCAGACTGTAGGCGCTGACGTCGTGGGCGATGCGGAACCCCTCGCGCGTGACCACGTCGGCATAGTTGCCGCTCAACTGCTCACGCGGTGCGAAAGCCACCGAATGCACCAGGATGTCGAGCGCACTCCATTGACGCTGCAGCGCCGCAAAGGCGGCGTCGATTTCGCCGTCGCTCGCCACATCCATGGGGAACACCAGCGTCGAGCCAAATTCCCGGGCCATGACCTCGACCCGTTCGCGCAGGCGCTCGCCCTGATAGGTAAACGCCAGCTCCGCGCCCTCGCGTTTGAAAGCGGCGGCTATGCCATAGGCTATGGAGCGCTCACTGGCCAGGCCGACAATCAGTGCGCGTTTTCCGGAAAGCAAAGCCATGCAAGTATCCTGCGGTAAGCTGAACGCCGGACCGGTGAGGAGCGCCTGCGGATCAACTGCTGGTGGACTGGTCGGTCACGTCCACGTACAGTTTCAGGCGTTCACCGGCATGCAGATAGTCTGCGGTGTTGATGCCATTCCAGCCGGCAATCTGCACCACGCTCACGTTGAAGCGCGCCGAGATCGAGGATAGCGAGTCGCCGCTGCGCACCCGGTAATACACCACGCGCTGGGTGTCAGGCGCGCCGGCCGGCAATTCATAGGCGGTATCCAGAACCTGCGCGTGTTGCTGGTGGATCGTCAATCTCTGACCAACGTGCAGCACGCTGTGCAGATTGAGCCCGTTCCATTGCGCCAATTGTGCAACCTTGACGCCGTAGCGGCGCGCAATCGTCGACAGCGATTCGCCGCTGTGTACATGGTGCACGATACGGCCGCCGGGCTCGTAGCGATCGCGGCCAGGGCCATGCCGGCGGGCCAAGCGGGCTTCCGCCACCAGCGTGGCGTCCGCCAAGGTCTTGCGTGCCACCGGGATGAGCAGCACCTGATGCACATGGAGGATGTTGCCGTGCAGGCCATTGAGCGTGCGAATCACCGCCACTGTGGTGTGATGGCGGCGCGCAATTGCCCCCAGCGTGTCGCCGGACTGCACGCGGTGCGTGGCCCATTGCACCCGGTCATGCGCCGGCAGGTGCGCGAATGCCGTTTCAAATTGAGTTTGCGTGTCGAGTGGTACCAGCAGGGTGGTTGGACCTGAAGGGTCGGTGGCCCAGCGGTTGAAGCCGGGATTCAGCAGATACATTTGCTGGGTGGTGATGCCGGCGAGTTTGGCGGCGGTCGCCAGATCAATCTGGCCGCCGACGTTCACCTGCGCGAGATAGGCCTGATTGGGAATCGCCGGCAGGGTCACGCCGAGGTGCCCGGACGTGGCGACCAGTTGGCAGATGGCCAGCAGCCTGGGCACATACGCGCGCGTTTCGGCCGGCAGGTCGAGGTGCCAGAAATCCGTCGGCAGGCCGCGGCGCGCGTTGTAATCAATGGCGCGCTGCACCGTGCCGCCGCCGGAGTTGTAGGCCGCCAGCGCCAGCAGCCAGTCATCGTGGAATTGGCCGTGCAGGTACTCGAGATAATCCAGCGCCGCGCGCGTCGAGGCCACCACGTCGCGGCGGCCGTCATACCACCAGTCCTGTTTGAGATCCCAGCTGCGTCCGGTGCCGGGAATGAACTGCCACAAGCCCGCAGCGCGACCGTTGGAATAGGCGAACGGATCGAAAGCGCTTTCCACCACCGGCAAGAGTGCGATGTCGAGCGGCATTTTGCGCGCTTCAACTTGCTGCACGATGTAATACAGATAAGGGCGCGCGCGATTGGCAACCCGCTCCAGGTACGCGCCGTGTTGTGCGTACCAACTCAGCTCGTTCTGTACCCGGCCATCGCCCTCAGCCGCCGACAGGCTGAAATGCTTGCCGAGGTAATCCCAGAGATCGGCATATTCGGTTTGCGCTGGCGTGATATTGAGGTTTTCCCACTCAATCAGCGGCGAGTTGTCGTTGAGATCCGGAATGGGAGTGCCGCTCACATTGACCGGCGTCGCCACGCTGCTGGCAGGCGGTGCAGCCGAGGTCACGGCCACGGCAGGCGGCGTGTGGCTGGCCGCCGCAACCGCGGGAGAGTGATTCATGGACGCACAACCGACGCCGGCCAAAGCCGAGGCGCACACCAGCAACAGCGAAATCGTGCGTCGGGTCATTGGCAGCAGTTCCTTCAGGTCAAGGTATCCTTCCAGCTTCGAATCACGGCAAACACCTCGATCTCGTCTGCGGGCGTATGTCCCGCATGTCCGGTCGCGGCGGCGATCACCGCGGGTTCACGGCAGCGCAAGAACGGGTTCACCTGCCGCTCGCGCACCAAATTTGAAGGCAACGTGGGCAGGTTTTGCCGGCGCCGCTGCGCGGCTTGTGCGGCGTATGTGCGTATCTCCCGGTTCTGCGGTTCGACCAGCTGCGCGAAGCGCAGGTTGGCCACGGTGTATTCATGTCCACAACACACGCTGGTTGCATCCGGCAATGCCGCAAGTTTGCCCAGAGATTGGCTCATTTGCGCTGCGCTGCCTTCGAACAGGCGACCGCAACCGGCGCTGAACAGCGTGTCGCCGCAGAATACTATATTGTGGCCGTGGTAGGCGATATGCCCGGCCGTGTGGCCGGGGATGTCGAGCACCTGGAAACGGGCCTGGAGCGCGGGAATTTCCGCGCATTGCCCCGCTTGCATCGGGTGATTTACCGCGGCGATGGACTCGCGGGCCGGTCCGTACACCGGACAGCCGTTGATTGCGGCCAGACGAGCGGCGCCGCTCATGTGGTCGGCGTGATGATGGGTAATGAAAATTGCCGCAAGGACCAAATGCCGGTCCGCAAGCGCCCGCAGTGCCGGACCGGGCTCGCCGGGATCCACCACGATAGCCGCCTGCTCGCCGGCCAGCAGCCAGATGTAATTGTCACGCAGTGCGGGCAGCGGTATCAGATTGAAGCGCATGCCGGCATGGTAACCAAGCCGGCCGCGGCCGCCAAACCGCACAGGCTTGTGCTAGTGTCCCGGCGGCCGGAGACAGATTGAAATGACGGACTGCAGCACGCTGAGGCGGCGGAATTCCTGGTTTGCGGAACGCACCGGTGCTTATCTGTTGCGCCAGGAGCGCGCTGTGTTGGCCGAAGCGCTGCCGACGATGTTTGGTTATTTTCTGGTGCAAGTGGGCATGTGGGGTCCGGCAGGGGGGTTGTTGCATGCCAGCCCGATCCGCGCGCAGTTCGTGCTGGCTCCGGAGCCCGACGCCGCGTTGCAGGTGCGCACCGAACCCGAGGCGTTGCCGCTGGCCACCGATGCGGTGGATGCCATGCTGTTGCCGCACACGTTGGAACACGCACGCGATCCGCACAGTGTCTTGCGCGAGGCGGAGCGGGTAATGGTCGGCGAAGCACACCTGGTCATTCTCGGATTTCACCCCTGGGGCTGCTGGGCATTGCAGCAGCGTGCAGGCGCTCCGACGCCATGGGCGGGACGCTACGTGGGTGTGCGACGCCTGCGTGAATGGCTGGCGGTGCTGGGGTTCGAGACCGTGCACGTGCGTCACTATCTCTTCCGTCCGCCGTTTGCGCGCGGTCTGCTGGTGCGCAGTGCATTTCTGGATCGCTGGCGCTGGCGCATCACCGCCGGCGCCTATATGCTGGTGGCACGCAAGCGTGTATTCGGCGTGACTCCGCTGCGCCTCAGACATGTCACGCCCAAACGCGCGTTCGTGGATGTGGCCAATCCAACGGCACGGTGACGGGATGGACTCGGTGGAAATCTATACGGACGGTGCGTGCCGCGGCAATCCCGGTCCGGGGGGCTGGGCGGCGGTTCTGCGCAGCGGCGCACACGAAAAAACCCTGCAGGGGAGCGCAGCGCAAACCACCAACAACCGCATGGAACTGACCGCGGCGCTGTCCGCATTGCAGGCGCTCACGCGCCCGGCAAGCGTCGTGGTGTACACGGATTCCAAGTACGTGCAGCAGGGGATCAGCGAGTGGCTGCCGTCGTGGCGCGCACGCGGCTGGAAGACCGCCGGCAAGAAGCCGGTCAAGAATCTCGACCTGTGGCAGGCGCTGCACCAGGCGACGACCGGACACGCGATCGAATGGCGCTGGGTACGCGGGCATGCCGGGAACCCGTACAACGAAATGGTGGACCAGCTGGCCAACGCGGCGATTGACGCAATGCTGGGCGCGGGGAGCAACGCATGAGACAGGTGGTTCTGGATACCGAGACCACCGGACTCGAGCCCGCCGAGGGACATCGCATCATCGAAATCGGGTGCGTGGAACTGCTTGATCGACGCGTCACGCAGCGCAACTTTCATCAATATATAAATCCGGAGCGCGGCGTGGATGCCGGCGCCGCCGAAATCCACAACCTGAGCGAGGAGTTTCTGACGGGCAAACCGCGGTTTGCGCAGATTGCCGCGGAGTTCCTCAAGTTTGTCGAGGGCGCGGAGCTGGTGATCCACAACGCGGCTTTCGACGTCGCGTTTCTCAACAGCGAATTGCGCCGGTTGGGTGACGCGCAGGCGGACATCACCCGCCAATGCCGCGTACTGGACACGCTGGAATTGGCGCGCGGGCTGCATCCCGGTCAGAAGAACAGCCTCGACGCCTTGTGCAAGCGTTATCACGTGGACAACAGCACGCGTGAATATCACGGCGCGTTGCTGGATGCGCAACTGCTGGCCGAGGTGTATCTGGCCATGACCGGCGGGCAAGCCAGCCTGTCGCTGGATGCGTCTGCCGGAAAATCCGGCACGCACGCCAGTACGCCGCTACCCGTGGATCGCACGGGGATTTCCCTGGCCGTGATTCATGCATCCGACCAGGAATTTCAGGCGCATCGTGACCGTCTTGCCGCCATCCGCAAGCGCAGCGGCAAGTGCCTGTGGACGGAGTGAATGCGTAGGCAGGGGCGCTGAGCCATGCGTGTGTGGCACAGCCTGCACGGCCTGTTTCTCGGTGCTGCGCCCGGCTGGTACAAGCTGTGTGTGCTCGCATTTCTGATTGTCAATCCGCTGGTGTTTTTCGCCGCCGGCGCGTTCACGGCCGGTTGGCTGCTGGTGGTGGAGTTCATCTTCACGCTCGCCATGGCCCTCAAATGCTATCCGCTGCAGGCCGGCGGATTGCTGGCGCTGGAAGCCGTGCTCATCGGCATGGCGGGTCCGAGCGCCGTGTATCAGGAGGTGGCGCACAACTTGCCGGTGCTGTTGCTGCTGATGTTCATGGTGGCCGGGATTTTCTTCATGCAAGATTTGCTGCTGGCGGTATTTACCCGGCTGTTGCTCGGCCTGCGACGCAAGTGGCTGTTGAGTTTGTGTTTTTGCCTGGTAGCGGCGTTTCTGGCCGCGTTTCTCGATGCCTTGACGGTAATTGCCGTGGTGATCACCGTCGTAGGCGGTTTTTACGCGGTGTATCAGCGCACGGCCGCATCCGGCGGGAGCCAGTTGGACCCGAAGGAGCTGGAGCAGTTCCGCGCGTTTTTGCGCAGCCTGATGATGCACGCGGCCGTGGGCACGACCCTGGGCGGCGTGTACACGCTCGTGGGTCAGCCGCAAAACCTGCTGGTCGGCGACATCATGGGCTGGAATTTCGGCGAGTTCGTGCGGCGCATGACGCCGGTGGCGCTGCCGGTGATTGCGGCCGGGTTGTGCCTGGTGGTGGTGCTGGAAAAATCGCGGCTGTTTGGTTACGGCGCGGCCCTACCCGACAGCGTGCGTCAAATACTGCATGTGCATGCGCGCACCGGTCTGGATCAGGACATGACACGCAAGCGCGTGATTATCGCGATCCAGGCCGTTGCCGGTTTGTTGTTGATAGTCGCGCTGGCGCTGCATCTCGCGGAAGTCGGGCTCATCGGCCTGGCGTTGCTTTTGACCGTGACGGCCTTTACCGGTGTCACCGAGGAGAAGCGCCTGGGTCAGGCATTTCACGAGGCCATGCCGTTTGCCGCCCTGCTGGTGGTGTTCTTCGCGGTGGTGGCGGTGATTCAGCAGGCCGATTTATTCACGCCGGTGATCAACTGGGTGCTGCATTTCGAGGGCCGCGCGCAACTGGCGCTGCTGTATGTGGCCAATGGCCTGCTGTCCGCGGTCAGCGACAACGTGTTTGTGGCTACGGTGTATATCAAGCAGGCGCAGGATGTGTTTTTAGCGCACCACATCAGCCGCGCGCAGTTCGAGTTGTTTGCCGTGGCCATCAACAGCGGCACCAATATTCCAAGCATCGCCACGCCCAATGGCCAAGCGGCCTTCCTGTTTCTGTTGACCTCGGGGGTGGCACCGCTGCTGCGGCTGTCCTATCTGCGCATGGTGTGGATGGCGCTGCCGTTCACCGTGGTTCTGACATCGGTGGGACTGCTGGCATTGGTATTTCTCGTGTGACGGTCGCGGATGGGCTAAACTGATGCGCCCCGGGCCCGCCAACGTCCACCGATCACGCTCAAAGAGGTGCGTCATGTCGAAGACAATTGCAGGACTGTGCAGCGCCTGTGTGATACTGATTTGGCCACTGGCGTGTGTCGCCCAACAGACGAGTCCCGCGCAGGGTCAGTCGCTGCAACCGAGCGTCGATCAGTCCTCGGCGCCAGCGCAGCCCGCGACGCCGCAGGATGTGTTCAGCTACAGTTATCTGCAGGTTGATCGTCTGTCCGAACAATCCTTTGCGTTCAACAGTCTGTCGGCGGGCAATGGCCTGCGATTCGCCTATGATTTTCCCGATCAGGTGTATCTGTTCGGCGAATGGAACTCAATGGATTTCGACCGTCTGCCCGGCAGCCACGATCTTGCGGGCCTGGGCGTCGGCGCCCATCAGCAGTACAACGCCTCGACATCCTTTTACGTGAACCTGTCGTATCTGCGCGATCAACTGAGCGGAAGTCTGGGCGGTGCCCGCGATTACTACTGGCGCCTGAGCTATGGTTTCCAGAGCCAGCTGTCGAGCTTTATCGGGCTGACAGCGGCGATTCTCACCGAGCGCAATACCGATTTCGGCCGCCGTCCGTTCGGCGAGCGGCTCGGCCTGATCTTTGGCGGCCGCACCGCGGCCCTGACGGTGTCCGCTGAACACACCAATAACGGCAACCGTCTGGAGGCCGCGCTCACCTGGTATTACAGGTAACCCTGTGCATTGATTCCGGCTCGCCCGGCCGCGCCGCATGAAACGTCCTGCTGATTTTGCCAAGCTTCCCGATGCGGGCCTGCCCGCACGCATGCAGCGCGTGTATGCGGGTTTGCGGCACGATCTGCATCTGGATTTGTGGTTCCCGCGGGCGCCGCTGGCTGTTGCGGTCGCGCTCTTTGGCCTGCTGAGGATTTCCCCGGAGATTCCCCGCGCCCTGGGCCTGCATCTGATCAATGCCGGCGGTACGGTGCAGTCCGCAGCGCTCATGCATTCGGTGGCGCACGGCGTACCCGCCATCGTGATCGGGGTATTTCTGATCATCATGGCCATCGGCCTGCAGTTGCGTTCGCGGCTCGCCTGGGTGATCGTGCTGCTGATTCTGGCCACGGATCTGGCGCTCGGCATCGCGGATTATTCCGCGACGTCGGGCTACATGCTGGCCGCCAACGCGATCCTGCTGGTGGCCACGCTCGCCGCGTATCGCAGTTTCCAGCGCAGCAGCGTGGCTGCCGGCACCTTGTTCGCGGTTACCAGCATCGCCTTGCTGTTGGCGTACGCGGTGTTCGGTAGCTATGAGCTGGGCGCGGAATTCAAGCCGCCGATCACCGATCTCGCAACCGCGCTGTATTTTTCCGTGGTCACCATGACCACCGTGGGTTACGGCGACATCACGCCGCAGACCATCGAAGCCAAACTGTTCGTCGTCTCGTTCATCATACTGGCGGTGGCCATATTTGCCGTATCCTTGGGAGCCATCCTGGTTCCGGTCATCAACGGGCGGATTGCCTCGCTTTTGCGGCCCGGGGAGCGAAAAATGCAGCGCAGCGACCATTACGTCATCGTCGGCAAGACGCCACTGGGTTACAACACCTGCAAAGAGTTGCGTGCGCGCGGCCAGCAAGTCACTTTCATCCACGACTCGACCGCTCGCGCGGAGACGGACATCGAACTCGACGTCGTGACCGGCAACCCTAGCGATCTGGATGTGCTGCGCCGTGCCGGCGCCGAACGCGCACGCGCCGTGCTGGCGCTGAGCGAGGACGACGCTGAAAACGCTTTCGTGGTGCTGGCCATGCGCGAGTTGGCGGAAAAGGTCAAGACCGTGGCCGTGGTGCATCACAGCCGCAACCTGGCCAGCGTCAAGCGCGTGCGCCCGGATCTCATCGTGTCGCCGCAGGTTCTGGGCGGCGAACTGCTGGCCATGGCCTTGAGCGGAGAAGACATCAATACCGATACCCTGCTGGACCAATTGCTGCATTTCCGCGCCTGAAGCAGCCGCCCGCGTGTAAAATGCGCACCCGGATTTACCTCCCGTACCCCGCATGACTGTCCGCACCCGCTTCGCTCCGAGTCCCACCGGCTACCTGCACATCGGCGGCGCGCGCACCGCACTGTTCTGCTGGCTGTACGCACGCCATCACGGCGGCACGTTCGTGCTGCGTATCGAGGACACGGATCGCGAGCGCTCCACGCCCGAGGCGGTGCAGGCCATTCTCGACGGCATGGCATGGCTGGAGCTCAGGCCTGATGAGGGCCCGTATTATCAGACGCGGCGCTTTGACCGCTATCGCGAGGTAGCCGCCCAGCTGCTGCAATCGGGGCACGCGTATCACTGCTATTGCACCAAGCAGGAACTCGAACAGATGCGCACCGAACAGCTGGCGCACAAGCGCAAGCCGCGCTACGACGGACGTTGCCGCGGGCGCCACGAGCCGCGCCCCGGTGTCGCACCGGTATTGCGCTTCAAGAATCCGCAGACCGGCCAGACGGTGGTGAATGATCTGGTACGTGGCCGGGTGGTATTCGACAACGCGGAACTCGATGATCTCATCATCCAGCGTTCGGACGGCGCGCCCACCTACAATTTCAGCGTGGTTGTAGACGACATGGACATGCGCATCACGCATGTGATCCGCGGCGACGATCATCTGAACAACACGCCGCGCCAAATCAACATCTTCAAGGCGCTGGGGGCGGAGTCGCCCGAGTATGCGCACCTGCCGATGATCCTGGGCCCGGATGGCGCCAAGCTTTCCAAGCGCCACGGTGCGGTGAGCGTGATGCAATACCGCGAGGACGGCTTTCTGTCCGCGGCACTGCTGAATTATCTGGTGCGTCTCGGCTGGTCACACGGCGACCAGGAAATCTTCACGCGTGAACAGATGATCGCGTATTTCGAGCTGGGCGACGTGAATCAGTCGGCCTCGGCCATCAATCCCGAAAAACTCCTGTGGCTGAACCAGCAGTACATCAAAAGCGCCGATCCGCAGCGGCTCGCGGCCGAGTTGCGCTGGCATCTGTCGCGACTGGGTATCGAGACCGATGATGCCGCCAAGCTGGCTGCCGTGGTGCGTGCCCAAGCGGAGCGCGTCAAGACGCTCAAGGAGATGGCGGAGCACAGCCGGTTCTTCTTCCAGAATTTTGCCGAATACGAACCAGGAGCGGCGCGCAAGCAGCTCACGGCCGAATCCCTGCCGGCACTCGAGGCGCTGCGCGCGCGGTTTGCCGCGCTCGGTGATTGGTCGGCCACGACCATTCACACAATTCTGGACGACATCGCTGCCGCGGCAGGCGGGAAGCTCGGCAAGGTTGCACAACCGCTGCGCGTCGCGGTATCCGGTGGCACTGTGTCGCCGCCCATAGACCTGACGCTGGAAATCCTCGGCCGTGATGTCACGCTGCGCCGACTGGATCGCGCGCTCGCCTGGATCAGGACGCCAAACGCCTGACGCAGCAGCGATTTGATTGACAGCCCGCATGGCAGGCCGGAAAATACGCGCCCCGCGTGGGGCTATAGCTCAGCTGGGAGAGCGCCTGCATGGCATGCAGGAGGTCGCCGGTTCGATCCCGGCTAGCTCCACCAGGATTGGAATCTTGGTTGGCACAGAACCATCCATGGTGCGAAGTCCGGAGCCGCCATCCACGGCGGCTCGTTCGTCGCGGTGCGACGAACCCTTGGCGCGCAGTCCGGCCCGGACATCCTGTCCGGGCACTCGGCGGGGCGAAGCAGTGCTTCGACGAGTAGCAGCAGATTTGACCTGCTCGTAGAAATGTTTGTGTGGAGGGTTAATTGACCGTCCATGGTGCGCCTACCGGCCGCGACGTCCCTGTCGCTGCACTCGGCGGGGCGAAGCGATGCTTCGCCTGATAGTCTGGTCGGGAGCGAGCTCACCACTTGCGTCGACTTATGGTGATTTCGGAGACGTTTTTCCGCCTCGTCCCCATCGTCTAGAGGCCCAGGACATCGCCCTTTCACGGCGGTAACGGGGGTTCGAATCCCCCTGGGGACGCCAATTGCCGCTTATGCCACCGCCCGCGGCCTGTTTGCAGCCGCACGGGAAACCGTGATTTTGAGCGCGCCTGGGTATTGGGCGTACAATGCGCGCCCGAAACCGTACAAAAATTGGCGCTAGCGCCGCAGAAATCTTCAGCAACGATCCATCGAGGTGTACCGGCTGGTGCTCGCATGAGACCGGCCGGTTGTGTTTTGGGTATGGCCGGACGGGCGAGGCGCTGAGTGAACAAGCCGGAATCATATAGCGTCAGCCACGGCCTGCGATCCGGCATCGCTAACGGCGACACCGCGGGCCGCAAGCGTTTGTTGGGCCTGAGTCTCGGCGCCTTGGGGGTGGTATACGGCGACATCGGTACCAGTCCGCTGTACGTAATGTCGAGTGCGTTTTCCGGCGGCTATGGACTCAGCATGACGCCGGAAAACGTGCTCGGCGTGGTGTCACTGGTACTTTGGACGCTGATCATCATCGTCTGCATCAAATACCAGGTGTTCGTCATGCGCGCCGACAACAAGGGCGAAGGCGGCATACTGGCGCTGCTGTCGTTGCTCGATCCCTGGCGCCTGCGGCGCAGCAAGCGCTCGCGCGTACTGGTCGCGATCGGGGTGTTCGGAGCCGCGCTGCTGTACGGGGACGGCATGCTCACGCCGGCGATTTCGGTGTTGAGCGCCATGGAAGGTCTGCAGGTCGCGACCCCGACGATCAGCCGCTCGGTGATCATCGCGGTCACCGTGATTGTGTTGTTGCTGCTATTTGTGTTCCAGAAGAACGGCACGCGACGCGTAGGTTTTGTATTCGGGCCGATCATGATGATCTGGTTTGTGGTCATCGGACTGCTGGGCCTGATTGCCATCATCCAGTATCCGGCGGTGCTGGTGGCCATAAATCCGGCGTATGCGCTGGATTTCATTTTCCATCACGGTTTCGCCGACATCGTGGTGCTGGGCGCAGTGTTTCTGTGCGTCACCGGTGCGGAAGCGCTGTATGCGGATGTCGGGCATTTCGGCAAGGCACCGATACGCTTTTCGTGGTTTTTCTATGTAATGCCGGCGCTGCTGCTGAATTACTTCGGCCAGGCCGCTGCGATTCTCGCGCATCCCGGCCAGACCGTGGCGCAGCCGTTCTACAATCTTGCGCCGTCCTGGTTCCTGTATCCCATGGTGGTGCTGGCCACGGCCGCCGCCGTGATTGCTTCGCAGGCGATCATCTCCGGTGCGTTCTCGCTCATGAGCCAGGCCATCCAGCTCGGACAGAGCCCGCGCCTGACCATTGTGCGCACCTCGGCGGACAAGGAAGGCCAGATTTACATTCCCTCGCTCAACTGGATACTGGGTATCGCCACGATCCTGATCGTGCTCGGATTCAAAAGCTCCGAACACCTCGCCGCGGCCTACGGCGTGGCGGTGAGTTCCACGATGCTGCTCACCACCATGCTGCTGTTTCTCGTCATGCGCGAGCACTGGCGCTGGCCCATGGCGGTGGTGGCGCCGATCATCGGCTGTTTTCTCATCGTGGATTTTGTCTACTTCCTCGCCAACATCTTCAAAATCTGGGATGGCGGCTGGTTTCCGCTGCTGGTCGGACTGGTGGGCTTCACCATCATGACCACCTGGGCCACCGGACGGCAGAATCTCATTGACCGGCTGCGCGCCAGTACCCAGCCGCTGGACGCTTTTCTGGATCATATCCGCAGTCTGCAGCCGGTGCGCGTGCCCGGTACCGGGATTTTCATGACTGCGCCCAATCTCGGCACGCCGCCCATGCTGCAGCATCACCTGGAGCACAATCAGGTGCTGCACGAGCAGGTGGTGCTGCTCACCGTGCTTACCGAGGACGTGCCGTTCGTGCATCCGCAGCGCCGCCTGCAGGTGGAGCGGCTGGAACTTGGCTTTTACCGCGTGCTTGCGCATTACGGCTTCATGCAGATTCCCAATGTGCCGCAGGCACTGCGGCGTGCGCGGGATTTTGGCCTCAACATTGACCCGGATACCACCACCTACTATATCGGTCGGGAAACGCTGGTGCCCACGCGCAACATGCCCACGATGATGGCGTGGCGCGAAAGGTTGTTCTCCTACATGTCGCGCAATGCCATCCGTGCCACCGACTTCTACCAGATTCCTCCGGACCGTACCGTGGAACTGGGCCTGCGGCTGCGGTTTGCGGAGATCCGGCCGTCGCGCATGACGCCGCCGCCACCCCCGCCGCCGCCGTCAAAATTGTGAGAGCCGGATGATCGCCAAACTGGTGGCGCTCGTCGCCGGCTTCATCGTCGCGACAATCTCGACGCTCGGTTACGGCGGCGTGGTGCTGCTCATGGCCATCGAGAGCGCCTGCATTCCGTTGCCCTCGGAAATCATCATGCCGTTCGCCGGCTACCTGGTATTCCGCGGCGAGCTGCACCTGTGGTTGGTGGCCTGTGCCGGAGGCCTGGGCTGCGTGCTGGGTTCGCTGGTGGCCTACTGGGTCGGCGCCTGGGGCGGGCGGCCGCTGGTGGAGAAGTACGGCCGCTATATATTGGTATCGCATCACGATCTGGATGTGGCCGACCGCTGGTTTCAGCGTCACGGCGACATCATCGTTTTCGTCGGCCGCTTGCTGCCGCTGGTGCGCACCTTCATTGCCTTTCCCGCGGGCGTGGCGCGCATGCCGCTGGTCAAGTTCATCGTCTATACCTTCATCGGTTCCTTCATCTGGTGCTGGGCGCTCGCCTGGATCGGTCTGCGCCTGGGCGAGCACTGGGATACGCTCGGCCCGTGGTTTCACCGCTTCGATACCGTGATCGTGGTGATCGTGGTGTTGGGCTTTCTCTGGTATGTGTGGAGGCATGTGCGCAACCTGCGCCGCCCGCGGGTTGACAGCTAGGACCTGAGAGTTAATAATTCTCCCTGCGCCGATTTGATACTCAGCTTGCGGGCGCCTTATAAATACGGCTAAAGCGGGGTCGCAAATGACCTGCTTGGCAAACGCTGAGCGGGTTTTTTTGTGTCCGTGATTGAGCGGGTGGGCGGAAGTCGGGCTTGACTGGCGTGCGCGCATGAACCAGCTATCTACCTCTTGGGATCGCCAGGCGTTCCCGGTGCCTCCGGCGGTCTCTTTTGAATTCTTTCCGCCGAACACTGAGCAGTTGCAACAGAAATTGTGGCAGGCATTCGAGCGCTTGGCGCCGCTCGCGCCGCGCTTCGTGTCGGTCACCTACGGCGCCGGGGGTTCGACCCGCGAGCGCACCCACGAAACCGTCGTCAGCATCCAGCGCGAGCTCGGCCTGGTGCCGGCGGCGCATCTCACCTGCGTGGGCTCCGATAAAACCGAAATTGAATCTATTGCGCATCGTTACTGGCAGGCTGGCATACGTCACATCGTGGCATTGCGCGGTGATCCGCCGGAAGGCGAGGGCAAATTTGCACCGCATCCACATGGTTATACCTGTGCCGCTGAATTGGTAGCCGGACTCAAGAAGATCGCTGATTTCGAAATCAGCGTGGCAGCCCATCCGGAAACCCATCCCGACGCAGTGTCGGCACAAGCCGATCTGGAAAATCTCAAGCGCAAGCAGGACGCCGGCGCGGCCCGCGGCATCACCCAGTTCTTCTTCGACGTGGAAGTGTTCCTGCGTTTCCGCGACAAGGCCGCCAAGGCCGGCGTCAGCATGCCGCTGGTGCCGGGCATTCTGCCGGTTACCAACTTCCGGCAGGTGCGCAAGTTCGCCGTGCGCTGCGGCGCGAGCGTACCGCCGGCGCTGGCGCGCCACTTCGAGGGACTGGATGACGACCCCGAAACCCGCATGCTCGTGGCGGCGCATGTGGCGGGCGAGCAGTGCCGCCGGCTGCAGGCCGAAGGGGTGCAGGAGTTTCATTTCTACACGCTCAACCGCGCGGAATTGACGCGCGCCATCTGTCATCTGCTCGGCATGCGTGCTGGGCAAGCTGTGGTGCAAAACCACAGCGCCTCCGGCGTCTGATGCCCATGTCCTGCCAGGAGCAGCTCGATACCCTGCTGGCCAAGCGCATTCTGCTGCTGGACGGCGCCATGGGCACCATGATCCAGACTTACAAGCTTTCAGAAGAGGAATTCCGCGGCACGCGCTTCAAGAACCATGCCCGCGACCTCCAGGGCAACAACGACCTGCTGGTGCTCACGCGACCGCGGGTGATCGAGGAAATTCATCAGGCCTACCTCGACGCAGGCGCCGACATCATCGAGACCAACACGTTCAATTCCACCGCCATCTCGCAGGCGGATTACGGCACGCAGGCGCTGGTCTACGAACTCAACTGCGAGGCCGCGCGGCTGGCACGCCGGCTGACGGAAAAAATGACGCGTGCCACACCGGAAAAGCCGCGCTTCGTGGCCGGCATTCTCGGTCCCACCAGCCGCACCGCGTCCATCTCGCCGGATGTCAACGATCCCGGGTTTCGCAATGTGAGTTTCGACGAACTGCGCGCCGCCTACGCGGAAGCCGTGCGCGGTCTGCTGGACGGCGGCGCCGAGTTGCTGATGGTGGAAACGGTGTTCGACACCCTGAACTGCAAGGCCGCGCTTTACGCCATCGAGGAACATTTTGAGCGTAGCGGCGCACGCGTGCCGGTGATGATTTCGGCCACCATCACCGACCTTTCCGGTCGCACGCTCTCCGGCCAGACGCCGGAAGCCTTCTGGAATTCGGTGCGCCACGTTAAGCCTTTCAGCATTGGCCTGAACTGTGCGCTCGGCGCCGAGCAGTTGCGGCCTTACGTGGAGGAATTGGCGCGCATCGCGGACTGCTATGTGAGTGCGCACCCCAATGCCGGCCTGCCGAACGCGTTTGGCGCTTATGACGAAACTCCGCAGCACATGGCCGGACTCATGGACGAATGGGCAGCGAGCGGACTGGTCAACATCGCCGGAGGCTGCTGCGGCACCACGCCCGACCACATCCGCGCGCTGGGCGAGGTCATCGGCCGGCAGGCGCCGCGGCAGGTGCCGGTGATCGAACCCGGGTGCCGGCTGAGCGGGCTGGAAGCGCTGAATATCGGCCCCGACAGCCTGTTCGTGAATGTGGGCGAGCGCACCAACGTCACCGGTTCAGCCAAATTCAAGAAACTGATTCTCGGCGGCGACTACGAAACCGCGCTGGATGTGGCCCGCGAGCAGGTGCAGAACGGCGCGCAGATGATTGACGTGAACATGGATGAAGGCTTACTGGACGGTGTGGCCGCGATGCAGCGCTTTTTACTGCTGGCCGCGTCGGAGCCTGACATCTGCAAGGTACCGGTGATGATTGATTCCTCACGCTGGGAAATCATCGAAACCGGCCTCAAGTGCCTGCAAGGCAAGTGCGTCATCAACTCCATCAGCCTGAAGGAGGGTGAGGCGCAGTTCCTGGAACAGGCGCGATTGGCGCACCGTTATGGTGCGGCCGTGGTGGTCATGGCCTTCGACGAGACCGGGCAGGCGGACACCCTTGAGCGGCGCGTCTCGATCTGCGAGCGCGTCTATACGCTGCTCACCGGGGAGGTTGGTTTCCCGGCGGAAGACATCATCTTTGATCCCAACATCTTTCCGGTTGGCACCGGCATCGAGGCGCATGCGAACTATGCCGTGGATTATTTCGCGGCCATAGAACAAATCAAGCAGAAGCTGCCGCAAGCGCTCGTGAGTGGCGGCGTCAGCAACGTGTCGTTTTCCTTCCGCGGCAACCATACGGTGCGCGAGGCGATGCACAGTGCTTTTCTGTACCACGCGATCCGCGCCGGCATGGATATGGGCATCGTCAACGCCGGCCAGTTGGCGGTGTACGAGGACATCCCGAAAGACCTTCTGGAACACGTGGAGGATGTGCTGCTCAACCGGCGTGCGGACGCGGCCGAGCACATGGTGCAGTTTGCCGGGACTCTGCAACAGGGCGGAAAAAAGCCGGAGACGGATCAGGCCTGGCGCCAGTTACCGGTGCGCGAGCGCCTGTCGCACGCCCTGGTGCAGGGCATCACCGATTACATCGAGGCCGATACCGAGGAAGCACGCAAGCAGGCCAAACGGCCGCTGGATGTCATCGAAGGCCCGCTCATGGACGGCATGAACGTGGTGGGGGACCTGTTCGGCAGCGGCAAGATGTTCCTGCCGCAGGTGGTGAAGTCCGCACGCGTCATGAAGAAAGCCGTGGCCTGGCTCACACCTTATATAGAAGCGGAGAAGGATGCGAACGCCCGCTCCAAGGGCAAGATCATCCTGGCCACGGTCAAGGGCGACGTGCACGACATCGGCAAGAACATCGTGGGCGTGGTGCTGCAGTGCAACAACTACGAGGTGATTGACCTCGGAGTGATGGTGCCGGCACAGAAGATTCTTGAGACCGCGCGCAAAGAGAAAGCCGACATCATCGGTGTTTCGGGACTGATCACACCGTCGCTGGAGGAAATGACGCATGTGGCGAAAGAGATGCAGCGCGAGAATTTCAGCCTGCCGCTGCTCATCGGCGGCGCTACCACCTCGCGCACCCACACGGCGGTCAAGATCGCGCCCAATTATTCCGGCTCCGTGACCTATGTAAAGGACGCCTCGCGCGCGGTGGGTGTGGCGGCGAGCCTCCTGGGCGAGGGCCGGCGGGCGTTTGTGGACTCCATTCAGCAGGAATACGCGCAAGTGCGCGCCCAACATGCGGGGCGCGAGGATCACACCCAATGGCTGACGCTGGAGCAGGCGCGCGCCAATCGCACAAGCATCGAGTGGCGCGGCTATGTGCCGCCCAGACCGCGCGGATTGGGCGTGGAAGTCTTCAACGATTATTCCCTGGACGACATCCGCCGCTACATAGATTGGACTCCGTTCTTTCATGTCTGGCAGTTGAAGGCGAGCTATCCGCGGATTCTGGAAGACCCGGAAAAGGGCGAGGCTGCACGCAAGCTCTACGCTGACGCCAACCAGATGCTGGATCGCATGGTCGCGGAGAGATGGCTGCGTGCCAGCGCCGTGTACGGATTGTTCGCCGCCAACGCGGTCAATGGCGATGATGTGAGGGTATTCCGCGACGCCAACCGCGAGCGGGAATTGATCACCTTTCATTTCCTGCGCCAGCAGCAGCAGAAGCCGCCCGGTAAACCCAATCAGTGCCTGGTGGATTTTGTTGCGCACCGCGATACCGGGCTGGAGGATTATTTCGGCGCCTTCGCGGTCACGGCCGGTCTCGGCATCGAGCCGCATCTCAAACGGTTCACGGCCGACCACGACGATTACAGCGCCATCCTGCTGAAGTCATTGGCCGATCGTTTGGCGGAAGCCTTCGCGGAACTGCTACATGCACGCGTGCGCCGGGAATTCTGGGGCTACGCCGCGGATGAGCAACTCGACAACGACGGTTTGATTCAGGAGCAATACAAGGGCATCCGCCCCGCGCCCGGTTATCCCGCTTGTCCCGAGCACACCGAAAAAGCCGGCATCTGGCAGCTGCTGGACGTGGAACGGCGCAGCGGTATCAAGATCACCGAACATTACGCCATGTGGCCGGCGGCGGCGGTCAGCGGATTTTATTTCTCGCATCCCGACTCCCGCTATTTTGCCGTCGGCAAGATCAACCGCGACCAAGTCAGCGACTATGCGCAACGCAAAGGCATGGATTTGGAAACCGCGGAACGCTGGCTGGCGCCAAATCTCGGATATACGCCTGCGGAATAAGAAAGCAGCGGGCGATGATCCTCGTGCCCCGCGGGCAGAGGGGTGGCGCCAACGGCCGATGAACGCCGGGTTTACCGCCGGCCTGTCTTTTTTTTCCTTCGGCCGCCGTCAACCCATACCCGGCAGGCCCGTTTTCGCACCCAAGGCCGGGAAACCCCGCCGACATCAACCTTGAGGAGATTGAGACCATGAAACTGACAACTGCACTCGTTGCCGGCACGCTGCTGGCCCTGTCTGCCAGCCCGCTGGTGTTTGCCCAGCAGACCCCGAGCGCGGCTCCGGCCGTGACCCCGGCTCCGGCGACCACACCCCAGCAGAAAGAAACCCGCAAGATCCACCGGGACAACCGCGACATCCGCGCGGACAAGCGCGACGTGCGCCAGGATCAGCGCCAGGTCAACAAGGACGTGAGCCAGGGCAAGTTCAAGAAAGCCCAGGCCCAGGAAAAGGACATGCGCCAGGACAAGAAGGACATCCGTCAAGACAAGAAAAACCGCCGTCATCTGCGCCACGAGCGCCACAAGCAGAATCACCCAGGTCATCGCGGGTAATCTGACTTAAGAGACCCTCGCGGTCATGACCGCCGTCATCACACCGGGCAAGCGTAGTCGGCTGCCGGTGCTGGTGACGGCGGTTTTATTTTGTCTGCTGCTGGGCAGCGTGCGTGCGTCCACCGATGCGCAGGCACTGCATGTGCTGAACCGGCTGGCATTCGGCCCCGCACCCGGCGAGGTGCAGCGCGTGGCGGCCATGGGCGCTGATCAATGCATGCAGCAGCAACCGGACCCTGATCCCATTCTTTGGCACGCTTGAGATTCAGCCACTGCTTGTTGCACTCGATACATTCAACCGCCGCATCGCAAGACCAAGCGGGTGGTTTGACCCTTGATCTCTACATCAGTGATGGTGCAGTGCTGACGGCAGCGCGGGATCGAGTGCGGCCTGCCTATTTTTGCGCGCGGATGCGGCGTACAAACTACAATTGGGGCAGCCTTCCATTGCGTTGGATTCTCGCTTGTGAGCCTTGTCTGAAAGCAGGATAATCCTGCGGCCCGCCACCCGGCGGTGCCCCCCTGAATCTCGGAGGACTCCCATGTCGCGCCATGTGATACGCAGTCTTTTCCTGTTCCTGTTGCTCTCTCTTGGCCTGTCGCACGCAGTTTTCGCCAAGGCTGGCAATGTGGACGTAGCGCGCGCCACGCTCAAGAATGGCCTGCGCGTGGTGATCGTGAGGAATAACCTGGCGCCGGTAGTGACCACCGAGATGAACTATCTGGTGGGTTCCAACGAGGCGCCGGCCGGTTTTCCCGGCACCGCGCACGCGGTCGAACACATGATGTTCCGCGGCGGACCCGGGCTGTCCAAAGACCAACTGGCGGAAATCAGCGCCGCCTTGGGCGGCGATTTCAACGCCGATACCACCCAGACCGTCACCCAGTATTACTTCACGGTGCCCGCCGACGACGTGGACGTGGCGCTGCACATCGCGGCGGCGCGCATGCGCGGCGTGGACATGAGCCAGGCCGAGTGGGCAAAAGAACGCGGCGCCATCGAGCAGGAAGTGGCGCGTGACATGTCCAACCCGCAATACATGATGTTCAAGCAGATGCAGGCCGCGCTGTTCAAGGGCACGCCCTATGAGCATGACGCGCTGGGTACGCGCCCATCCTTCGACAAGACCAGCGCCGCCATGCTCAAGCAGTTCCACAGCACCTGGTATGTGCCCAACAACGCGATTTTCGTGATCGTGGGCGACGTGGACCCGGCCAAGGTGATGACGCAGGTCAAGAGCCTGTTCGGCGGCATTCCTGCCCGGAAACTGCCGCAACGCCCGGCGGTGAATCTGGGGCCGGTGCAGGCGCAAACCCTGCAGCTGCCCACCGACCTGCCGTATGGCCTGGTAGTGTTTTCCTACCGTTTCCCGGGATTGCACGCCAAGGATTACGCCGCCAGCCAGATTCTCGGTGATGTACTCGCCAGCAAGCGCGGCAGCCTGTACGCGCTGGTGCCGCAAGGCAAGGCCCTGTATGCGGGCTTCATCGGCGGGATCACTTTCCCGCAAACCGGCATGGGGCTGGGCTTCGGGATATTCCCCAAAGGCGCGGATTCGGCTGCGCTCATGCAGGACATGCAGAACGTGCTCACGGATAGCGTGAAGAGCGGCGTGTCCGCGGATCTGGTGCAAGCCGCCAAACGCCAGGAAATCGCGCAACTCGAGTTCCAGAAGAATTCCGTGGCTGGACTCGCCAACGCCTGGTCGCAGGCACTGGCGTTCCAGGGTTTGCAGTCGCCGGATGAAATGCAGGCGGCGTATGAGGCGGTGACGGTGGCGGATGTGAATCGCGTGGCCAAGGAGTATTTGAACTCGGGTCAATCCATCAGCGCCGTCCTCACGCCGGAAAGCTCTGGCAAGCCGGTAGCTTCCAAGGGTTTCGGTGGCGCGGAATCCTTCAGTGCCGCACCTGAAAAGGCCGTGACCTTGCCCAAGTGGGCGCAGACCGCGCTCGCGCGTCTCAATCTGCCGAAATCCACCTTGCATCCGACCGAAATCACTCTGGCAAACGGCGTCAAGCTGATCGTGCAGCCCACGGACGTGAGCGACACCGTGAGCGTGTACGGCCGGATAAAGAACCAGCCGGAGTTGCAGCAACCCCACGGCCAGGATGGGGTCGGCGATGTGCTCAACGGCCTGTTCGAATACGGCACCACGACGCTGGACCGCGTGGCTTTCCAGACAGCGCTGGATGACATTGCCGCGCAGGAAACCGCCGGCACCGAGTTCTCGGTGCAGGCGCCGGCCGTGCATTTCGAGCGTGCCGTGCAACTGCTGGCTGACAACGAACTGCATCCTGCGCTGCCGGCGCAGGCGTTCCAGATCGTGCAGATGCAGACTGCGCGCCTCACGGCCGGACAACTGGAAAGCCCGGATTACCTGTTCCAGCGTGCCATCACCAAGGCGCTGGTGCCGGCGGACGATCCGAGCTTGCGTGAAGCCACGCCGCAATCCGTCATGGGGCTGACGCTGGATCAGGTGCAGGCCTATTACGCACAGGCGTTCCGCCCGGACCTCACCAGTATCGTTGTGGTGGGCAAGGTCACGCCGCAAGAAGCCAAGGCGGTCATCGAAAAGTACTTCGGCGGCTGGAAAGCCAGCGGACCGAAACCGGATACCACGCTGGCGGCGATTCCGGCCAACAAGACCTCGAGCGCGGTGGTGCCGGACAGGACCAGCGTGCAGGACACTGTGACTCTGTCGCAGACGCTCGGCGTGAACCTGTTCAGCCCCGACCGCTACGCACTGGCACTCGGCAATCAGGTACTGGGGCAGGGTTTTTACGCCTCGCGCCTGTACCGCGACCTGCGCGAGAAAACCGGTCTGGTGTACAACGTGAGTTCAGTGTTCCATCTCACCCAGACTCGCGGCGTGTTCCAGGTGACCTACGGCTGCGATCCGGACAAGGTGAATCAGGCGCGCGACCTGGTGATCCGCGACTTGATGCAGATGCAAAGCGCGCCGGTCACGGAGGTGGAGTTGCGCCGCGCCAAGGCACTCGCCCTGCGCAGCATCCCGCTGCGGCAATCCAGCGTGGACAGCATCGGTGAAAGCCTGTTGGGCTACTCGCTGGACGGTCTGCCACTGGATGAGCCGATGATTGCGGCCCGGCACTACCTGCAGCTTACAGCGGAGCAGGTGCAGGCGGCATATAGACACTGGCTGCGACCGGATGGGCTGGCGGAAGTCGTGAAGGGGCCGACGCCGAAGTAAGAAGTGAGGGGTGGGGTGAGGCGTGAGGAGTAAGGGAGAACAAAGATGCAAAACGCCGGCTGTGAGCCGGCGTTTTCTTTTTGATGTCGGCTTGGAACTTTTAGAGGAAGTTTTTCCAAAAACTGTGCAAAAATCCGTTGACACCCTGAAGACCGGGGTCTAGCATCCGCGCCGGTTTGGTCATTGGAGGCGCCCGAATGGGCAGTTGCGGTAGTCACTGTAAACACATGACCGTCTGACGGTCGCGCTTCCCCGCCGCATTTCGCATTTCCGCGTGGGCGCGTGCCGTCAGGCACACGGAGTATCCATGCGGACCACGCCAGTATCCGGAATTACAGCAGCCGACAGGTTATGCCAGCGTACACCTGCGCATGGCGTTGGCTTGCCTGTCAGTCGCTGCACGGTTTATGGGCGCGGCCGCCCGGTGGCCGAAGACAATTCCCGCGTGGAACGTCGGTCTTTGGGGCGGACACGCCCGGATGTGCAGTAAGGTCATGGAACGCAAAGTGGGCAATACCCTGTTGAATGCCTTCAGCCCGGGGCGCGGTGCCCGCGCCGGCCGGGAGAACCTGTCCGTGCAGGTGCATGCGCGCCTGGTTGAGGTCTGCAGCCGGGGTGCGCAGGAGGCGCTCGACAAATTCCGCACCAGCATTCAGGGCCTGACCGTCCCCGAGGCCGCCGAACGTCTCGAACAATATGGCCAGAATACGGTGGCGCGGGAAAAGAAGAAGCACGGGCTGACGCAACTGTTCATCCGTTTGCGCAATCCCCTGAATGTGTTGCTGATCATCCTGTCGGTAATGTCGCTGGTAACGGGTGATACCACCGGCGCCGGCATCATCGCCCTGATGGTGGTGGTGGCCGTGGCGCTCGCCTGGATTCAGGAAGCGCGCTCCAGCCGTGCAGCGGAGAAGCTGCATGCCATGGTCAAGACCACGGCCACGGTGCTGCGCCAGGAACTTGTGGAGGACGCAATTCCCGTTCCAGACGATGCACGCGGAGACGCGGCCGGTCCACCCGAATTGCTGTTCAGGCCGGCGCGCAAGCAGGTGCCATTGGATGAACTGGTGCCGGGCGATCTGGTGCAGCTTTCCGCCGGTGACATGGTTCCCGCGGACGTGCGCTTGCTGTCGGCCAAGGATTTATTCGTCAACCAATCGGCGCTCACCGGCGAGTCCCTGCCCGTGGAAAAGTTCGCCGCCGCCGTCGAGAACGCCGGCAGCAACGCACTGGAGTTGAACAACCTGTGTTTCATGGGCACCAACGTGGTCAGCGGTACTGCGATCGCACTGGTGGTGACCACCGGCACCCAGACGTATTTCGGTGCGCTTGCCGATACGCTGGTGCGGGAGCGCATACAGACCAGCTTCGACCGCGGCGTGCAGCGTTTCACCTGGCTCATGATCCGTTTCATGCTGGTCATGGTGCCATTGGTGTTCGTGATCAATGGACTGTTCAAGCATGACTGGGTGGAGTCGCTGATGTTCGCGCTCTCGGTGGCCGTGGGCCTGACGCCGGAGATGTTGCCGGTGATCGTCACCATGAATCTCGCCAAGGGCGCGCTCGCCATGTCGCGCAAGAAGGTGATCGTCAAGCGCCTGCATTCCATCCAGAACTTCGGCGCCATAGACATTCTGTGCACCGACAAGACCGGAACGCTCACCCAGGACAAGGTGTTCCTGGAAAAGCACGTGGACCTGAACGGCAACGACAACGAACAGGTGCTGGAGCTGGCGTTCCTCAACAGCTATTACCAGTCCGGTCTGCGCAACCTGCTGGATGTGGCGGTGCTGGAGAAGGTCGAGATGTACGCCGACCTGCATCCCGAGCGCAACTACCGCAAGGTGGACGAAATTCCCTTCGATTTCCAGCGCCGTCGCATGTCGGTGGTGGTGGAAGAGCAGCACCAGCGGCATCTGTTGATCTGCAAGGGGGCGGTGGAGGAGATCTTCAACATCTGTTCGCATGCCGAGGTGGAAGGTCATCGCAAGCCGCTGGTGCCGGAAGATCTGACGCACCTTCAAGAGGTGACCCGGGCGCTCAATCAGGATGGCTTCCGGGTGATCGCGGTGGCTTTCAAGGAAATCATCGAGCCCAGGCGCACCTATGCGGTCGCCGACGAACAGGACATGGTGCTCATCGGCTACATCGCGTTCCTCGATCCGCCCAAGGAATCCGCCGCTGAGGCCATCGCCAAGCTGCGCGCACACGGCATCAAGGTGAAGGTGTTGACCGGCGACAACGACGCCGTCACCCGCAAGATCTGCTCGCAGGTGGGCCTGGAGGTGGAACACATCGTGTTGGGTGGCGACATCGAAAAAATGAGCGATGAGGCGCTCGCCGACGTGGCCGAAGGCGCAGCGGTATTCGCCAAGCTTTCGCCCGAACAGAAAGCCCGCGTGATCCGCGCGCTGCACAGCCGCCAGCACGTGGTCGGCTTCCTGGGTGACGGCATCAATGATGGTCCGGCGCTCAAGACCGCGGATGTCGGCATTTCAGTGGATACCGCGGTGGATATCGCCAAGGAATCCGCCGACATCATCCTGCTGGAAAAGAGTCTGATGGTGCTGGAGGAGGGCGTCCTCGAGGGCCGCAAGGTGTTTGGCAACATCATCAAGTACATCAAGATGGGTGCTAGCTCGAATTTCGGCAACATGTTCAGCGTGCTGGGTGCGAGCATCTTTCTGCCGTTCCTGCCGATGGCGCCGATCCAGATCCTGGTGAATAATCTGTTATACGATTTTTCCCAGACGGCGATTCCCACCGACAATGTGGATCCGGAGTACCTGGGCCAGCCGCGCAAGTGGGACCTGAAGAACATCGGCTGGTACATGGTGGTCATCGGTCCGCTCAGTTCGGTGTTCGACTACATCACCTTCGGCATTTTGATTTTATTCTTCGGCGGCTGGCACAACGCACCGCTTTTTCAGACCGGCTGGTTCATCGAGTCGTTGCTCACCCAGACACTCATCGTGCACGTGATCCGCACCGCCAAGGTACCGTTCATTCAGAGCTGGCCGAGCTGGTCGCTGCTCGGCACCACGACGCTGATTTGCCTGATCGGCATCTGGCTGCCGTTCAGTTTCTTTGCCCACGGGTTCCAGATGGTGCCGGTGCCGGTGTCGTTCCTGCTGCTCATGCCGCTCATCATGATGGGTTACATCGCGCTTACCCAGTGGGCCAAGGGACGACTGGTGCGGCGCTTTGGCTTGAATTAAGAGGTGAGGCGTGAGGCGTGAGGCGTGAGGCGTGAGGAAGGTAGGATGCGCTGGCGTACCGGATCTTGCACCGTCAGGCACATTGTTTTTGCTATGCGGGACAGCGGCCGGAAGTGCGCATGAATGTCCTCAAAACGACGCTTTGGATTGCTCCGCTGCTGTGCGGCGTGCTGAGCAATACGACCATGGCGAATAACGAGGTTGCATCGCTCTGGATTCCGCAACTGTTGGGCGCCCAGTACACCGGCGTCCGCCAGCATCTGTATCCCTTCGGCGCCGCCTACTCGGGGCCACTGAGCCTCACGCCCAACGGCGACACTCAGACCAGTCAGACTTTCGGCGTCTACTTCGGCATGCAGATGCCCGCGCACCTGCAAGCCTACTTGGACATGGAAATGTTCAAGGGCGCGGGTATCGGTAACGGCACGGGGCTTGCCGGCATCACCAACGGCGACGTGGTGCGCGCCGGCGGCGGCCTGCCCAAGACTCCTTACGTGGCGCGTGCCTATCTGCAGTACACGCTGCCACTCAGTGACGAAGCGGCGCACGTGAACCGGGCGATGGATCAGTTGCCGGGCGCAGTCCCTGACGGCAGCTTCATGGTTAAACTCGGCAAGCTATCGGTGGCGGACGACTTCGATCAAAACCGTTACGCCAACACTACCCGTACCCAGTTCGAGAATTGGGCGCTCATCAACGACGCCGCCTGGGATTACGCCGCCGACACCCGCGGCTACACCGACGGTCTGGTGCTGGCTTGGGAAGAGCCCGTGTGGGCGCTGAAGTTCGGCGTGTACCGCATGCCGGAACGCGCCAATCAGGAGGCGCTGGAATGGCCCATCACGCGGGCGCACGGCGAAAACCTGGAACTGGATCTGCTGCCCGATGCTTCCGGTACGGTAGTCCGGCTGCTCGCGTACAGCAATGTGGCACGCATGGGCATCTACAGCGACGCCATCGCCATTGCCGAGATCAATCAGGCCCAGCCGGATATCGTGGCCGATGACGCGGAAGGTCGGGTGAAGCACGGTTTCGCCCTGAATCTGGAACAGCCGCTGGCGGACCACGGCGACACCGGCTTGTTCCTGCGTCTCGGCTGGAACGACGGCCGCACGGAATCCTTCGTCTATACGGAAGCCGACCGCGCCGCCAGTGCGGGCGTGCAGGTGTCTGGCGTGCATTGGGGCCGCGCAGCGGACCGTCTGGGTTTCGCCGTGGCGTACAACGCCTTATCCTCGGAGCACAAGCAGTATCTCGCAGCCGGCGGCTGCGGCTTCGTGCTCTGCGACGGCGCCCTCAATTACGGCTATGAGAAGATCGTGGAGTTCTACTACCGTATCCAGGCGGGCAGGTATGTCCAGATCAGCCCGGACATCCAGTTCATCAGCAACCTAGGGTATAACCGCGACCGCGGGCCGGCGCGCGTCATCGGCCTGCGCCTGCACGCCAGTTACTAGGCATCATGTTTGTCTCGTCGTCATTCCGGCGAAGGCCGGAATCCAGATTATTAAAATGCCTGGACCCCTGGTTTCACAGGGGTGACGAATAATTATGGCTTCCGCAAATACGGTTTGGCTGGGCTTGACAGCCATGTTAGGCTGCCAACATAACTTACGAAGCCTAGCAGTCGGATCATTCATCACGAACGCACAGATTTGTTCTGACGCATGACCACTACCCAGCAAACAACCCGCAATCTCTATCCTGCTCTCCGGCGGACGCGCTGGCGCCGCTGGCTGGTGATCGCCGCGCTGGTGTGCGTGGTCGGCATATATTCCATCGAGCTGACGCACGACCACAAAACCACGGCAGCGGAGCTGGCCTGTCCCGTGTGCCATGTCTTGGCGCATGGCGCACCGAATCTGCTCAAGGCCAATCTTACGCCGCTGGTGAGGTTTGCCGGCTGGTATCGCCATATCCTGCCGCGCCTGGATTTTTCAGCCGTTTCCCTTCGCTTCAACCTCAAACCCCAGCCCCGCGCCCCGCCCATCGTCGCTCCTTCTCTGGTTTGAACAGGGCCGCTTGAGCGGCCAGCCGCACGCCTTTGATGCGACTGAACCTATTGATCTGGCCGGATGCGTCTGTTTGACGCACCACTCCGGCACTCAAGGAGCACAAGATGAAACGCTTTTTTTCGACGCTGCCAGTATTGGCGGGCGCTTTGTTTGTCATGGTCCAAAGCCATGCGGCGGAAACCGCAAGCACCCAACCCGCACCCGCCGCAACGCTGTCCCCGGTGGCCGCTACCACCGGGAAAGCGGCGAGCGTTGCCGAAACCGTCCATCTCGGCATGGTGCAGGTGCAGGGCGAACGTCTCAACGTGGCGCGCGACACCCTCAATCCGGCAACCGGCACCAGCAGCTACCATTTCGACGTGCAATCCATCGCGGCGCTGCCGCAGGGCTACAACGCGCCCCTGCAGCAAGTGCTGCTGCAGGCGCCGGGCGTGGCCCAGGATTCCTTCGGCCAGTTGCACGTGCGCGGCGACCACGCCGACATCCAGTACCGCATCAACGGCGTGATCCTGCCGGAACCCATCAGCGGTTTCGGCGACACTCTCGGCACGCGCTTCATCAGCAAGATTGACTTCCTGACCGGGGCGCTGCCGGCGCAGTACGGCTACCGCACCGCCGGCATCGTCAACATCACCACCAACGACGGCTTGCCGCAGAGCGGCGGTACCGTGGACCTGTACGGCGGCAGCCACGGGACCCTCCAACCGAGCGTGGATTACGGCGCCGTCGCCGGTAAGCTGGATTACTACGTGACCGGCAGCTATCTGCAAAGCGACCTCGGTATCGAGTCGCCCACGCCGTCCAATCCGATCCACGACCGCACCGAGCAAAATAGAGCTTTCGGTTATGCCTCGTATCTGCTCAATTCGGATCTGCGGCTGAGCGTCATTGCCGGCCATGCGCTCGGCAATTTTCAGATTCCCAATAATCCTGACCAGCAGCCGGCCTATCAACTGCAGGGCGTGAGCAGCTATCCCTCGGCCAATCTCAACGAGACGCAGCGGGAACTGAATGACTACGGCATCGTTTCGTTGCAGGGCATCCGTGGCGCGCTCAATTATCAGGTATCGCTGTTCAGCCGGTATTCCAGCATTGAATATCATCCCGATCCGATCGGCGACCTGATCTACAACGGTGTGGCCGCCGAGGTGTTCCGCCGCAACATTGCCACCGGCCTTCAGGAAGACACCAGTTACGCGCTCAACGACCGGCACACGCTGCGCTGGGGCCTGTTCGTGGATCAAGAGCGCACCGCCAGCAACAACAACTCGGCGGTGTTCCCGGCCGATGCCGCAGGCAATCAGACGAGCGATGTGCCGTTCACCATCGCGGACAACACCGACAAGAACGGCGAACTGTACGGCGCCTACCTGCAGGACCAGTGGCAGGCCAGCGAACGCTTCACCCTCAATTACGGTCTGCGCTACGACATCTCCAACGGCTACGTGCGCGAGGCTCAGTTGAGCCCGCGGCTCAATTTCGTGTACCGGCTGAGTGAAGCCACCAGCCTGCACGGCGGCTACTCACGCTATTTCACGCCGCCCACGCTCGAGTTGATCGCACCGCGCGACATCGCGTTGTTCCAGAACACCACCAATGCGCTGCCCAGCAACGCCAACACCGAGGTGCGCGCTGAGCGCGACAATTACTACGATGTGGGCGTGAGCCATGCGCTCACATCAAAATGGCAGGTGGGCGTGGACGGTTACTACAAGGACGCGCGCAATCTGCTGGATGAGGGCCAGTTCGGCCAGGCGCTGGTGTTTTCACCTTTCAACTATGCCCGCGGCCGTATCTGGGGCGTGGAATTCACCACCAGCTACCAGGATGAAAACCTGTCGTCCTATTTCAATGTCGCTTACAGCCGCGCGCTCGGCAACCAGGTGGTCTCAGGTCAGTACAACTTTGATGCGGCCGAACTTGCCTACATCAGCAACCACTTCGTGCATCTGGATCACGACCAGACCTGGACCGCCTCGGGCGGCGCGGCTTACCGCTGGGCCGGCACGCGCTACGGTCTCGATGCCATCTTTGGCAGCGGCTTGCGCACGGATTTCGCCAACACCGGGAGCCTGCCGTCCTACGCGCAGTTCGACGCCAGCGCCAGCCGCAATTTCAGTCTTCCGGGCGTGGGTGACCTGACCGCGCGCTTCGTGATCGTCAACCTATTTGACCGGGTTTATGAAATCCGCAACGGCACCGGCATCGGTGTGGGTGCGCCGCAGTACGGTCCGCGGCGCGGGTTTTTCCTGGGCCTGACCAAGTCGTTCTGATTTTTCTCATCGTTATGCGGACCGCCAAGGCGGCGATTGCAACGCAATGGTGGCTCTAGCCGCGAAGTCGCTTGCCTCGTTCTCCCTTGATGGGAGAGAGCTCATCGCAGAGCGATGAGCGGGCTGTCAGGGATGACGGCCCAGGGTTTTCAGGCGATGCAGGAATGCATAGCCTGAAAAGTGACAAATCGCGGCTGAAGCCGCTCCTACAATTTGCCCGTTCTTGGCCTGCGTGCTGCTCAGAAGCTCATGTGCTGGCCCAGGTAAATGCCATTGCGGTGCGCGCATATTCCGTGTGCGGGAGGGCGCGACTTTCCGCGGCGCACACTGCGATGTTTGTGCGTTTTCGCGACGCCGCTCTGTGCACGCTTGCGAATCCTTCGCAACTGGGCAAGTACTAAGACTTCGGTATATCTTTTCCGGACAATCGTCATATCACTCGGGCAAACACTGTAAGTACAAACACTTGGCCGACAACGTCCATTCCCAAATCGTCAGGGAAGTCCTCGCGTGGGCGCACGTCGAGTTCTGCATACCAAGCGCTCTGCGCGTGTGTGCTAAGCTTCCATGCGCGGGCTGCACGGCCCAAACTACAGTGTGGAACTTGATGTCCGGGTGGTGCTGCAGCTTGGCATTTTTGGCAGGGTGAGTGAGCTTACTGCCCGTGGCCGGGGTCGCGGACGCAAGTGGGGAGAATCGGGATGGCGGCGTGCCATTGCGCCCAGGCAAATGCTTGCATTTGAGCACCAGCATTGGGGCCGGGAAACCAGCGCGCGGCTTGCCCCGAGTTGCCGGGCCGGGCCGCATTCCAATCCGGGCGGCAAAGCCGCCGGCAATCAGGCAAGGGTAACCCAGGGCGTGCCAAGAGGGGACTTCAGGGCGTGAACGCTTTTACCATCATCTGGGCGGCGATCAAACGCAGCAAGGGCCGCTCGATTTTCACCTGGTTGTCAGTAGTCGGGGCGTTCATTCTGTTCGGGGTCCTGGCGGCGGTGCGCTACGGCATGCTCGGCCAGTTGAATATCATCAACGCGGAGCGCCTGGTTACCAACAATCTGGTTACTCGGGGCAATCCCATGCCCGTGAGCTATTACGACAAGATCATCACCGTGCCGGGCGTGAAAGCCGCGATTTACTTTGAGGGTCTGCAGGGTTATTTCAAGGATCAGAAGCAGACGTTCGCAATTCTGTTTACCAATGTGCACAGCGTCATGCGGGTGTTTCCAGAATTTACGGTGGATTCCGGCCGCGTTCAGACCTGGCTTGGTGACCGACAAGGGGCCATTGCGGGACCGGCGTTGGCAAAGCGCATGGGATGGACTGTGGGTGAGACCATTCCGGTGAAATCGCAGGTTGCACAAACGGACGGCAGTACCACATGGTATTTCCACCTGGACGGTATTTACCAGACCAATTTACCGTCGGCCTATCAGGAGTTTTTCATCGGTCATTACCAGTATTTCAACCAGAGCGTGGCCGATCCACGCCTGCATGACGTGGTATTCCGTTACTTCGAACGCATTGATGATCCACGCAACGCCACACGCATTTCCAACGCCATAGATGCGCAATTTGCGAATTCCTCACCGCAGACCCTGACGCAACCGGAAACTCAGGAAGTCGTCAGCCTGATACGGCAATTCGGCAATATCAGCGCGATGGTCGTGTACGTGGGCATTGCGGTGTTCTTCACGTTGCTGCTGATTGTCAGCAACGCGCAGGCTCAGTCGGTGCGCGAACGGGTCAGCGAATTCGCGCTGTTGAGGGCCGTGGGTTTCAAGCCCGGCCGGATCATGCGGCTGGTCATCAGCGAGTCGCTGCTGCTGTTGGTTTCCGGCGCCATTGTGGGATTGTTCCTGAGCTGGCTGGTCACGCATGCGCTGTATCCGCTGGTGGGGAATTTTCTGGGCACCTTCGAACTGACCTGGCGTGCGACCGGTGCGGGCGTGATTCTGGCCATCGTGTTTGGGGTGCTGGCGGCGCTGGTGCCGGGGTGGGCGCTTATGCGTCTGCGCGTTGCGGAGGCCCTGAGAAAATCCTGACGGCGCTCCTGTTGCCCGCGGCTTCCCGCCAGTCTCGGCGGCTGGTCGCATTACTTTGCTGCAGGATTGGCTGTCCTGTTTTATTTAATCTGGGCACTTCTAACTCCTGCGACCGGAGCTGCACGTTCAAAATACGGCGCATCCAACCAAGAGCGTTGGGTCCTCCGGCCCCGCTGTCACACAAATTTAATGCAGCTGTCATATCCGCGTCATCTTGCACCCGTAATCTTGCGCCGCGTCAGGCCTGTCACGGTCTGACGTGAGGCACAACCAAAGAATTTCCTGAAGGAGAGGAACCATATGCGCGAGATTTACGGGATTTTGGTCTTGTTAATGGGGATTGTGCTGTTCCTGGGGCAGGCACGGGCCGACAACGTGCCCGGCAGCACCACCTTGAGCGGCACGCTGTTTACCGATTGGACTTACCTCAATCAGCAACAGAACGGCGCCGACACCGGCGCTACAGGCTACGGCATTGATGTCAAGCGTTTCTATCTGGGTGTGGATCATGGTTTCGACGACATCTGGTCGGCAAACTTGACCACCGACTTCAATTACCTGAAGTCGGACGGTGAGACCCAGTTGTTCGTCAAGAAAGCCTTTGTGCAGGCAAAACTCAGTCAGGCCGCGGCGTTCCGCCTGGGCTCGGCCGACATGCCGTGGATTCCGTTCGACGAGAGCATTTATGGCTACCGATTCGTGGAGAACACCTTGATTGACCGGCTGCATTTCGGCAACTCCGCCGATTGGGGCGTGCATTTCCTGGGCAGCAACGGCTGGAGCAACTACGCCGTGTCGCTGGTCAACGGCGGCGGCTACAAAAACCCCAGCCGCAGCAAGAGCATGGACTGGGAAGGGCGGTGGGCGTTCTACCCGGTAAGCGGATTAGTGATTGCGATAGGCGGCTATACCGGTGACCTGGGCCAAAATACCGCCACCACGCCGGCTCTGCATACCGCCACCCGCCAGGATGCCCTGATTGCGTACAAGACGGCGGTAGTTACCTTGGGGGCGGAGTATTTTCACGCCAGCAATTTCACCCCTGCGGCGATCACCACCAACGCGACCGATTCAGCCAGCGGCTATTCGCTGTTCGGCTCGGTGCAAATCGCCGCAAACGGTACCGCGCTGTTTGCGCGCTACGACAACGCTGACCCCAGCAAGGACCTGGATCCTTCGAAGAAGGACAAGTACTACAACGCCGGTATCTCGTTTCCGGCCAACCGCAACATCACCTGGGCCGTAGTCTATAAATATGAGGACCTCGCCGATAACACCACGGACCTCAAGAACCGGGAAATTGGCCTGTGGGCGCAGATCAAGTTCTGATTTCTCTCAATTCATTTGGAGTAGCGCAGATGTATAAACTCATGAAGCTAATTGCAGTTTTGTTGACAGTCGCCGGTGCCGGAGCGATGGCGCCGAGTTCCTGGGCCGGAAATAGCCTCACAGGTGCCGGCAGCACCTGGGTGTACCCGCTGATAGCCAAGTGGGCCACAGCTTACGCCCAGCAAACCGGCATTCAGGTCAACTATCAGCCGATCGGCTCCGGCGCCGGCATCGCCCAGATCAAGGCCGGGATCGTGGACTTCGGCGCCAGCGACATGCCGCTCAAACCCGAGGAGCTGACCGCCGCGCACCTGATCCAGTTCCCGACCGCGATTGCCGGTGAGGACATGGTAGTGAACCTGCCGGGCATCAAACCGGGTGAACTGATCCTGAGTGGCGCGGTGATCGCGGACATTTATCTCGGCAAGATCAAAAAGTGGAACGCCCCTGCGGTTCAAGCGCTCAATAAGGGTATGACGCTGCCCGACATGGACATTACAGTTGTGCATCGGGCCGACGGTTCTGGCACCACGTTCACCTTCGCCAATTACCTGTCCAAGATCAGTCCGGAATGGGCGGCGAAAATCGGTGCCGACACGTCCCTGAACTGGCCAGTAGGGGTGGGCGGCAAGGGCAATGCGGGCGTCGCCGCTTATGTGCAGCGCATCCGTGGCGCCATCGGTTATGTGGAATACGCTTATATTCTTGAGAACCACCTGACCTACGTGCGCATGTACAACCGCGACGGCAAACTGGTCAGCCCCAGCCTCAAGGGATTCCAGGCCGCCGCCGCGCACGTGGATTTCACCAAGGCCAGGGATTTTTACGTGATCCTCACCGATCAGCCCGGCGCGGATACCTGGCCGATCTCGGGCTGTACCTGGCAGATTCTGCGCACCGACGCTTCCAGGGTCACGAACCAGGCGGTCACGCGCTTCTTCCTGTGGGGTTTCGAGCATGGTCAGGCGATGGCGGAGTCCATCGCGTTTGGACCGCTGCCCGCCAGCACGATGCATGCTATCAAAGTCTATTGGAGGAAGAACCTGGGTATCTGATCAGTGTTTCAGATTGGAACGACAGGGACGTTGTTCCGCTGATTTGTAGAAGTGTCGCAAGAAACCTCATGCAACCCGACTTGGGGCTAAGCGGGTGGAAGAAACTGGAACCACGCCACTTCTTGGTTGCGTAAAATCGTTCACTTGCTTTCCAGCGCATTCATTAAATCCGCCATGGCGTGATCCGTGGATATTTGCAGCAACTGGTCTTGTGTGACAGCGTTCATGTGCCAGACGTTGGCCCAATGCCAGTCGGCCAGACCGGTTTCGCTGTCATGCCACAGCACTTTGCCGGTTTTACCGTCCACCAGGTCCGCCTCAATGCGCACTGGTCGTGACAGGCGGTTGAGCAGCCAGAAACCGGCGTAACCCTCGCTGAATTCCTCGATGCTTTCCTGGGCGAGATACGGCGCGACGAGCACCTGCGTTGCCGTATGCACGTACAACCAAGCGCCGATGGCCAGTGTTGTCACCACCTCAAAGCCGACATAGGCGCCTTTCCAGCTTTGCGGCGTCTGGCCGTAATCGGTGACCTGCACCAGCAGGTAGGCATCGGCCGGATGCGTCGCCTGTAAAGCGGCAAGATCCGCGGAACTGACGGGTTGGCCGATGGCGAGGTCCTGCGCATCGTCAAGCGACGTGACTGTCGCAGAGGTGAGCGGGGTATCTGTGGCATGCGTCAGGGCCTGTTGTAATGCGCCATCTACTAACTGCGCCACATGCTGTCGGTCGGCCGCCAACGTTTTGGCAGGGATTTTTTCTTTAGTCCCGGCATGGAACAAGCGACGCAGCGAAGCATCGGTCACACTTGGAGGGAGTTCGAGTACCTGCAAGCGGGCAGCAGGATGCAGAATCGCGACTGCCGGGGCCACGGGCTGCGCGGCGCAACCGACCAGCATGGCAAGCGCGCCGGCGCAGGCGCCGCCACGCCTTAGAACTCTCAGTGTGCCAGTCATGATCAGCGCATGTTCAACACGCGATGGACGGTCGAGGTTTCCGTATCCGCGTCATCTTGATACTTTGTTTGAATGGTCAGGCATCTAGAACGTCACGCGCAGGCCGACGTAAATCCCGTGCGGCATGACACCCAGGATAAGCGGCGTTTGCCGGTCGTGCGCATAGATGCCCCAGAGCGTGCCCACGGCCCAGCCGGCGAGCACATCGGTCTGCCAGTGGCCTTGCGTCTTCATGCGAGCCACCGCGTCGTAGGCGGGCAGGGCTTCCAACGCCCATACCCAAGGATGTTCCTGCTGGTATTCGAGAATAAACGGGGTGACAAAGCTCGCCTGCAGAGCCACTTCGCCGCTCGGAAAGCTCTGGCCGCCCTTGAACCATTCGTTGGGATTGTCGGTCTGTGAAGGCCGCTCACGGCCGAAGGCGTATTTCATGCCTTGCACGGTGAGCGCAGTGAAGGCCGAAGAGTCAATGGATTGCCAGAAAGTTTTGCCGAGCTGATTCTGGCCGCCGAGCCAGAGCGCACCGCCCAGTTCCGTAAGGATCACGCCGTCTTCCAGCAGCAACTGGTTGTGCCTCGCCCAGATGCCTGAATTGTCGTAGGGCAGGCGGTGGTCTATGCCAAGCGGCCCGCCGGCGGCGTCGGCGTTGAATGCCAGGCTCGCAAAAATCAGAAGCAACAGGCCTGACAACAGTGACCGCATCAACCCGCCTGTCCCTGGAAAATCAGACTGACACGCAGTCCGGGTTGATTATCTTCCATTTTGAGCATAGCACCGTGGTGTTCAGCTACGGCTTTCACCAGCGACAAACCGAGTCCGTTGCCGGGCTGACTGCGGCTGGCGTCGAGGCGCACGAAACGCTGCAGGGCTTTCTCGCGTAATTCTGGCGGGATGCCTGGCCCGGTATCCATAATTGTGATCACAGGTTGGGTAGTGTTTGTCGCAAGACTGAGCGTGATACGTCCATCAGCCGGTGTGTACTTGATGGCGTTGTCCAGCAGGTTGCCGATGGCCTGGGCAATCAGTTGACGGTTGCCTTGCACTGACTCGGCACTGCTGATATCCGTGGTAAAGCGCAGATGTTTTTCTTCAGCCAGCGGTTCGTACAGCTCGGCGGCGTCACGACACACCGCCGTCAGATCCACGTCGTTCCAGTCGCGGCGCGTGCCGGATTCGATTTGGGCGATGCTGAGAATCGCATTCAGAGTAGCGACGATAGTGTCGGTTTCCTCGATGGCTTTTTGCAGTGCTTCTTTTTGTCGCCCCAGATCATTGCCCTTCATCAATGCCATTTCCGCGCGGCCACGCAGGCGGGTGAGCGGGCTGCGCAAATCGTGCGCCACATTTTCGGTCACCTCGCGAGTGCTTTTCATGAGCTGCTCGATACGCTCTAGCATGGCGTTGAGTTTGGCAGCGAGTGCGTCGAATTCATCCTCGCCGTGCTCCTCGGGAATGCGCTGCGACAGATCTCCGGCCATGATGGTGTCGGCGGTGCGTGTCACGTTCTGCAAACGCCGCAGAACTCCGCGGCCAACCAGCACTCCACCCAGCATGCCAACGATTAGCACCAAAATGACTGCTGCAACCGTGAGCGCGAGTATGGTGTTGCGCAGCTCGGTCAACTCATCCAGTGACTGGCCCACTAGCAGGTGATAGCCGCCGGGCAGCGCGAGCGCCACGGCGCGCATTCCAAAGTGGTGATGTTCGGCGTCAAGTTCAAGCTGGTTCGCGGGCGCGCGTAGCCGCAAGGTGGCCCAGACTTCGTTCCGAGTGGCGATCCTTTTCGGCCAATATGACAACGAACCTGCAAGAGGCCGAAAGTTTGCGTCAGTCAACAAATACTGGCGCGGACCGGCGTCGCCGGTGTCGCTGGCGGCGAGACCCTTGGTACTGCTGAGCGCGGCAATGGTTTCGCGCAGGCCGGCGATGCCTTTGAGTGCGTACAGCCGTGTGAGCGCGGTGCTTTCGGCGCGCAGGCCGGCGTCAATCTGGGTGTTGAGTTGCGAGATCGTGACCCAGTAGATGATGGCGAAGCACACCACGGTGAGTAGACACACGAAGCCGGTATAGCGCAGCGCCAGACGGAAGACGGTGGTATGGGCCAGTCGAATCCGATTCACGGCGTCGGGGCGTGCAGGCAGTAACCGGTGCCACGCACCGTGTGGATCAGCGGCTGCGCGGAATGCTTGTCTATTTTGGTGCGCAGCCGGCTCATGTGCACATCAATCACGTTGGTCTGCGGATCGAAGTGATAGCCCCAGACCTGTTCCAGCAGCATGGCACGCGTCAGCGTTTGACCGGCGTGCAGCATCAGGTACTCGAGCAGGCGGAATTCGCGCGCCTGCAGATCTACGTGCTGGCCGGCACGCGTGACGTTGCGCGTGAGCCGGTTCATTTCAAGATCCGCGACCCTGAGCCGCATCTCGCCGGCCGGGGCACTGCGGCGTCGCACGATGGCTTCAATCCTAGCCAGCAATTCGGCAAACGCAAACGGCTTGGCGAGATAGTCATCACCACCGTTCTGCAGACCGGTAACCCGGTCGTCCACGTCCGCGAGCGCTGTCAGAAACAACACCGGTGTGCCGTTGCCTTCAGCGCGCAGTTTCCTGACCAGGCTCAAGCCATCCAGGCCCGGCAGCATGCGATCCACGATCAGCGCGTCGTAACTGGATGTTTGCGCGCGCTTCAGGCCGTCCGGACCGGTGGCCGCGTGTTCCACCACGTAGCTGCTTTCCTGCAAACCCTTCACCAGATAGGCGGCGGTTTCCAGATCGTCTTCGATAACCAGTAGGCGCATGCACACAGCATAGGGCAAATCAGCGTCCATCAGCCACCCGGACAACCACAAGATTAACAAGTGTTAATTTCCAAACCGGCCTGGCGCCTGCCAGTAAAACTTAAAATGGCGTCGCCCGCCCGGTTGGCGGAATGACATCCTTGGACGCCGATGATTCGCTGGCCTGAAAACCGGTTGGGGTTTGTATGTGTGCTGTCAGCCTGTCTAGGGGGATGCGCCCTGTATCACGCCCGGCCCCTTCCGCAACGACCTGATTTGACAGCCCGACTTGAGCCGCTGCGAGTGGACGTGAGCAGGATTCATCTTCCGGGCCTCAAGCCGCATCCATTTGATCCGTCGAGAGGACTCGATGCCACGGATGTGGCGATTCTGGCGGTGGTGAACAATCCGGCGCTCAAGACCGCGCGCGCCCAGGCACAGGCCGGCGAAGCGCAGGCGTTCGTGGCCGGAATGTTGCCGGGGCCGCAGCTCAGCTACAGCCTGGATCATCCTACCCATCAGCCACCGCAGTACACCAATGCCCACAGTGCGGGGCTGGCCTACGACATCACGGCATTGGTGACGCATCCTGCTGCCGAGTCCGCAGTCCGGGCGACTGCGAAACAAATTGATCTCAATCTTTTGTGGCAGGAATGGCAGGTGGCCCAGCAGGCGCAGCTGCTGTATGTGGATTGCCTGAACAACAGCCGCAAGCTGGGTTTGCTTACGAAGCTGCGCGACAACATGGAAAGCCGCTATCAGGCAGAGCAGCGCGCTTATGCGGCCGGCGATCTGGCGCTGGCGGATCTGGGGCTGGGACTTGCCGCCTTGCAGAACGTACAAACTCTCGCGAGTACTACGGCCACGGCGCGCAACGCCGGCTGCCGCTCCCTGAATGAAATTTTGGGCCTGCAGCCGGATGTGGTGCTTAATTTGATGCCGGATAACGACCCCCTACCTACGCCTACCGCAGCGGTACTGCAACAGGATCTGGCAGAACTATCGCAACGGCGTCCCGATCTAGTGGCACTGCGATACGGTTACAAAAGCCAGGACGAAGAAGTGTGGCGTGCGGTGCTGGCGCAGTTTCCGGGCATCAGCTTCGGCATCAACCGCGCCCAGGACACCAGCGACGTGCATACCACGGGTTTCAGCGTAAGCATCAACTTCCCCTTCCTGAGTGGCGGCGCGGCGGCGGTGCACGCCGCCGAAGCCACCCGCGATGCGCTCTGGCAACAATACCAGCAGCGGCTGGACGCAGCGGTGAGCGAGGTACATCTCATCCATGCCGATCTCGGCGTGCTGGACCGGGAGCTTGCGCAAGCTGGTGCCAGCTCGGTGGATACACAGCAAATGCTGATCGGCGCGCGCAATGCCTATGAGCGCGGCGACCTTACGGCGCCGGCCTATTACGACATCAGCATTGCGATTCAGAATCGCAAGCTTGCCAACATGGACATCCAAGCCCAGCGGCAGCAACTGCGGATTGCCCTGGAAACCTTGCTGGGCCTGCCGGCTGAGGATCTTCAACACCCGGTAAATGAGAAGCAGCCATGAAACGTCCGTATCTATGCCTGTGTGTAATCGCCCTGGCTGTCGCATCGCTGGCGGATGCGGCCACGGCAGCCGGTGGCCCGGCAGTCAGTGCGCTGGTACAGACCGCGGCAGTGACCAGGCGCAGCGTGGCGGAGAGTATGCCGGTGTACGGCATAGTGGTACCCGAGCCGCGGGAAATTCTTACATTGGCCGCGCCACGGGAAAGCATCATTGCCGGGGTGGCGGTGAACAGCGGTGAGCGCGTGCACAAAGGACAGGTGCTGGTCACACTTTTGCCCACGCCCGCGAGCCGCATGGTCTTCGTGCAGGCAAAGTCGACGGAGCACGACGCTGCCACGGTGCTCACCCATACTCGCGCCTTATATAAGGAGCATCTGGCCACTCGCGACCAGGTGACCGCGGCAGAAAAGGCTCTCACCGATGCCCAGGCCGCGCTGGCCGCGGCGGAACAGGCGGGCGGTGGCGGTGCATTGCGCTTGCGCGCACCCGGGGACGCAGTGGTGACTGGCGTGACGGTGACTACCGGAGAGCGTGTGGCCGCCAACACCACTTTGCTCGTGCTGGCCATACGGGGCGGTCAGCAGGTACGGCTCGGTGTGGCTCCGGAACAGGCGGGCGCCGTACATGTCGGCCTGCCCGTGACGGTGACTTCGGTATTCGACACGCAGGTCACAGCCAGAGGAAAAATCACCGGCGTCGGCGGCATGCTGGATTCCGGCACCGGTCTGGTGGATGTGTTCGTACCGTTGCCGCGAACGGCTCAGGGTTTCCTGCCCGGCGCAGCCGTGCACGGAGTAATCATCCTGCAGGACAATCGCAGTCTGGCGGTGCCACGCTCCGCGGTGTTGCGGGACGGGCAGGGCGCTTACGTATTCATCGTCAGGAATCACATGGCGCATCGCGTCAACGTCAAGACGGGCGCCGACGACGGCACCTGGATAGCGGTCAGCGGCGACCTCAAGGCCGGTGACCAAGTGGTCACACTCGGCAATTACGAACTCACCGACGGTATGGCGATTCGGGAGCCGGCGCCTTGAATTTTCAGGCGTTCCTGCAACGCCATCGCCGCTCGCTGGTATTCCTGGCGGCAGCCTTGGTCATCGGCGGGATATTTGCGGCCGTCAAACTGCCGGTTGCCATGCTGCCGGACGTGCAATCACCGCGCATCCTGGTGTTGCTGGACGCCGGCGATCGCCCCGCTTCACAGATGGAATTGCAGGTCACGCGCCCGGTGGAAATTGCGGTGCGCTCCATTCCCGGCGTGAAATCGGTGCGCTCCATCACCAGCCGCGGCAGCGCCCAGATTTCAGTCAACTATGCCTGGGGGCAGAACATGTACCAGGCGCTGCTGGAAGTCGAAGCCAAGATCAGCCTGATGTTGCCGGATCTGCCGGCGGATACGCGCTTCACGGTGGAGCGGCGTGATCCTACCGAATTCCCGGTCATCGCCTACAGCCTGACCTCGAATACCGTGAGCCTGGTGGAGTTGCGTGACCTCGGGCTTTACCAGTTGCGGCCGCTGTTGTCGCGTGTCAGCGGCGTGGCGCGCGTCGAGGTACAGGGCGGCCATGAAGCGGAATACCACGTGGACGTGAATCCGGCGAAGCTGCGCGCTCTGCATCTGTCGCTGGCCGATGTGGTGAACGTGGTTTCCGCCGGAAATGTACTTACAGCTGTTGGACGGTTCGAGGATCACTACAAGCTCTATCTGCTGGTATCGGATACGCGCCTGCAGGACATCAATAAACTCAAGCAGGTGGTGCTGCGGCGCGGCGCCAATGGCATTGTCACCGTAGGCGACGTGGCCCAGGTGAGCCTGTCCACCGTACCCCAATGGATACGCATCACTGCGAACGGCACAAATGCGGTGCTGCTCAATATTTTTCAGCAGCCCGGCGCCAATACGGTGCAAATTGACCAAGGCGTCGAACAACTGCTGCAGACTTATAAGCAAAAACTCCCGCCGGATGTGCACATCAGCAAATGGTACGACCAGAGCGGGTTGATTGTGGCTTCCACCCACAGCGTGCGCGACGCCATTCTGATTGGTGTGATCCTGGCGGCGCTGGTGCTGTTTATATTCCTGCGCAATTACAAGATCACCATCATCAGCATTCTGATCGTGCCCTCGGCGATTGCCATATCCATCCTGCTCCTCTATGTATTAGGGTTGAGCTTCAATATCATGACCTTGGGCGGCATCGCCGCGGCCGTGGGACTGGTGATTGATGACGTAGTGGTGATGTGCGAGCACATCGTACGCCGGCTGCGTGAGAAACGTGAACAGCCGCCTCACGAGCGCATCATGTGGGCGGCCCGGGAATTCACCCGGCCGCTCATGGGTTCCTCGGCGTCCACCATCATCATCTTCATACCGCTGGCGTTCCTGGGCGGCATCACCGGCGCATTCTTCAAATCCCTGTCCCTGACCATGGCCAGCACGCTGGTGTTTTCGTTTCTGCTGGCGTGGCTGGTGGTGCCGGTGCTGGCGGGCTGGTGGCTCAGGGACAAGGACGGCCAACCGGAGCATTTTGGCTGGCTGGCGCGCCATGCGCACCGTTTCTACTTCTGGCTCATACCGCATTTGCTGCGCCGGCCGGTATGGCTGCTGGCCGGCCTGATTCCGCTGGCTGCGTTAGGTATTCTCGGTTATCACTACGTGGGCACCGGCTTCCTGCCACGCATGGACCAGGGTGGCTTCACTTTCGACTACATCGCCCCGCCCGGCACCTCGCTGACGGAAACCGACCGCATGCTGCGTCAGGTGGAGCATATTTTGCAAACCAACCCCAATGTGGAAAGCTACTCACGGCGCACGGGCACGCAATTGGGTGGCGGCGTGACCGAAGCGAATTCCGGCGATATTTTCGTGAACCTCAAGCCCTTCCCGCGGGAGCCCATCGAGAAGGTCATGAGCGAGGTGCGCGACGCGGTCAACGCCCAGGTGCCGGGCCTGCGGATTGATCTGTCCCAACTGCTTGAGGACATGATCGGCGACATGACCTCGGTGCCGCAGCCGGTGGAGATCAAGCTGTTCAGTGACAATACTGACGAGATTTTGCAGCTTGCTCCCAGGGTGGCCGATGCCATCAGCAAGGTGCCGGGCATCGTGGACGTGAATGACGGGGTGGTGGATGCCGGCGATGCTCTGGATATCCATATAAACCTGGTCAAGGCCGGATTGCTGGGCCTGGATCCCGCCGGCATCACACAGCAACTGGATACCTATCTTCAGGGCACGGTGGCGGCGCAGGTGCAGCAGGGTGTGAAGTTCGTGGGCATCCGTGTGTGGACGCCGCCAACGTTGCGCTTGCGCACCGGCCAGCTTGGCGAAATACCGATCCGTGCGCCGGATGGCAAAGTGTTCCCTCTGTCTGAAGTGGCCACCGTTACCACCGTCACCGGCCAGCCGGAGATTGACCGGGACAATTTGAAGCGCCTGTTTGCGGTCACCGCGCGTATCAGCGGCCGCAGCCTCGGCACCACCATCAGTGATGTGAAGAAAGTCCTGGCTACACCCGGACTGATTCCGAAGGGAGTGGATGTGCAACTTGGCGGCCTCTACAAACAGCAGCAGATTGCATTCCGGGGCCTGGCGATCGTGTTCGCCGCAGCCGTGGCGCTGATTTTCGCGTTGCTGCTGTTCCTGTATGAAGGCTTCCGGGTGGTGCTGTCCATCATGACTGCACCGCTCATGGCGGTGGGCATGGTGTTTTTTGCCCTGTGGATCGTCGGTATCGAACTCAACATCACCGCGATCATGGGCATGACCATGATTGTCGGCATCGTCACCGAGGTGGCGATCTTCTATTTCTCGGAATTCATGGAACTGAAGCACGCGGAAAACTTTGAAAAAGCACTGGTGGACGCGGGATTGAACCGCATGCGCGCCATCGCACTCACCACCCTGACCACCATCCTGGCTCTCTTGCCGCTGGCTTTGGACATCGGCCAGGGGGCCGCCATGCAGCAGCCGCTCGCGGTCGCGATCATCGCCGGCGAAGCGATACAACTGCCGCTGGTGCTGATCGTGATGCCGGTGATTTATTACCTGCTCATGGGTGGCCGCCGCCGTTTGCCAGGTGCGCCGCCGGGTCAACAGGGGTCAATGGAAATGACGTAAATGTTCCGTGCTGCATCCCTCGCAAGGAATCTGCATCGTCTCTTCTGGGTAACCGTCGTCGTTCACGGTCTGGACGGATTGCTGGAGATCATCGGGGCGAGTCTCATGCTGGTGGCAAGTCACGTGGATCTGGTCAATTTAGCCGTGTATCTCACGGCCCCGGAATTGGCGGAAGATCCGGATGATCTGGTTGCCAATTATTTGCGCCACGCCGTGATCCACTTGTCGGCAAATACCAAATCATTTGTCACGGTGTATCTCCTGTTCCATGGCTTGGTCAAGCTGTCGCTGATGATCGGAATAGTGCGCGGGAAGCTGTGGGCCTATCCGACTGCGTGTGGTCTTATAGGGCTGTTTGTCTGTTATCAGGCCTACCGCATAAGCCACACCCACTCAGTAGCCCTTCTGGTCTTCATGCTTATAGAGATGCTGACGCTGTATCTGATATGGCGCGAATACCGGCTGCGCATCCGCCATGCCGCAGCCGCTGGCGGTCGCGATCATCGCCGGTGAAGCGGTGCAACTGCCGCTGGTGCTGATCGTGATGCCGGTGATCTACTTTCTGCTGATGCGCGGCCGGCAGCCGCAGGCGGTATAAATTCTTGTGGGAGCGGCCGGCGGACCTATGGGTCCACGCCGCGATTCCGAATCATCGTGACAGAGACCGTCGCTCCCACAATTTTGCCGCCCACAATGCACAAGGCAGTCAGGGTTTCAGCAGCTCCTCCACTTGGTGGATGTCCTGTTGCAGCCTGGCTTCACCGGCGTGCGCCCGGCCGGAGAGAATCGCAAAGCCTTGCTCCTGGACCTGTGTCAACGGCATGTAGTTGATTTCGATGTCGTTGGCGAGCAGCGCCAAATGACTGCGTAGTTTCGGCTCATAGACAAGGTCGCCTTCGCTGGATTTGATCTTGAGCTGCACCAGGTCGGCAATGTCGCGGTCGAGTGCCGCCAGGGCGGTGCGCGCACGGCGTGTGGAGACCTTGCCGTCGGTCACGGCTTTTTGCAGCGCAGTGCGTGCGCCTATCGCCTGGTTGAGCTTGTTGTTCAGGCTGTCGAGCGTGTCATGGATCTGCATGAGCAGATGGAAACGCGCCTGCAATTGCTCCGGCGTGGTTTTGAGTCTAGGATCCAGCCGCACCTCGAAGGGCTGTTTCGACACCGTGCCGTGGTAGTCGAGCACGGAAAAATAGGTGCCGGGCAGGACATCCGGACCGGTGAGCTGGTCGTCATAGCCGTCATCCACGAAGGGCGGATGAAAACCGGTGACCTCGATGGCATCCGGATAACGCAGATTCCACTGGAAGCGGTTCATGCCGGGGTGCAATTTCGGCTTTGCTTTCTCGTCCTTCTTGGCGGGCAGCGGCAAGTTGAAGCTGTTGATGACCTTGCCCTGCGCGTCCGTGAAGCTCAGTTTCACCTGGGTATGACCGTCATAGTCCGCGGGCAGGTTGAAAAATACCGTGGCGCCCGGCACGTGGTTCTCGCCTTCGTCCGGCCGCGTGAACTCGCCGAGCGAGCGCTTGACCAGCCAGGTCTGCTGCGGGGCGAAGAGATACGCCTCATCGCTCGCAGCCTGCGCGGTACCCAGCTGTTCGAGGAATTGCAGATTGTCCATTACCCAGAACGCGCGGCCGTGCGTAGCCAGCACCACCGCATGCTGGTCCGGCTGGATGGCAATATCGCTGACGCGTACCGCAGGCAGATTGAGCGCGAGCGACGCCCAGTGTGAGCCGGTGTCAAAGCTCACGAATACCGTCTTGCTGGTGCCGAGGAACAGCAGGCTGGGATCATTCGGGTCCTGGCGGATGCTTTCCAGATACTGGTCATCCGCCAGCCCGGAAGTGAGCGCGGTCCAGTGCTTACCGTAGTCGGTAGTCTTGTACGCATAGGGCCTGAAGTCGTCCCATTGGTAACGGCTGGCGGTGAGATACGCGGTACCGGGATCGGCGTGCGAAGCCTCGATGCAGGTCACGGTGGACCAGGTCGGCAGACTCGGCGGCCGCACCGGAGTCCAGTGGCCGCCGTTATCGGTGGTCAGATACACGAGGCCATCGCCGGAGCCGGTCCAGATGATGCTGTCATTGATGGGCGAAACCGCCATGGCGGTGATGGTGGGAAAGACCTCGGCGCCGGAAACATCCGCGCTGATGGGGCCGCCGGGGCGGCCCTGGGTGCTCTTGTCGTCGCGCGTGAGATCCGGGCTGATGACGGTCCAAATCATGCCGTAATCCAGGCTGCGCAGCACGTATTGCGCGCCGATCAGCAGTTTCTGCGGATTGCCGGGCGCAAACAGGATCGGATGGTGAATCCAGCCGAAGCGGTATTGGAGCTTCTCGGCGGCCGCGCCGTCGTAGTAGATAGGCGCGGGTGTGATGCTTTGCACCACGCCGGCGCGCCGATCGTCGCGGAACATCAGCGCGTAGTAGCCGCTCGCATAGGTGATCCACGGGGCATCGGGCTGCGGCACCACCCAGCTGCTTTCGCCACCGCGCACGTCCTGCCAGGCGGTTGTCGGGATGCCGCCGTCGGGCACCGCGCTCGGCCCTTCGGTGGAGCCTTCGTCCTGCTGGGCGCCGTAGATGTGGAACGGAAACTGGTTGTCCAGGTTCACGTGATAGAACTGGCCGGTGGGCTGGTTGTGCTCCTGACTCCAGGTCTTGCCGCCGTCCTGTGTGACCGTGGCTCCGCCGTCATTGCCCTCGATCATGATCTGCGGATTATAGGGATTGATCCACAGCGCATGATTGTCACCGTGAGGCGTGTGCAGTTTGCTGAAGGTTTTGCCGCCGTCGTGCGATACCCAGAGCGCGGCAACCTGCGGCGCATACACGGTGTTCGGATCCTTGGGGTCCACGAACAGTGTCGAATAATAGAAGGCGCGCTGCGTCAGGCTCATGGAGTTGTTGACCAGGGCCCAATGTATGCCGGCGTCGTCGGAACGGAACAATCCGCCGGCTTCGCCCTGATATTGGGCCTGGATGATGGCGTACAGAACATCGGGCTGGCTGGGCGCGATCGCCAGACCCACGCGGCCGAAGATGCCGGTCGGCAATCCCGCGCTGTGCGTGATGTTCGTCCAGGTGGCACCGCCATCGGTGCTTTTATAGATGCCGCTGCCGGATCCACCACTCGAGAGTGTCCAGGGCCGGCGATAGGCCTCCCACATCGCGGCATACAGAATCTGAGGATTGGCCGGGTCCATGGTGAGATCAATGGTGCCGGTCTCGTCGTTGACGTAAAGAATCTTTTTCCAGGTTTTGCCGCCATCCGTGCTTTTATACACGCCGCGTTCGGAATTGGGTGCCCACACGTGACCCATGGCCGCGACATACACGATGTCGGGATTG
>DATEHU010000053.1 GCA_035279405.1 Gammaproteobacteria bacterium
GGGCGCATATCAATTTCTGCGGGGGTCGCCATGAAGGATGTGAGGGAATAGCAGATGCCAGCGGAGGTTGCGCCAGAAGGTTTCCAAACACATCAATCCTTCATCGCCGACCAGACTCCAGAACTGGCCGGGCCGTTTGAAGCGGCATTGATATTGCCGACAGGTCGATTCAATGGCGCCACTGCCTTGCGGTTCGCCGTTGCGCCGGGCGGTGGGATAGTCCATGCGCTCACGGTGGCTTTCCAGATACGCCAGTTCGGATTGAACGGCCTGTCGCTTTTTCCGACGCAGCCGTTTGGCCAGGGTGCGCAGATCATTCAACAGCGGCGTGACCCGCCCCTGCTTGAGTTTTTTGAGCAAGGGTTGGATCCAAGCCCGCGCCGCTCCTTCATCCTGCGGGTGCAGTGCGTGCGCCACGGCCCAGAGATGCTGGCTGGCGTGATAGTAGTCCAATCGCTGGTGGGCCTGCGCAAAACGATCCCCGGCCAAATTCCAAATCCACACCGCGCCGTCGGCAATCACCAGCACTTTGGCCGCTTGCGCCAGACCGTGTCGCTGCGCTTCGGCAAAGAGTTGTTCGCGTAAATCGTCCACGCCGCCACGGGTCATCACGGTGCCGCGGCTGACAATCCGCGCCCGGCCACCGCCACTTTCCACGCGTTGATCCAGGCGAAAGCAGGTGCCGCCATAGGCCCAATGCCAGCGTTGAGGTTCCTGGCCCGCCGCGCGCTTTTGCGCGCTTTGTCCCCAGTCGTCCCGCTCCCGGATGTTCCAAGCGTCCAGTTCAATCACCAGCGTGAAGGGTTCTGTGGGGAGAGCCAGCATCTGTTGGGCTCCCTGGCTGGTGCGCATTTGCTCGTCGAGCTGCTTGCGTTTCTGGTCGGCCCGCTGGCCTTGGCGACGGGCTTCCCGGTCCAGCGTGGCCGGCGGCAGCTTCACCCCGGTCAATCGTTCAATGACCGCGCTGGCTTCTTTGACCGGCATTTTGCTGACCGTCAGCGCGGCCATTTCCTGCACCGAAGGCGACGCACCGCCGGTGTCACTCAAGCCCATCGCCTGATCGGCCGGATAGCGCCACGCTTTACAGCGCCGACACCAGCCGCGCAGCCGCTTGACCGTCACCGGCCCGAAGCGAGTGTGAAAGGTGCGTGGGTGATCGTGCGTGCGCCGGCTCAATGGATTCCCGCAGACCGGGCAAACCGGCGGTGTTTGGTCGGCTTTCTTCTGCGCCGCTTCCTCCAGAAGCTGGCGTTCCAACCCGCACGTTTGCCGCAGGATTTGCTCCTCCAAATGGCCGAGAGTCTCATCGGAGCACTGAACGCTTTGGTTCAACCCCGCCGTCAGACGCGCCTGCCAGTCGGCCACCAGCCCGGCGAACGTCTCGTAACTGCTGTCGGATTGAGGAACCGATTTCAGGCAGCAGTCGTTCATGCCCGCCTTATATCACGACCCACCCCAATTTACCCCCACATTTTTTGATATGCGCCC
>DATEHU010000054.1 GCA_035279405.1 Gammaproteobacteria bacterium
CTAGTGTAGTGTCCAATAAGTGATTGACATTATTGGTTTGTGGGGTATTCTTGGGTTATGCCACGCCATGCTCAGCCCTTGGTCTTGACCGATTCGGAAGCCAAACAACTAAACACCCACGTGCAGGATCGCCGTTCCACCCAGCAGGAGGTTTTGCGAGCCCGCATCGTTTTGCTGGCCGCACAACAATGGGAGAACCGGGACATAGCGGCCGAACTGGAAACCACCCCGCACACGGTCGGGGTTTGGCGGCGCCGGTTTGCGGCAGAGCGCCTGGTGGGACTGGACGATGCGCCGCGTTCGGGGCGGCCGGTGTCGCTGGCCACGGCCACGGTGACCAAAGTGCTCACGACGGTGACGCAACCGCCCAAGGGACGAAGCCGTTGGAGCGTGCGGAGCATGGCTCGCCACGCCGGCTTGTCCAAGAGCCGGGTGCAGCAATTGTGGCAGGCCAACGATTTGAAGCCGCATCAGGTGCGCACCTTCAAGCTGTCCGCCGACCCCCAATTTGAGCCCAAGTTCTGGGACATCATCGGCCTGTATTTGAATCCTCCACAGCGGGCTTTGGTGCTGTGCTGCGATGAGAAGAGCCAATGTCAGGCGCTGGAGCGCAGCCAACCCGGGCTGCCCTTGGGCCTGGGCCACATTCGCACGCGTACCCATGACTATGTGCGCCACGGCACCACGACGCTCTTCGCCGCCTTGAACACTTTGGATGGCCGCGTGATTGCGCGCACCGAGACCCGGCACACCCATGTGGAATGGTTGCGGTTCCTGCGGCAAATCGAACGCCAAACGCCGCCCGCTCTGACCCTGCACCTGATCGTGGACAACTACGCCACGCACAAACATCCCGCGGTCAAGGCCTGGCTGGCCCGGCACCCACGAATCCAACAGCACTTCACGCCCACCAGCAGCTCCTGGCTCAATCTGGTGGAACGCTTTTTCCGGGACCTCACCGAGGAAGTGGTGCGTGAGGGCAGCTTCCAAAGTGTGCCGGCGCTGGTCCGCACGATCAACGTTTGGTTGGCCCAACGCAACCGCCAACCCCAACGTTATGTGTGGCGTGCAGACGGGGCAGCCATTTTGGAAAAAATCAACCGCGCCCGCATTAAACTCGAAGAAATAAAGGCAGACACTTCGAGGACACTACACTAG
>DATEHU010000055.1 GCA_035279405.1 Gammaproteobacteria bacterium
CCCGACCTGCTTCGCAGGCTCTTCCCTGCGGGCGCTGCGCGCTCGGCGCAATCCACGGGGGCCTGAAGAGCAAGAGGCACTGGATGTCGATGCGTTGATTCTTGTACCCGTAGCGCGAGCCGAGCACTGGACTGAGCAAGGCTAAGCCCGAAGGGGCGCGAACAGGATGTTCGCGCTCCCGCCGTCAGGCCAGGGATGGCCTGTCGGCGGGACTCCGCAGCGAAGGAAGCGCGCAGGGCAGTCGCGGTTTCCGGCGACCCGCGCTCCGGGGGAATGGCTTTGGGCACTTTCGCCGAAACGAAAGTGCCACGCCCGCGGGTGCGGGAACCCGCTCTGAAAAACACATGCGGCCTTCGGCCGCACAATTCCGCTCTGGATTCCGGCTTCCGCCGGAATGACGAATGACGGCGGCTGCGGAGCAGCCGCACAATCTATTCCCCCGCTATCGTCATCTCTCCAACAAGTATAGATCCCGTCCGGATGCTGCCGCGCAAATCCACGTCGTTACCAATCGCGACCATGTTCTTGTACATGTCGCGCAGGTTTCCGGCGACTGTGATTTCCTCGACCGGGTAGGCAACCTCGCCGTTCTCGACCCAGAAGCCCGCGGCGCCGCGCGAATAATCGCCGGTGACATGATTCACGCCCTGCCCCATGAGGTCCGTGACCACGAGGCCCGTGCCCATGTGCTTCAGCAGGCCGGTGTAGTCCAGTGCGCCGGATTTGACGATGAGGTTGCGCACACCGCCGGCGTGGCCGGTGCTTGTGAGTTTGAGTTTGCGCGCCGCATAGCTGTCCAACAGATAGGTAGTCGCCACCCCGTGATCCACAATCTCGGCATCGCGCGTCGCTACGCCTTCGTTGTCGAAGGCCGCGCTCGCCAGCGCTTTCTCCAGATGCGGCCGCTCGGAAAGTTGCACAAAATCGGGAAACACCTGCTGTCCAGCGGCTTTCAACAGGAACGACGCTTCGCGGTACTGGGCACCTCCGCGCATGGCGCCGAGAAAGTGACCGATCAGACCGCGCGCCACTTCTGGCGTAAACAGCACCGCGGCCCGGCGCGTTCCGAGTTTGCGCGCGCCGAGCCGCGCCACAGTGCGCTCCGCGGCCTTCACGCCCACCGCTTCCACGCTTTCCAGTTCCTGCGGATCGCGTGCGGTGCTGTACCAGTAATCGCGCTGCATGCCGCCGCTCTCACCGCCGATCACAACGCAGGTGAGACTGTGAGTGGTACTGGCATAACCCGCGAGAAATCCATGGCTGTTGCCGTACACGCGCAAGCCCTGATGTGTGGTCACGGTGGCGCCTTCGGAATTCCGGATGCGGGCATCGAAACCGCGTGCGGCCGCTTCGCAGCGCGCGGCAATTTCGATGGCCTGCTCGGGCGCCAAGTCCCAGGGATGGCATAAATCCAGATCGGGGAAATCCTTCGCCATGAGTGACGCATCCGCGAGACCGGCGCAGTCGTCCTCCGCGGTATAACGTGCGATGCTGCACGCGGCGCGCACGGTTTCTTTAAGCGCCGACGGAGACAGATCCGAACTGCTCGCCGAGCCTTTGCGCTGGCCGAAATATACCGTTACGCCGATGCCGCGGTCGCGCTGGTACTCCAGGGTTTCGACTTCAGCCAGGCGCACCGTGAGCGTCAGTCCCGAGTCGACGCTGACACCGGCTTCCGCCTGGCTCGCGCCCTGTACACGCGCCTCGCCGAGCACCTGCTCGACGCAGGCGTCGAGCTGGTCGCGGGAATAGCCCGTAGTATCATGTTTGGCGCGTGCGTGCATCCCGGTTTCACTTCCAGACAAGGCTGCGTATTGTAAGCCCATGAACCGCGAAGACGACATTCCGGAAGCGCTCAGCCGCTCGCAGTTGAAGCGCGAAGTCGAAGCGTTGCAGAAACTCGGCGAGCAACTGGCCGAATTGCCGGAACAGCAGCTGGCCTCACTGTCGTTGCCGGAGAAATTGCACGACGCCGTGGTGCAGTCGCGCCGCATCACCAGCCATGGCGCGCTCAAGCGCCAGCGCCAGTACATCGGCCGGTTGATGCGTGACGTGGACGCGGCGCCCATCCGCGCCCGGCTCGAGGAACTGCGCGGCGCCGACCGGGTATCGCGCGCGCGCTTTCAGGATACCGAACGCTGGCGCGACCGCCTGTTGCAGGAGGGTGATGCCGCACTCGAGGAATTTCTGGCGCGCCATCCGCAGGCCGACCGCCCGCATCTGCGGCGTCTGCTGCGCGAGGCCGCACGGGACACAGCCGACGGCCGATCGCCGCAGCATGCACGCGAATTGTTCCGCTATATCCACGGCTTGCGCTGAACCCGGCGGTTTATCCGGCCTCTGCTCGCGGGTAGAATAGCCCGATGAAGCCACTCGTCGGCGTCATCATGGGCTCGCGCTCCGACTGGGAGACGCTGGAGCACAGCGCCAAAACCCTGGACGCGCTCGCCATTCCCTACGAAACCCGGGTGGTATCGGCGCACCGCACCCCGGATCTGCTGTTCGAATACGCCGCCTCCGCCGCCGGGCGCGGACTGGAAGTGATTATTGCCGGCGCCGGCGGCGCCGCGCACCTGCCGGGCATGACCGCCGCCAAGACTTCGCTGCCGGTACTGGGTGTGCCGGTGAAATCCAAAGCGCTCAAGGGCGTGGACTCGCTGCTCTCGATCGTGCAGATGCCGGCCGGCGTGCCGGTGGGCACGCTCGCCATCGGCGAAGCCGGCGCGGTCAACGCTGCGCTCTTGGCCGCGGCGATTCTCGGCAACAAGCACGCCGAAATCCGGGAACGCCTGGATGCGTACCGCCGGAAGCAAACCGAAGCGGTGCTCGCCAAACCGGATCCAACAAAATAAATTCCACGCTCCGGCCTGCGCGCATGAGCGTCCATTGGAATCTCGCTATGCACTTCAAACGGGCGATGGAATCCCTCCTTCCCCCCTTTGCCAAAGGGGGGAGCATGCTATCGATAGCGATTTTGGTCGCCGCTGCCGCCCTCTCTCCCCCCTTTGGCAAAGGGGGGAGCGCGCTTCGCGCGGGGGGATTTTTCAGCGGCCATACTTACTGCGGGGTGTCACTCGCCGTTGCATCGGCATCGAATCGCTTAAAGTGCGCATGAATCCGCAGAACACCACGGCAACCGCCGTCAAAACCATCGGCATCGTGGGCGCCGGCCAACTCGGGCGCATGCTGGCGCTCGCAGGTTACCCGCTCGGATTGAAGTTCATCTTTCTCGACAAGACTCCGGACGCCCCCGGCGCGCAGGTAGGCGAAATTATTCTCGGCGAATTCAGCGACGCGCAGAAAATCGCAGCACTCGCCGCGCGTGTGGACCTGCTCACCTACGATGTGGAAAACGTGCCGGTGGCGGCGCTTGCCGGGCTGCCGAAGGACAAGCCGTTCCTGCCACCGGTGGCGGCGCTCTCCGCCGGCCAGGACCGGCTCTCGGAAAAACAACTGTTCGGCCAACTGAAAATCCCCACGCCGAAGTACCGCAGCGTGGACAGCATGGCCGATCTCGAAGAGGCCATGCATGCCATCGGTTATCCCGCGGTACTCAAGACCCGGCGCCTCGGTTACGACGGCCGCGGCCAGCGTTTCATCCGCAGCCCGGCGGAACTCGGCAGCGCCTTCAACGCACTCGGCGGCGTGCCGTTGATCCTGGAGGAGTTCATCGAGTTCGAGCGCGAGGTGTCCCTTATCGGCGTGCGCAACCGCCACGGGGATTTGCGCTTTTACCCGTTGACCGAAAACCGCCACCGCGACGGCATTCTGCGCCTGTCGCTCGCGCCTTACCCGGACCGCAAGCTGCAAACGCGTGCGCAACTCTATCTCCGGCGCATCCTGCAGCACTTCGATTACGCCGGTGTACTTACCGTGGAGTTCTTCGTGAAAAACGGCCGGCTAATGGCCAACGAAACCGCGCCGCGCGTGCATAATTCCGGCCACTGGACCATCGAGGGCGCGGTGACCAGCCAGTTCGAAAACCACGTGCGTGCGATCGTCGGCCTGCCGCTGGGTGACACTTCCGCCAGCGGTTATTCAGCGATGGTGAATTTCATCGGCGCGCTGCCGCCGCTTAAGGAAGTGCTCAACATTCCCGGCGCGCATTATCACGACTACGGCAAGGAAGCCCGCCCCAACCGCAAGCTCGGTCACGCCACGCTGGTGTGTCAAAGCCGCAAGCAACTGCTGGCGCGCTTGAAAAATTTCCCCGGCCTTGATCAGTAACCCTGCCGTAACGTAATCACCGCCCTCCCTGTCTCATTGATGAAGTTTATTATGCTAAGATTATTGGCATTACAGACTTCATGCGAAATCCTGCCGTGGACAATTTGCGTGAGCAGTTTCTGGAACGTCTGACCCGCGAGATCTTCCACAAACGGGGCAGCGGTTTTGTGCTGAAAGGCGGCGGGGCGCTGCGCGCATTGTTCGGCGAGCAGCGGCTCACCAAAGACATTGACTTGGATTTCATCAACCCAAATCGCAGCGCCGATTCCCTGCATCACAGCATCGCACACGCCATCGAGGGAGCGGCACGCGGTCTGCCGTTCCGCAATCTCACAATTTCCGCACCTGGCAAGGCTGAAGCCAGCCCGCGCTGGAAAGTGAATTTCGAGGATGCCGACGGTCGCCGCCAACATGTTGAAATCGAGGTTTCGCGTGATTCCGCGCGGGCCGTGCCGGGTGCCGTTGTGCAGCACCCGTTTACGCCGCGCGCGGCAAAAGGCATCGCACGATTCTGGGTGGATATTTACGATGAACCCGCGCTGATTGCCGGCAAGTTGGCCGCCCTGCTCGGCCGCAGCGTGCCACGCGACGTTTACGACCTTGATCTGCTCCATCACACTGACAAGCAGCCCTCAGCCGAACAGGTGACTTGGGCCGTGAAACGCGCCAAATTGGAAGGCACGAATCCTGTCACCGTGTTGCGCGCCCACCTTGAGGGCTTGACTTGGCCGCGCTTTATGTCGGAGTTACGCGACGCGCTTCCTCCTGAGGTGGCCACACGCCTCGACGAAACCGAATGGACCGCCTTGAAGCAGCGTGTGCGGGAATACGCAGAAAGGCAGTTACGCAGACTCCCGCCATGAAAGATTGGCGCGCCATTCTTGAGGAGCACCTGGCCGCCGCGGATGCGCCTGCGGTACTGAACCGCGCGTTGCTGGCGCGCTTCGCGCGCACCGCGAAGGGCTGCCCGGTCGCACCCAGCAGTCTCAGTTACTGGCTCAAAACCGGCAAAGCCCGCGGTAAATTGCAAGCCGTGCAGCGTGGCTTGTTCCTGAACCGCTGGCGTCGCCCCGCTGGCACACTGGCGGACGCGGCATTCTGGTTGCGCACCGATGCCGTGGTGTCACTCAACACCGTGCTGGGCGATGCCGGAGTACTCAACAATCCATCCCATACCGTCACTGCCGTGGTGCCGCTGGATCGGGGAGCGCCGCCGCCGCGTCTCGGCCGGCAGCGCACCCGGGCTGGCAGCCTGCATTTCTTCGGCCTGCCGCGCCGCATTCTCGAAGCCGGTGCAGCCGCAGACCGGCTCAGCCGTGCGGAACAGTACGACCATCCGCGCGCCACGCCGGAAAAAGCCTTGTTCGACTGGCTATATCTCGCGGCCAGCCCGCGCAGTCATCGCACCTGGCCGCCGCATGCAGACATGGATATGGAATTATTGAACCTACAACGTCTACGCCGACTCGCCAAGGCCGCCGACATGAAACACGTACTGCAAACCTGGCTACAGGATTTGCCTGAGTAGCCTGCACTCCAACATGATGATTCAATACGGCCTCGCGTGCCCCAACCGCAAGCTCGGTCACGCCACGCTGGTGTGCAAGTCACGCAAGGAAGTTCTCAAACGCCTGAAGAATTCTCCCGGCCTGGACACATAAAAAAGCCCCTTGCCGGATGGCCGGCAAGGGGCTTGTTGAACTGAACTCGAAATCAGTGCCCGCCGTGCTGGCGCGAGTTCAGGAACACGTAAGTCAGCGCCAGGTTGGTGGCATTGAGCGTGCCGATGCCCGCACCGTTGTCATAGCCGGGGATGCCCTGGTAGAACCAGTTATCACCGGCGGTGATGTCATTGAACCCCGTGTACTTGCCGTAGCCGAACACCGATTGCAGCGTGTAGATCACCGGATTCAGCAAGCCGACGCGTCCACCGGAAGCCTGATTCACCAGCGCGGTGATGCCGTTCAATTGCGGCGCCACGAAGCTGGTGCCGCCGAAAAACGTCGCCGCACAACCGGGATTGGCGGGCTCCGGAAAGTCCGTGCAGTCCACCAGTACGTAGCCGGTCTGCGGATCGGCATTCAGTGACAGGTCCGGCAGATTGCGGCCGACGAAGCCCGCCGGCAGCGTCAGCAGGGTCTGCGGCGGCGTGCCGGTCAAACCGAGTGCCGCACAGGCTCCGGCGGTGTTGCAGGTCAGGCTCTGGCCGGGTTGGGTCTGGGTGATGCCGGACGTGAATTGCTGGTAATACGGCAGCGGCCAGAAGGAGCTGACACCGCCGCCTCCGCCGCCAAACTCGATGCCACAACTGACTGGATCCAGGCCCAGTGCGATGCACAACGGATCGAGGTAATCCCAGCCCCACACTTGTTCGCTCGCGATATTGATATTGAGCGTGGAGCCATCCGGCAAACCATACTGTTGCAAGCCCTGCATGGTGGTGCCGCCTGCAGCCGTGATGTACGGGTCCGAGGCCGGATAGTCCACGCTCAGTTGCGGGTTGAAGTAAGGTACCGGCAAGCTGCGGTTTACGTCGTAGGCCCCGGAATCGCCCGCGGCGGTAAATACCGATTGGCCCTGGGCCGCGGCTTCCATCAGCGCCTGGTCTATGGCAAGCATCTGGCCGGTAAAGTCCACGCCGCCGTTGGCGGCGGCGAAATAGAACTCTTCCGGCAAGCCCCAACTGATGGACACGGTGTCCGCCGCATTTTCCGAAGCGGCGGTGTAGAAAAGATCAATGAAGCCGTCGTTGGTGTTGGGCGCGATGTACACCCGGACCTTGGCCTGCGGCGCCAAGCCACCGGACTGCTCCACGTCCAGTGACGTCTCGTCATCGCCGACGCCGGTCGCCACGGGTATGCCGCCGTCCACAGGAACCTTGGTGATGCGGTTCGCCTTTACCTTGAGACCAATATCCTGCCAATAGGCGTAAGCATCGGCTTCGCTGAAATTGGCCAAGGTCATGATGCCCACGGTTTGGCCCTGGCCTTTGATGCCGGCCTGATACAGCGGATTGACCTGGTAGAAGTTCGCCACATCGCCGACCGTGTATTCGCCGGGTATACCCGTAGCCGTGCTGTTCTGCGGCCAGGTCATTGCCGGGTACTTGCCCGCCGGCTGGCCCGGAACGCCGACCGCCGGCAGCATCCGCAGGTTCATCGGACGAAACCGGCCGGACTGGCTGTCGAGTCCCGGCACGGCAAGCACCAGCTGGGCGAAGCTGCCGGGCATGCTGAACTTGGCAGCGGGCCGGTGAAACCGCCGGCCGTTCTTCGTGTAGTCACGCAACTCGGTGGAGAACGCGGCGTTCAACTGCGCTGCGGTACCCGTCACCGTGATGTCCAGATTGTCCGCGTAGATTTTATTTATGGTGATGCCGAAGGATTCCAGATAGCGCACGAACTGGCGAATCTCCTGGTTCGAGGGCGCAAACCGCTGACGGAACTGGCCCACCGTCAGAAAACGGTGGTAATTCCGGTCGCCGGGCGTGAGCGCCGCCTGCACGTAGTTCGCCAGTCCCTGAGGATCGGTGACATTCAGAATGATGGAGGTGGTGATGAGTTGCGAGGTGTCCGTGGGCCCGGCATCCAGAGGCCCCGCTGCGGGTGGCGCCGCGTTTGCCGAAAAGCAAACGCCCGCCGCCAGAGCCAACAAGACCGAACCGGCTGCCCGAACCAATCTGTTCTTGGAAAACATGTGTTTACCCCTGGAAAGTGAAAGCCGCCTCAATTGCACGCGGCAACCCGCAGTGCAATCACGACATTATTGATTTTCTGTGCCCTCACTCCGTGAGGAAGAGAGGAACAGGCCGCGACGTCAATGCCCGGGTACGCACGCTCCACGCCGGCCAGGATCAGCTGTTGAACGCGCGTTCCGGGTGTGTTGTTAGGTTTAGCAGATAAACGGAATTTTTCAATATGAGGGAACCTCTTATTTATACCCCGTTCGCCCTGAGCGTAGCGGAGCGAAGTCGAAGGGTGAACGGCAGCCCCCCCGAATCTCAAGGCGCAATTCCGTCTGCACTTCGACAGGCTCAGCACGAACGGAATTGATCAGAGTTTCCTGAGAACGTCGTTATATATTCAGGAGGTTCCGCCTACGGTCAGCTCATCCACCCGGATCGTCGGCAGCCCCACTCCGACCGGCACGCTCTGGCCTTCCTTGCCGCAGGTGCCCACGCCCTCGTCGAGCTTCAGGTCATTGCCCACCATGGACACGCGCGTGAGCACGTCCGGACCGTTGCCGATCAAGGTCGCGCCGCGGACCGGCCGCGTGACTTTGCCGTTCTCGATCAAATAGGCCTCGCTCGCCGAGAACACGAACTTGCCGTTGGTGATGTCCACCTGACCGCCGCCGAAATTCGCAGCATATAAACCTTTTTTCACCGAGCGCATGATTTCCTGCGGATCGTGCGGGCCGGCGCGCATGTAGGTATTGGTCATGCGCGGCATGGGCAGATGCGCGAAGGATTCCCGCCGACCGTTGCCGGTGGGCGTGACGCCCATGAGGCGCGCATTCAGCTTGTCCTGCATGTAGCCTTTGAGAATGCCGTTCTCGATGAGTACGGTGCACTGCGCAGGCGTGCCCTCATCGTCCACATTGAGCGAGCCGCGGCGATCGGCAAGCGTGCCGTCGTCCACCACGGTGCAGAGTTCGGAGGCGACTTTCTTGCCGATACGGCCGGAGAATGCCGAGGTGCCCTTGCGGTTGAAATCGCCTTCCAGGCCGTGACCGATGGCTTCGTGCAGCAGGATTCCCGGCCAGCCCGGTCCGAGCACCACGGTCATGCTGCCGGCCGGCGTCGGGCCGGCGTCCAGATTCACCAGCGCCTGACGCACCGCCTCACGCGCCAGCGATTGCGCGCGCTCCGATTCGAGAAAATACCGGTAGCCGAAACGTCCGCCGGCACCCGCGTAGCCCTGCTCGCGCCGGCCGTTGTGTTCCGCAATCACGCTCACGTTGAAGCGCACCAGCGGGCGCACGTCGGCCGCGAAGGTGCCATCGCTCGCGGCCACCAACATCACTTCGTGCACACCCGATAGGCTCACCATCACCTGCTTGATGCGCGGGTCGAGACGCCGCGCTGCGCGGTCCACGTCTTCCAGAAGCTTGACCTTGTCCTCGTCCTTGAGCGTCGGCAGCGGATCGAGCGGCGCATACAGCCGCTGCGGCGCCGCGGCGCGCCAAACCTGCAAGCCGTTCTGTCCTCCGGACTTGGCAATGGCGCGCGCCATGTCCGAGGCGCGCGTCAGCGCCGGCAGTACGATTTCGTCGGAATAGGCAAAGCCGGTCTTCTCGCCGGACACCGCGCGCACGCCCACACCCTGCTCGATGTTGTACGAACCTTCCTTGACGATGCCGTCTTCCAGCGACCAGGACTCATGACGCGCCAACTGGAAATAAAGCTCGGCATCGTCCACGCGGTAGCGCAGCATGTGATCCAGCGTGCGCGCGATAGCCTGTTCGTCGAGCCCGCCGGGGGCGAGCAGGTTCTGCCGGGCGATTTGCAGCGGATTTTCCATGGATGACTTGTGTAAGCGTTGCATCTTCAATGTAATGAATTTTACGGGATCGGGATACTACTCCAGCCGGCGGTGCTCAAGGACCGGGAAGCGCTGGCGCAGGCGCTGCTGTGCGACGCCGTCAATGGTCGCCATGACCACGCCGGGATCGCGTGCACGTTGCGCCAGCACCTCGCCCCAGGGATCCACGATCATGGAATGGCCCCAGGTCTCGCGCCCGTTTGCGTGCCGGCCGGTCTGCGTCGCCGCGACCACGAATGCCAGGTTCTCGACAGCGCGCGCGCGAATGAGCAAATCCCAGTGCTTCGCGCCGGTGGTGCGGGTAAAGGCCGAGGGCACCGTGAACAGCGTGGCGCCTTGTGCGGCCAGCTCACGGTACAGTTCCGGAAAGCGCAGGTCGTAGCATACGCTCAGGCCGAGCTTGCCGAACGGCGTGTCCGCCACCACGGCGCGTGCGCCGGCCGAAATGCCGCGCGACTCGTGATAGGACTCGCCCGCCGCGTTCACGGTGACATCGAACAGGTGCATCTTGTCGTAGCACGCGACGCGTTCGCCGCCGGAATTGTACACCGGGCAGCGTGCATACACCTTGTCGTCACCGGCCAGCACCGGAATGCTGCCGCCGACGATCCACACGCGCAGATTGCGCGCCTTGTCGGCGAGGAAATCCTGGATGCGGCCGCTGCCGTCGAGTTCACCGGCCGTGAGCCGTTCGGCGTCCGTGCGCGCCATAAGCGCGAAATTCTCCGGCAACACAATCAATTCCGCACTCTGGGCCGCGGCCTTGGCCATGAGCTTGCCGGCTTCGCGCAGATTCACCGCGACGTCGGTGCCGGAATTCATCTGGATGGCGGCGACCTGGTGGAGCGTCACGGCGTGACTTCCAGCGTCACCGCGTTCTCGTCCTGGCCGCTTACCTGCTTCACGATGTCCGCTGAGGGAATGCCGAGGGACACCAGCCAGTCCTGAACCTCGCTGGCCCAGAGGCTGCCCATGTCGTCGCCGGAATGCAGGATCACGAGCTTGGCGCCGGGGTGCTTGATCCAGTCCTGCACCGCCGCGCGCACCGGCGCCATCTGCAGCATGACCTCACCGCTGCGCGGCTGCATCCACATTTCCGGCGTGATGGTGTAGCCGGTGGCGCGCGCATCCGCGGCTGCGGTGAGTGCCGCGGCAAATATCAACAGGCTGATGAATCGCTGCATGCGTCAGACGGCTCAGGGTTTGGCGGGGGCGGGTTTGGGCGGGGCGACTGCCGTGAGCTTGGGATTATCCCACGTTCCTGAAAGGTGGTAGCGGGTTTCACCCACCGCCGAGAGCGGCTTCTTGAAAATTTCGGTGAGCAGGAACACCACCGCGCCCACGCCCACGCCGCCGGCGAGCGCACCGATTACCGGCAGGGTGGAACCCACGCTCGGCACCACCACCACGGCCTCGTCGAAATCATGCGTGACCAGGCCGGTGCGCCCCACCATGTGGATCTTGGCCGCGGGTCCGGAGACCGTGAGATCGCTGGTGTAGGCGTCGCCGTTCTGGATGGTGAACGTGCCCTCGATGGAATCGTAGGCGAAGCCCTTGCCGAGCACGTCGCTGAAGTTGAGCAGCAGCCGGCGCGGCAGCGCATTGATGCTCAGCAGGCCGAAGACGCGGCCCGCTCCGGGTTTCAATTCGAGCAGGCTGCCGTTTTGCAGCTTGACGTGCAGTTTGCCGTTCAGCACCGGCAGGATCTCGACCAGCGGACCGCCCGGCCAGTTGAGTTCGGCCTGCATCTCGCCGCGGCTGCCGCTGATCCCGGGCGCAAAACCAAAAGCCTGCAGGGTCTGTTTGACGTCCTGACTCTGCAACTGCACGTCGAGCACGGTGTGCGTGCCGGCATCGGGCTGCACAGTCCACTGACCGCTGGCATGCAGCTCCAGGCCGGGACTGGCCACCGTCAGGGACTTGAGGTTCACGCCCTCCGCCTGCGGCTCCAGTTCAACATGCAGATTGTCGAGCGCGATGTCGTTGTAACGGAACTGCTTGATGTCGATCTGTAGCGGGGGTATCGCGTGCGGATCCAGCTTGGCTGGCGGATGCGCAGCGTTGCCGACCTGCGGCTTGCGCAGCAGCGTGACGCGCTGCATGTCGGCGGCAATCGGGTGCTGCGCGTCCGGCTGGAAAGGCCAGTTGATCGTGCCGGCGATCGGCTGGCTGGACAGCGCCAGCGTCCAGTGATCGGCCGCGCGTGCGAGGCCGAGATGCAGGTTCTGGATACGCTGATCGAAGCCCGCAAATTGCCCGATGGTCAGATCGGCACCCCGCAACCAGAGCGGCAACACCGGGGCCACCGGAGCCGCAGTCGTCCCGGTCGGCAAAAATCCTTTCCAGTCAGTCAATGAAAATTCCGGCAACTCGCCGTCGAGCATCAATCCGGGAGCGGCAGGCAACGCGGGCGTACCGCCGCCGAACACGAGGTTCCCGCGGTCGAAACGCCAGGCGCCGTCAACGTCGTGCAATCGGTACACGCCGTGCATCACCGTGCCGTAAGCCATCCGCAGGTTCAGTTTGTTGCCGTCGAAATTCAGCACGGTCTGCAGAGGCACGGCGTCGTCCGCGGTCTTCGCGAACGGCGGCGGCAGATCCAGGGCCAAACCCCGCAGATCCGATTGCAACGTGAGCGACAGACCGGCGCTGCTTTCAGCCGGCTTGTTGGGCAATGCTCCGCTCAGCTGCCACGCTGTCACGCCGCTCAGCGCGGGTTTGAATGCGGCCGGCAACATCGCCGCCAACGGCCCTGCCTGAGCGCCGCCGTTGACGGTGAAGCGTGTTGTGTCCGGACGTGTGCCGGGACTGAGCCTGATGCTCAGCGGCGCGCCGAGAAACGCGGCTTGCAGTTTCTCGGCGCTCACACCGTCCTGCGTGATCTTGACCGTGCCGTGCAGTCCACGCACCGGCCAGTGTGGCAGCGAGACCAGCGTGAGACCGACATCCTGCAACTGCACATTGGCAGCGAGCCGGTAATTCTCGACGTGCTCGACCGGCAGCTGCAAATTCAAATCAATGTCGGCGCCGCCGGTTGCGCTCAGTCCATCGAGCACGTGGCCAAAACGCGTCTTGAGCGGGCCGTTGCGCAGGAACGTGAGTGCCGCGGAGGCATCACCGCGCGCGTCACCCTGGATGTGCAGCATGCCGTTGCGCAAATCCACAAAATCCGCGGTGGCGCCGCCGATCTGGTCGCCGAGCAGCGTCCCCTGCCGCAGCGTCACGTACATTCCCTGATTCTTGAACTCCACGTCGGCATCCAAGTCCTTAATCGGCGGCCAGCCATCCGCAAAATCCAGTTGCCCGTGGAGCAGGTGAAAGCGGATGTCAAACAAGCCCAGCCCGTGGTCGTAGGGGAAATCGGCGAGTTTGCCACGCAAAATCAGGCTGGCGCTCGGCGCCTGACCGCCGACGATGGCACTGTCCAGCCACGCGACCACTTCTTTCGGCATAATGCCGACCGGAAAGTAAGTTGATTTGCTGCGCGCATCGGCGTTCTGCACACTGGCCTGCAGATCAATCACCGGCGAGCTGCCATCCGCGGGCAGCAACAGCGTGCCCGTGGCGCTGGCCTGCTGCACGTCCTGATTGGCCGCCGCCAGATCCTTCAGGGTGAACAACCAGCCCTGGGCGTCGTGGTGGAATTGCACATCGGCTTTGAGCGTGGTTGCGGTCAGCGGACCGCGGAACAGGTGTGCGAAATTCACCGTGGCATTCGTGCCGGCAAGCGTCAGCGTGCCGCCATCCTGATTGGCGTCGAGCGCGCCGCTCAGGCCGCTGAAACCCGGGATGTCGCCATCGGCGCGCAGGCCCAGATTGTCAAACTGCCCGCTTAACGCCCATGGGCCGAAAGACCCCGCTGCGCGTTGCGCGGCGAATTGCACGTCTTTCAGATCACCGCTGGGCGCGAGTTTCTGCAGACGCGCGGTAGCGGCGCTGAAATCCGCAGGCAACCAAGTGCTCAGGAACACAATATCCTGCAAGCGCAGGAAGCTGGCATCGCCGGACCAGCTTGTGGAATCCGGCGCCGCACGCGCATAACGCAGATCGAACTGGCTGACGGGCAAGATATTCGCGCCGCGACGCAACTGCAAATCGCGGCCGGCGAGCGTCCAGCCCGCAGCGCTGCGCGTCCAGTTCAGCGTGCCGGCAAGCAAATCCAGACTCGACGACGCGTCTGCCGGCACAATCTTGCGCGCGCTGATGCGCGCTTCGGCGTGATCCACGCGCGTGCCTACACCCGTCAGAGCGGCGCGCACGTCCACGTTGCCGCCGCGAAAGCGTGCTTGCGCTGCTGGCCAGTATTCCAGCCATTGCGCGAGGTCGAGGGAATCTCCCTCAGCCTGCGCCTGCCATTGCCAGGCCGCAGGATCGAGGCCCCCGCCCTGCACCTGCGTGCTGAATGACAGGCTACGGCCGAACTCGACCGGCAACTGCACGCGCCCGGACAGGCGGTGATCGTCGCGGCTGTTGTCGAGGTTGAGCTGCAGATTGCGGAACACCAGCGGTGCGGCCGGGCTGCGCATGTCTATCAGGGTCACCTGGCCGCCGCGCACGCGCAGAGCGGCGTTCTGTGCGAAGGCCTCGGCCGCGGTCGCGCGCCAGTCGGTTTCCCGGGCGCCCGGATTGAGACTGCCTTCGAGACCGCGCACCGCGTAACGGCCGTCGGTTTCACGCTCCAGCACCAGTTGCGGCTGTATGAGAACGATGCGGCTGGGGCGCGAGAACTGGCCGTGCAGCACGGCGCGCAAGCTGAGCCCGAGGCGCAGCTCGCGCGCTTCGATGACCACGTAGTGGCCATCGCGCGACAGGATCGCCACGTGTCCCAACGTCAATTCCGGACCGACGAGTCCGAGACGCGCACCCATGGAGGCGATTTCCACCGGCCGGCCCAACACGCGGCTCGCCCAAGTCTGCGTTTCTGCACGGTACGTCGGCACCAGCGGCGCAAGCGCGCGAAACAATCCGGCGGCGGCAGCCAGCACCAGCACCAGTGCCGCCACCACGCCGAGCGCGGATTTCCAGGTAATGTGATGCCAGCGCTTCATTTTCATCGGCCGGCACCTGACACCACCGCTTTCACGCTGAACTCGCACGGCCTCTCGATGAGCGTGTCTGCTCCCTCCTTGGCAACAAGGATGGCGCCAGAGGGTGAGACTCTGACTTTCATTGGAATGTCGGCGGCATTGCAATCCGGTCGAGCGCCGTGTCACGGTGTAGGTTCCCCCCTCCTTTGAAAAAGGAGGGCGAGCTGCGAAGCAGCGAGCGGGTTGCCAGGGACGGCAACCCTGGGCTTTCAGGCGAAGCCGGAATGCGCAGCCTGAAAGGGGGAGGATTTTCAAAATCCCCCTCAATCCCCCTTTCCCAAAGGCGGATACCCGAAACTTGAACGCCAGCAAGATCTGCAGAACAGGACCGTGCCGGAGCGCCTCGCTCAAAGTGAATCTTCACAACGGTACCACGTCGAATTGTTCCTGGCTGTAAAGCGTTTCCGCCTGCAGGCGGATGGGCTTGCCGATCTGCGCCTCGAGTTCCGCGAGACCGGTGGATTCCTCGTCGAGCAGCCGGCCCACGACTTCCTGCGCGGCGAGCACCCGCAGTTCGCGCACTTCGAACTGGCGCGTGACGCGCAGGATTTCGCGGAAGATGTCGTAACACACGGTTTCCGGCGTGCGCAGTGCGCCGCGCCCCTGACACACCGGGCAGGGCATGCACAGCACATGCTGGAGGCTTTCGCGCGTGCGCTTGCGCGTCATCTGCACTAGCCCGAGCGCCGACACTTCGCTCACCTGGTTCTTGGCGCGATCCCTGGCAAGCGCTTGGTGCAGCGCCTGCAGTACCTGCTGGCGGTGGTCGGAATCGGTCATGTCGATGAAATCAATGATGATGATGCCGCCAAGGTTGCGCAGCCGCAATTGCCGGGCAATCGCCTGCGCGGCTTCGAGGTTGGTCTTGAGGATGGTGTCCTCGAGATTGCGGTGACCGACATAGGCGCCGGTGTTCACGTCCACGGTGGTCATGGCTTCAGTCTGGTCAATGACGAGATGACCGCCGGATTTGAGTGTGACCTTGCGTTCCAGGGCCTTGCGGATTTCATCTTCGATGCCGTACAGATCGAAGATCGGACGCGCACCGTCGTACAGTTGAATGCGCGGCGCCATCTCCGGTACGAACATGGTGGCAAATTCGCGCATGCGTGCGTACGCATCTGCCGAATCCACGCGCACCTGCTCGACCACGCTGCCGAACAAGTCCCGCAGGATGCGCACGGACAGCGGCAGATCGGCGTGTACCAGCTGGCCCGCCGGCGTATCGGCGGCACGCGCTGCCACGGTCTGCCACAATTTCTCCAGATACAGCATGTCGGCGCGCAGCGCTTCCGCGGGTGCGCCCTCGGCCGCGGTGCGCACGATGTAGCCGCCGCGCTTGCTCTCGGCAAAGGTCTGCACCAGATCACGCAGGCGGTTGCGCTCCGTATCCTCCTCGATGCGGTTTGACAGCCCGATACCGGTGCCTTCGGGCATGAACACCAGGTAGCGCGAAGGAATACTGATGCGCGTGGTAAGCCTTGCGCCCTTGGTGCCGAGCGGATCCTTGAGCACCTGCACCAGCAGCTCCTGGCCTTCGTGCAGCAGCGCACGCACGTCGGGCGGCGCGGCCGGCTCGCTGTTGTGATCCTCGTAGGCGGATTTGAGGACATCGGCGGCGTGCAGGAATGCGGTGCGTTCCAGGCCGGCGTCAATGAAGGCCGCCTGCATTCCGGGCAGCACACGCGACACCTTGCCCTTATATATGTTGCCGACCAGCCCGCGCCGCTGCAGGCGCTCGATGTACAGCTCCTGCACCACGCCATTGTCCAGCAGCGCGACGCGCGTTTCGCGTGGCGTGACGTTGATCAGAATCTCTTCGCTCATTACCTGCGCACGGCCCGAGCCGTGCTCCAATTACAGAATTCGCAGACCCGCTGCGCGCAACAGCTGCGCGGTCTCATACAGCGGCAGTCCCATGACAGAGGAATAACTGCCTTCGAGGCGTTCGACAAACACCGCGCCGCGTCCCTGGATGGCATAGCCGCCGGCCTTGCCTTTGGGCTCGCCCGTTTCCCAGTAAGCGGCTGCCTCGGCCGCGCTGATGGCGCGGAAAGTGACCTGGCTGACGCTCAGGGCGGTGTGCAACGCATCCGCGCCCCATACCGCCACCGCCGATAATACCCGATGACTGCGGCCGGACAGGCGCGCGAGCATCTCCAAAGCCTCATTTCGATCGCGGGGCTTGCCGAAAATCGCCTGATCGAGGGCCACGGCGGTATCCGCGCCCAGGATCGGAGGTGACGACCCAGGACCCAGCCGTCTGCGCGCCGCCTCGACCTTGGCGCGTGCCAAGCGTGTGACGCAGGCTTCGACCGCTTCGCCGACTTGGGGTGTTTCATCCACGCTGACATCGAGCACCTCGAATCGCAGCCCCAACTGGCGCAGCAACTCCGCACGCCGCGGGGATTGGGAAGCAAGATATATAGATACAGGGATCAAGGTCTTCTCCTCACTCCTCACTCCTCACGCAGCACGAATCGCGGTCGGTACGACCGCTCCCACAATTGAAATGAAATCTTTGTTCATGACCGCTGCTGTGGGAGCGGCGGTCTCCGCCGCGATGATCCCAGCGATGATCCCGAATCGCGGCCGGTACGGCCGCTCCCACATTAAATCCCCCCCTTTGCAAAGGGGGGGAGCGCGCTTGGCGCGCGGGGGGATTTGTCAGCCGAGTTCATTTTGTCAGCGCTCCAGGAAGACCGGCGCAACTCCGCGCGCCGCGCACAGCACGCAGCACGCAGCACGTTCTTCATGCCCGATGGTAAGGATGGCTTTTCAGAATCGTCCAGGCGCGGTACAGTTGCTCGGCCACCAGCACGCGCACCAGTCCGTGCGGCAGCGTCAACGGCGACAGCGACCACTTCAGCTCCGCGCGCGCCAGGCACTCCGGCGAAAGACCGTCCGGTCCGCCGATCATCAGCGCCAGATCGCGCCCATCCTGCAGCCAGCGGCCGAGTTGGCGCGCGAACGCTTCACTGGTGAAACTGCGGCCGGCCACATCCAGCGCCACGATGCCGGCGTCGCGCGGCAATGCGGCCAGCATTTTGCGGCCCTCGTCACCGATGGCGCGCGCCACGTCATGGCCTTTGCGGGCCGTGCTCAGTGGAATCTCATGCAGGCGCAGCGCGCACTCCGGCGGCATGCGCTTGGCAAATTCCCCGTACCCGGCATTGATCCACGCCGGCTGACGCGTGCCCGCGGCCAGCAGATGGATGCGCATGTTCAGCCGCGCTCGCGGGACGCGGTGCGCGCCGGCGGAGTTTGTTCCGCTTCGGGCCCGATGCTCCAGAGCTTTTCCAGATTGTAGAAATCCCGCACCTGCGGGCGCATCACGTGCACCACCACGTCGCGCAGGTCCACCAGCACCCACTCGCCTTCCGCTTCGCCCTCGACGCCCATGGGTTTGACGCCCGCGCGGCGTGCTTCGTCCTGCACGTTGCGCGCCAGCGATTTCACGTGCCGGTCCGAAGTGCCGCTCGCGATCACCATGAAGTCCGTGAGCGCGGTCAGGCCGCGCACATCCAGCGCGCGGATGTCCACGCCTTTCATGTCCTGCAACGCGGTGGTGACGAGATTACGTAATGCGTCGGGCTGCATCAGTGCACCACGGCTTGGGTATAACAATGGGAATTAAGGATCAAATCGCGTACCGGCTCCGGCACCAAATACAGCGGGTCGCCGCCGGCGCTAATCGCCGCGCGGATGCGGGTCGAGGAAATCTCGAGTTGCGTCACCGGCTGCAGCAGCACCCGCCCCGCGGCCTCGGTCCACAACCCGGCGGCGGAATCCACGCGCCGCTCGCACAGCAGTTCAGTCAGCGCGCTGCCGCCCGGAAGTTCCCATCCGGGCCGGTGTGCGACGATTATGTGTGCATATTTGAACAGGCTGCGCCACTCGTGCCACTCGGTGAAACCCAGGAACGCATCCATGCCGACGATCAGCGCCAGCTGTGCCTGCGGAAACTCCTGCCGCAGTTCGGTGAGTGTGTCCACCGTGTAGGACGGTCCGGGGCGGCGTAATTCGCGCTCGTCCACAATGAAATGCGCGGCATCATGCACCGCGGCCTGCAGCATCTGCAGCCGCAGGGCCGCCGGCGCCACCGGAGGATCGCGGAGCGGCGACTTGCCCGCCGGCACCAAACGGATTTCATCCAGCGCCAGCGTTTGCAGGATCTCGAACGCCGGCCGCAGATGCCCGAAATGCACCGGGTCGAAGCTGCCGCCGAAGATTCCGATTTTGCGCATACGTGCGGGGCTGATCCTAGGCCCGGGCCGGTAGCCGCAAGCCCGCCAGACCTTCCGACAGGGCCAGCAGCTCGTCCCACACGCGCCCCGGCGCCTGACCTTTGACGACACGGTCGACGCGCGCCGCACGTTGCAGCAAGTGTTGCCAATCGCTTGCCCGCCCGCGCTTGATTGCGCGCTCGATCAGCGGGCGGCGCTGCGGCCATCCGGCTGACAGGACCTGTGCAGCCGGTGTACCGGCTTCGATTTGCCAGGCTTTGGTCGCCAAATCGCGCAGCGTGTAATTCAGCGCTCCCAGGATCACCGGTGGTTCGGTGCCTTCCTGACGCAGCCCATCGAGTATGTGCGCGACACGCGCGCCGTCTCCGGCAAGCGCCGCATCCACGAGCTTGAAGGCGTCGTAACGCGCGCTGTCCGCGACCGCGGCTTCGGCCGCTGCGATGTCCACCGCACCCTCGCCCTGCAGCAGCCGGAGTTTTTCGATTTCCTGCACGGCGGCGAGCAGATTGCCTTCCACGCGCGCGGCAATAAACGCCGCGGCTTCGGGCGTCGCCTGCAAACCGCACGCGCGCATGCGGCGCTCGATCCAGGCCGGCAAGGCCCGCGCCTCCACCGGCCACACCTGCAGCAGCACGCCGGCGCGCTCCAGCGCCGCGCCCCAGCGGCCGCCGCCGCGTTCCAGCCTGGCGCTGATCACGATCAACACGGTATCGGGCGCGGGCGCTTCGGCATAAGCACTAAGCGCCTCGGCGCCGTCATCGCCGGGTTTGCCGGTCGGCAGACGCAATTCCAGGATGCGTTTGGAGGCGAACAGCGACAAACTCGCGGCGGCACGCGCGAGCTGGTTCCAGTCGAAGCCGCGCTCGGCGAAAAACACCTCGCGATCTGTGTATCCGCGCGCACGCGCCGCGGCGCGCACACTGTCCGCCGCTTCCTCACGCTGCAGGGGCTCATCGCCCGCGATCAGGTACACCGGCGCGAGCGTGGTGCGCAGGTGCGAATCCAGTCTGTCCGGACTGAGTTTCAATGGCTGCCTGCGGAACGGCCCAGGGCCTGCAGACGGAACATGATCAATTGCGCCATGTTGTCCTCCATGGATTTGTAGAGCACGTTCGCCTGCTCGGTATCTCCCAGCGTATTGGCGATGTCGTAGGCATAGTTGCGCGTCAGGGTCAGGGTCTGGGGCTCAATCAGGGTTTTGCCGTGAGCATCCGTCAAGGAAAACTGCACCTGATAGGCCACTTGATACTCCAGCGGCTGGCCAACGTTGCTCACCGACAGTACGCGTTGAAACTGCCGGGCGCTGAGGATATTGAGCGTGGCCGTGGCGGTGGTGGCATCGTCGGTTACCTGGGTGGCGGGAGTGATCAGGCTGCGGCGCAACTGGCGCACCAGTTCGATGGTGCCGCTGGCATCACTTATATAGGTACGTTGCATGGCGGTGGGCAGATGCGCGGGCTGGCGCAAGTGAAATCCACAGCCGGCCAGTAATACCACCGCGAACGCCAACACGCAGGCTGGATGAGGCACGTATCGCATCACACCACCACGTTCACCAGTTTGCCCGGCACCACGATGATTTTCCTGACCGGTTTGCCCTCGACGTACTTGCGCACGTTAGGCTCAGCCAAGGCGGCCTGTTCCACATGCTTGCGCTCCGCCTCGGCCGGCACGCTGATGCGGCCACGGAGCTTGCCGTTGACCTGCACCACGATTTCCACACTCTCGCGCACCAGCGCCGCATTGTCCACCTGCGGCCACGACACCCGCATGATGGACTGTGCGTGGCCCAGCTCTTGCCACAGTGCTTCGCAGACGTGCGGTGCAAAGGGCGCAAGCAACAGCACGATACTCTCGAAGGCTTCCTGCCGGACCGCACGGCCGCCGGCACTGGCGTCGGCGTCGCGCGTCACGGCGTTCAGGAGTTCCATGACGGCCGCCACCGCGGTATTAAAGGTATAGCGGCGACCGACGTCGTCGCCCACCTTGGCTGTCGTTTCATGCACCTGGCGGCGCAACTCACGCTGCGCGGCGTTCAAAGCGGCGGCGTCGAGCCGCGGCGCGGGCCCGGCGTTCACATGCTCGGCGACTGCTCTCCACAGCCGCTTCAGGAAACGCTGTGCGCCTTCGACGCCTGCTTCAGACCACTCCAGCGTCTGCTCGGGCGGCGCGGCGAACATCATGAACAGCCGCACGGTATCGGCGCCGTACTTGTCCACCAGCGCCTGCGGGTCCACGCCGTTGTTCTTCGACTTGGACATGGTGCCCATGCCGCCGTATTCGACCGGCCGGCGGTCGGCCTTCAGCGTGGCGCCGGTAATCCGGCCGTCGGCGTCACGCGCAATCTCCACATCCTCGGGGCTGAAATAGCTGATGCCGCCGGCCGCGCCCTTGCGGAAGAAGATATGGTTCAGCACCATGCCCTGCGTCAGCAGACGCGTGAACGGCTCGGAGAATTTCACGAGCCTTAGGTCGCGCATGACGCGCGTCCAGAAGCGCGAGTACAGCAGATGCAGGATGGCATGCTCGATGCCGCCGATGTACTGGTCCACCGGCAGCCAGTAATTCACGCGCCTGTCCACCATGGCGCCATCGCTGTCGGGGCAGGCGTAGCGCATGAAGTACCAGGACGAATCCACGAAGGTGTCCAAGGTGTCGGTCTCGCGTCGCGCCGGCCCGCCGCACTTCGGACAGGCAACGTTGACGAAGGCTTCGCACTTCGCAAGCGGATTGCCGCTGCCGTCCGGCGCCAGGTCTTCCGGCAATACGACCGGGAGCTGATCGTCCGGCACCGGCACTTCACCGCAGCGCGCGCAGTGAATCAGCGGAATCGGGCATCCCCAGTAACGCTGGCGCGAAATGCCCCAGTCGCGCAGCCGGTACACCGTGCGCTTCTGTCCCAGGCCTTTGGCCTTCAGATCAACGGCAATCGCATCCATGGCCTGTTCCGATGTCAGCCCGTCATAGCGGCTGGAATTCACGATGATGCCGTGTTCGATGAATGCCGCCGGCATCTCCGAAGCGCTCGCCGCTTCACTCTCCGCCGGCCGCACCACCACCTTGAGCGGCAGATCGTGCTTGCGCGCGAACTCGAAATCCCGCTGATCGTGGGCGGGCACCGCCATCACCGCGCCTTCGCCGTAGCCCATGAGCACATAGTTCGCCACCCACACCGGGAGCTTTTCATCCGTGAGCGGGTGGCGGACGAACAGCCCGGTCGGCACACCCTTCTTTTCCTGGGTAGCGAGTTCGGCTTCGGTCACACCGCCCTTGCGGCACTCCTCGACGAACGCGGCCACCTTGGCATTCTGTGCCCCAGCCTTGAGCGCCAGCGGATGCTCCGCCGCCACGGCCACGTAAGTGGCGCCCAGCAAAGTATCAGCGCGCGTGGTGAACACCTTTAGCACACCGCCTTCGTATGGAAAGCCGATTTCCACGCCCTCGCTTTTGCCGATCCAGTTGGCCTGCATGGTCCTGACACGCTCCGGCCAGCCGGGCAGAGCGTCGAGCGCAGCCAGGAGTTCCTCCGCATAGTCCGTGATGCGCAGGTAGTACATCGGCACTTCGCGCTTTTCCACGAGCGCGCCGGTACGCCAGCCGCGGCCGTCAATCACCTGCTCGTTGGCGAGCACCGTCTGGTCCACCGGGTCCCAGTTGACGGTGCCCGTGGTCTTGTAGGCCAGGCCGCGCTCGCGCATGCGCAGGAACAGCCACTGGTTCCAGCGGTAATACTTCGGATCGCAGGTGGCCAGCTCGCGCGACCAGTCAATCGCGAAACCCATTGACCGCAACTGCCCGCGCATGTAGGCAATGTTGTCGTAAGTCCATTGGGCCGGCGGCACCTGGTTCTTGATGGCGGCATTCTCGGCAGGCAGGCCGAAGGCATCCCAGCCCATGGGCTGCAACACGTTGCGGCCATGCATGCGCTGGAAGCGGGTAATCACATCGCCGATGGTGTAATTGCGCACATGCCCCATGTGCAGGCGGCCGCTGGGGTAGGGCAGCATGCACAGGCAATAGTACTTTCCGCCGTCGCCGCGTTCGGCGGCGTCAAACAAACCGCCTTCCTGCCAGATGCGGCGGGCGTTGGATTCGATTTCCTGCGGCTGATATTGCAGTTGCATCATGGTATCGGAAGGGGTGGTTTCGCCAACTTGTTGGCCTGCACGTCTTGCAACGCGTAGAACAGCGCCATATAGACGACATACCAGGTAATCATCATGGAATGCAGAAAAATGGTATCGGTGAGAGCATAAATGGCGAATCCGAGCACGGTCAATGCGCCGGCCAGGCCGATCGCATGAGACACCGCATCCTTGCTACGCACTGCGCGCCAGAAGCGCACAACGGGTACGACCAGAATGGCAAGCAACGCCAGAAATCCTGCAACACCGGAACTGGCGAGCGCATTCAGATAATCGTTGTGCGGATGATCATAATCTTGCACAAACGGAGCTATCTCGTCGGTCAGAATCAAGCGTTGCGAGTACATCTGGTACGCCCCCATTCCCACTCCGAGAAGTGGATGCCCAAGAAACATCTTCCATGCGGCGCGCCACATTTCGAATCTCTTACCTACCGAATTATCAGCAATGGAAAACGTGTACTCACCAAAAAAATTGTTGAGTGGCACCAATTTAACCACACTTTTTTGTGGAACATAAATACTAATGCTAAAGGCGGCGCCTGCTTTTTCATTTAAAATAAACGGCGCGTACTGTACTTCATTAAATTCTTTTGGAGGAGATGTTGACCAGCCAATCCTAATCATGCCGCTGCCTTTGATAAGAATTTTACTTAGCTGAGCTCCATCGCCGCGCTGTGATACACGTGGTAAATCGAATCTCAGCAATCCAGATTTACCACTATTGTCAATCCTGACTGCATAAGGCAAGCGGCATATATTGTTATGGATCAGTGTTGCATCATTCACGACCTGCGCATGTAGCATAGATGAATTTGCGGCTCCCACATCTATCCACGCTGCTAAAAATTTCTGTGTATTACTGCATTGAAACCGTGACTGTGAATTCAGATTGGAATGGTCGAGGGTATTAAGTGCAACAAAATAATTTATTGTATTTTTAAAGCCATCAATGAGCCGTACGCGTGTGTCTGTACGCGCAATAAAGTAGCTTGCTGAGAATATGGTGATAATCGTTACGAAGATTAGCAACTGATAACGACGCTTAAAAACACTAGGTGCAGTAACTAACGCTGGAATTAGCAATAGCAGAGGCAACCAAGCACCACGTGTACCGGAAAGTAGGGTGGCCACCCCTCCACCCGCCACACACAAAGCCAACAACGCTATCACCCATTTGTGTTTCGAAATCGTCATTAAGCCAAAGCCTGCCACCGTACCTATCACCATAGTGGTGGCCAGATCGCCGAAGATGATCGAAAGTCCGGTCGTAGCTTGCACGCGTATAGGGATCGTCGCGTGCAGGAATTGAAGTGCCGCCAGTATCCCGCTCACCAGCGCGCCCAAGGCAAGCCCGAGGAACACGGTTTTCGCCGCGGGCGGGTAGCGGCGCAGTGCAAGATACACCGGCGCGATCAGCAGGAACCGCAGGTAACGCCCCAGAAAACGAAAGCCGGCATCGGTTTGCGTGCCCAGAAGGTAGGACAGCAGGGCAACCGCGAAGAACAGCACGAACGCAATCCAGAGCAGCGCAGTTGGCCGATCCAGCCAGCGGCGGGCGCCGTCCCGCAACCACACCCAAATCCCGATCAGGGTCAGGAACCCGAGCACGTAACTGTCGCCGCGATTCACGAACAGCGTCGCGGTTGGAAATACCAAGAGCAGAATCGAGGTGAACCAGCGCAGCGGGATATCGCCCCTTGAACTGCTGTCAATCGTTTCTTGCGGCTTACGCTCCTGCGTCGGCAGCGTTGTTGCTTGCGTGTCGGTCTTTACTGCCACCAGATTCTCCCTGAGAGCACCTGACAAAATGCACTTTCACGGAAAATCCCCCACGCGCGAAGCGCGCTTACCCCCTTTACAAAAGGGGGTAAAGGGATTTTGAGTCGTAAGTTTCCAACTACTGCCCCTATGCAGATTGCTTCCCCCTTGTGTAAAAGAGGTGAGGAGCGCAGCTCCGAGCGGGAGACCAGGAAGGCCTCCCTGGACTTTCCGGACGAAGCAGGGTGAGCGGCAATGTTGCGAACGCCCATACAGGATGTATGGGCTGGACTTTTGGCGAAGCAGGGTAAGCGGCAACGCCGCGAACGCCCATGCAGGACGCATGGGCTGGGCTTTTGGCGGAGCAGGGTGAGCGGCAAGGCCGCGAACGCCCATACAGGATGTATGGGCCGGACTTTTGGCGAAGCAGGACTGCGCAGCCAACAAGCGCAGCCAACAAGCGCAGCCAATAAGCGAAGTGCGAAAGAGGGGGATTTTGAGTGCCTGGTAGTCACCGTTGTCGTCTCTTCAGGCGCTGTAGGCTCCCCACCAGAACCAACACCATGCTGATTACCACGATCACGACATTCCCAAGGCGCACATAGGGCGTACTGCCGGCATACGGTGGTGCGCGTACCGTCAACACGCCGACCTGATCTTCCGGCAGGCGGTCAACCACGCCGCCGTGCGGGTTCACCACGGCCGTGATGCCCGTATTGGTAGTCCGGAGCAGGTAGCGCCCCGCCTCCAGTGCCCGCATGCGCGAAATCTCGAAATGCTGCGGCAGCGCAATCGAATCGCCGAACCAGGCGTCGTTGGTGACGTTCACGAGAAACGCGGCCTCCGGCAAATCCCGCATGATCTCGCTGCCAAAGGCATCTTCGTAACAGATGGACGTCGCCACCGGATAACCCGCGACTTTCAGCAACGGTTGACGCGCGGCGCCCGCCGTGAACGACGCATACGGCAGATTGTGCGCTTCCAGCCACGCGGTCACCCACGCCGGCGCCGGAAAATACTCCGCCATGGGCACAAGGTGGCGCTTGTCGTACACCCCGTCATGCCCCCCAAGGCTGATCACGCTGTTATAGGCGTCGCCGTTCGACAGATTCTCGGTCAGGATGCCGAGCAGCATGTCCGTGCCGTGAGCGCGCGCCTCCTTCTCAATCGGGTCCAGGTAATCCTTCTGGACCTGATCGGCATACGCCGGGATCGCCGCCTCGGGCCAGATAATCACGCGGCTCGACCAGTGCGCGTCCGTGAGATGCAGATAACGCTCCAGCGTCACGGAAAATTCCTGCGGATCCCATTTGAGGCTCTGCGGAATGTCGCCTTGTATAAGGCTGAATTGGATCGGTGCGCCCGCGGGTCGGGTCCACGAGACCGTCGCCAAAACTCCGCCGGCAACCCAGACCGCGGCGAGCACGGCGATGGTCACAATCCGGACGCGCCACCCGGCCGACAGCAACACGCTCAGCAACAGGCCGGCGGATACCGCTACCGCGAGACTCACACCGTACACGCCCAGCAACGGTGCGTAGCCTTTCAAGGCGCTGCCGATCTGGCTGTAGCCGAGACTCAGCCACGGGAAACCGCTCAGCACCCAGCCGCGCAGCCATTCCAGCAATACCCATAGACCGGGCAGCAGCAGGACCCAGCGCCAGGCACTCGCGCGCGGCAGCAGCCAGACAGCCAGCGCACAGGCAATCGCACTGTACAGCGCCATGGCGACCACCACCGCGACGATCACGAGCATCGTCGCCCATACCGGCGCGCCGCTCACGCTGTGGATACTGATATAGAGCCAGTAAAGTCCGAAACCGAATTCGGCAATGCCGAACAGCAATCCGCGCCAGAAAGCGCGGCGCACACTGACGCCGTTCAGCAGCCAGAACAGCGCCGCAAGCGTAAGCACGGCCAGCGGATAAACGTTGAACGGCGCAAACGCAAACACCGTGAGCGCGCCGAGAATGAGCGCCAGCAAATCGCCAATCTTCCCCTGACGAATGCGGCTTTCCCAAGCACGCAGGATTGCGACTCGCCCTCTCTTTCCAAAGATGGGAACAATGTCTCTTGGGCTCATCGCTTTATGTTTTTCCACAATGTGGGAGCGGCCGTACCGGCCGCGATTCTCCTGCCAGAGCTTTAATCGCGGTGAATATCACCGCTCCCACACTTTCGGTCCCAATCCAATTGCGCTCTTGTGGGAGCGGTCGTACCGGCCGCGATATTCTTGCTTGAGTTTTAATCGCGGCGAATATCGCCGCTCCCACAATATCACCGCTCCCACAATATCACCGCTCCCACACTCTTCTTCACCGCGGCACTCATGCCGCGGGTTCTGGAACGGCGGGTGCACCGCCGTCTTTGCGCAGGACTTCCAGCAGATGCAGGCGCCGGCTGTCCGCGCGCAGCACCTTGAAGCGCAGGTTGCCGATCAGGGTTTTCTCGCCGCGTTTGGGCAGGTGGCCGAAGGCATGCGTGACCAGGCCGCCGACCGTGGCGTAGTCCGCGTCGCTGAACGAAGTCCCGAAGTATTCGTTGAAATCCCCGATGGGGGTCAGGGCCTTGACCGTGTAGCGCTTGTCGGTGTGCTTGAGGATGCGCGCCTCGTCATCCACGTCGTATTCGTCGTCAATGTCGCCGACGATCTGCTCCAGTACGTCCTCGATGGTCACCAGCCCCGCGGCGTTGCCGTATTCGTCGGCGACGATGGCCATGTGGTTGCGGCTGACCCGGAAGTTCTTGAGCAGCACGTTGAGCCGCATGCTCTCCGGAACCACGGGTGCCGGCCGCAGATATTCGCGCAGATTGAATTGGCCTTCCGGACTCTCCAGAAAGTGCTCCAGCAGGTCCTTGGCGAGCACGATGCCGACCACCTGGTCACGGCTCTCGCCCACCACCGGAAAGCGCGAGTGGCCGGAGTCCACCACGGTCCCGAGCGCAACGCGCAGCTCGGCGTCCTTTTCCAGCACCACCATCTGCGCGCGCGGAATCATGATGTCGCGTGCCTGCATGTCAGCCACCTGCAGGACGCCTTCCAGCATCGCCAGGGCTTCCGCGTCGAACAGGTTGCGCTCGCGTGCATCCTGCAGCAGCTCGAGCAGTTCCTCGCGGTCGCGGGGCTCGCCGGCCAGCGCCTGGCGCAGGCGCTCGAACCAGGGGCGCAAGCGATTGCTTCGATCGGAATCCGTGGCTTCGTTAGGCATATTTCGTGGGTACGCAGGTGGAAAGGTCGCTATTTTACCGGCTGCGGTCGGACTGCCCAAACCGCGGCAATTCAGGCCGCGTAAGGGTCCGAAAAGTCGAGTTTCCCGAGAATGGCCGTTTCCAGGGATTCCATCTTCGCCGCCTTGCGCTTGCCCACGTGATCATAACCGAGAAGATGCAGCGTGCCGTGCACCGTGAGATGCGCCCAGTGTGCTTTCGATGTCTTGTGCTGCGCTTTGGCCTCCCGCTGCACCACCGGCGCGCAAAGCACGAGATCTCCGAGCAGCGGGGAGCGCAGGCCGCTCGGAAGCTCCGCCGGGAAGGACAGCACATTGGTGGCGTAATCCCGCCGCCGCCAGCGGTGATTGAGCCGCCGGCCCTCGGCCTCATTCACCAGCCGGATCGTCAGCTCCGTGGCGCGCCGGTGGCCGGCGCCCGCAAGCGCTGCTGTCACCCAGCGGCGAAACATTGCGTCGCTCGGCAGACCGCGTAGACGCGTGGCGCGCTGGATTGTGACATCTACTCTCATCGCTATCTTTCCACACTGTGGGAGCGGTCTTGTGGGAGCGACGGTACCCGTCGCGATTCTCCTTCCAGAGTTTTGATCGCGGCGAATATCACCGCTCCCACAAAACCGGCACTCTAACAAATCCGAGACCAGCCTCTTGTGGGAGCGATTCTCTGTGGGAGCGGCCGTACCGGCCGCGATTCCCCTGCCGGTCCCAATCCAACTGCACTCTTGTGGGAGCGGTCGTCCCGACCGCGATTCCCCTGCCAGAATTTTGATCGCGGCGAATATCGCCGCTCCCACAAAACCGGCACTCTAACAAACCCGAGACCAGCCTCTTGTGGGAGCGATTCTCTGTGGGAGCGGTCGTACCGACCGCGATACTCTTTTCCTAGGTATCAATCGCGGCGAATATCGCCGCTCCCACAATATCACCACTCCAAAAAAATCACCGCTCCCACAAACACAACAGATTCCACAAACTTACCGCTTCAACAAAATCGCCGCTCACACGGATTCTTATCGATCCGGATCTTCCGCCGACCCGCGCTGCTCATAGGCAGTCACGATGCGCTGCACCAGCGGATGGCGCACCACGTCGGCCGCCGTAAAGAAGGTGAAACTCACATCCTGCATGTCGCGCAGCAAATCCACCGCGTCGCGCAAACCGGAACGCTGGTGGCGCGGAATGTCCACCTGCGTGATGTCGCCGGTCACCACGGTTTTGGAACCGAAGCCGATGCGCGTCAAAAACATCTTCATCTGGTCAATGGTGGTGTTCTGCGCCTCATCCAGAATGATGAAGGCATCATTCAGGCTGCGCCCGCGCATGAAGGCAAGCGGCGCCACCTCGATGACGCCATGTTCCTGCAAACGGCTGACGCGCTCGAAGCCGAGCATCTCGTAGAGCGCGTCATAGATCGGCCGCAGATAGGGATCCACCTTTTCCGCCATGCTGCCGGGCAGAAACCCCAGCCGCTCTCCGGCCTCGACCGCCGGGCGCACCAGCACCAGCCGGCGCGCGCGATCATTGTTGAGCGCGGCCACCGCGCTCGCCACCGCCAGATAGGTTTTGCCGGTGCCGGCCGGGCCGATGCCGAAGGTGAGATCGTGGCGCGCGATGTTCTGCAGATAGCGCCGCTGGTTCGGACCGCGGCCGTGCACCCGGCCTTCCTTGGTGGGAATCACGATCTCGTCGGCCACCTGCGCGCCGCCCGCGTCGTCCAGCAGGTCATTGATTCCGGATTGCTGCAGCATCAAGTGCACGGTCTCGCGGCGGATACGCTCATGCGCAGTCGCGGCATACAGTTCCTTCAGGATGGCAACGGCGACGCGCGCCGGTTCGGCATCGCCGATCACCCGGAACTGATTGCCACGGTTGTTGATCTCGACGCCGAGACGCTGCTCGATCTGCCGCAGATGCTCGTCGAACTGGCCGCAGAGGTTGGCGAGCCGCGCGTTGTCGGCGGGCTCCAGCGAAACATCAACGGAAAGTGGCTGCGTGCTCACAGCATCAAGGCCCGCGGGACTGTCCACTTGCCTCAAGATGGGCCTGTAATTCGACGACGCTACAAATGGAGAACTGCAATTTCCCGGTCAGCGCCAGCAGATCCCGATCACCTGTTACAAGCATATCCGCTTTTGCAACCGCAGCGAGTTCAATGAACTTTTGATCATGCGGATCTCGGCATTTGGAAAGATTGGGAAGTCTGGCCGGCATTTTCACCAATTCTGCAAACGGCAGGTAGTCCCTCAGCAATTCTTCCCGATCAGATTCGGATAATGCAAATTTCGGATAAGACAGAACACGATACAGTTCCTGCATCGTAACCTTATTCACCAGGGGAACCGCTGCCTGGCCGTGCCACGCCTGCCGTAGCCATACTACCCGCACCGCTGGAAAGAGCAATGCGGAATGACGACGTTCGTATCAAAAACGACCCGCGGGTTCACTGCTTACGGGCCCAGGCAACGGCCTTTTCAATATCCGCGGACGTAATGCCGAGTGCCTGCAATTTCTCCCGCACCGCTTCCGCGCGGCTGGTTTTCACGGGCGCCAGCACGATACGCCCGTTCTCCTCGCGCACGTCAAAGTATTCCACTGCGGGGAAACGGCTGATGACCGCCTTCGGCAGGGTAATCTGGTTCTTGGAGGTTTTCTTGGCAAGCATACAGCGCTCCTTGATGTAAGGAAACCTTACAAAAAGGATTTAAATCGTGCAAGCAGTTCCGAATCCCTGACGCTCACGCCCTGATTTCGCAGCCGTGAAAAAAGGCAAATACGGTTACGCCAAACACTGCTGCCGCCGTGTGTAGCGCGCTGTCGCCGGAGTCGGTACCGAACATCAGAAACGTTCACTGTCTCTGAGCTTGCGTACACTATCAGCAGCACCGCGCGCCGATTTGGACAACGACGCACGCAAGGCGCTGCGATCCGGGAATCCTGGCCAACTAGATTTGCGCACAGCAGTCAGGCGCGCCACCGCCCTGCCTCGCCGGACAATGACAACTTCCTGCCCCAAGGCAACCGAATCAAGGAGATGGGACAAACGTTCCCGCGCCTCGCGCACACTAACTTTTTCCATGTGACCGCCATAAGTTGTGTACACAATGATGTGTACATAAAAGAACAATGGAACACAAGCACCAGACTATCGTCGCGATTCCTTAAATCATCGCGGTCGGGACGACCGCTCCCACAGACCGTCGCTCCTACAAAACCAAGGTACTGGCTGCGTGGGAGCGGCGATATTCGCCGCGATCATATTCGTGTAACAGTTACTGCAGTGACAATCGCCTCTATCCACTCAGTCAAGCACAAGATAGAGGATGCATTTGCTGCTTCCGTTGAGGCAGAAGGGATTCTGTCGGTTTCGCCAATGTTCCCCGCAGGGAATTCTGTTTCACGTCGCTGATCAGCACGTCGGCGAAGCGTCCGATAAGGGACGCATCGCCCGCGAAGTTAACCCAGCGATTGCATTCGGTGCGTCCGGCGAGCTCACTCGCGTCGCGCGTCGCGTGTTTCTCCACCAGCACCCGCTGCACCGTTCCCTTGAGCCGTTGCATGTATAGCTGCCCGAAATCATGAATGCGGGCCTGCAAGCGCTCCAGCCGCCGCACCTTCTCCTCGTGCGCCACGCCATCCGGGAATTTCGCGGCCGGCGTCCCCGGCCGGGCGCTGTAGATGAACGCGAAGGCCTGATCGAATTGGACCTCCTCGATCAGCGTCATGGTTGCCGCGAAATCCCTGTCGGTTTCGCCCGGGAACCCGACGATGAAATCCGAGGACAGACTGATGTCCGGGCGCACTTCGCGCAGCTTGCGGATCTTGTCCTTGTATTCCAACACGGTGTAATTGCGCTTCATCATCGCGAGAATCCGGTCCGAGCCGCTCTGCACCGGGAGGTGCAGGTAATTGGCGAGTTTCGGCTGCTCCGCATAGGCACGGATCAGACGGGCACCGAATTCCAGCGGATGAGATGTGGTGAAGCGGATGCGTTCGATGCCGTCCACTGCCGCCATGTACTCGATGAGCAGAGCCAGATCGGCGACGGACCCGTCGAGCATCGGCCCGCGATAAGCGTTGACATTCTGGCCGAGCAGCGTGACCTCTTTCACGCCCTGCTCCGCCAGCTCGGCGATCTCGGCAATCACATCGTCGAACGGCCGGCTGACTTCCTCACCGCGCGTGTAAGGCACCACGCAGAAACTGCAGTACTTGCTGCAGCCTTCCATGATGGACACGAACGCCGTCGCGCCCTCGGCGCGCGGCGGCGGCAGATTGTCGAACTTCTCAATTTCCGGGAAGGAAATATCCACCACCGGCCGGTGCATGCGGCGGGTCTCGTCCAGCATCTGCGGCAGGCGGTGCAGCGTCTGCGGCCCGAACACCAGGTCCACAAACGGCGCGCGCTTGACGATACCCTCGCCTTCCTGGCTCGCCACGCAGCCCCCGACGCCAATCACCAGCTCCGGGCGCTGCTGCTTGAGTTCGCGCCACCAGCCAAGCTGGGAGAACACCTTCTCCTGGGCCTTTTCCCTCACCGAGCAGGTGTTCAGGAGAATCACGTCGGCGTCCTCGGCGCGGTCGGTCAACTCATAGCCGCGCGCGGCACGCAGCACGTCAGCCATCTTGCCCGAATCGTACTCGTTCATCTGGCAGCCGAAAGTTTTGATGAACAGCTTCGGAAGCATAACGGTTTTCAGCCTGAACCGAATCCGGTGATCATGATCCGCATGGGAAGTGCAAGGCCGGCGAAACCCGGCCTGCATTATAGAGCCGGCTTGAGTTACCTTCTCTCAGCAGGCGACACTCCTGACTGGAAATTTGTCGTCCGCCACCTCGCCGCACTCTTGCTGGCTGCGATCCGGCACCTATTTGACCAGCCTGATTGCCGCGCGTACGCGGCGCCGTTTGCGCTCTTCCTGCGACGCATTCGGATTGAATTCCGGCACGATGGCTTTGAGATCGCGCAGCGCCCGGTCCGCGTCGAGCGCGCCAATCGCGCCACTCAGACTCTCCATGCCACGCTCAAGCTGTCCCGGTTCGATCGGGCGACACTCGGCCAGCAGGAGCTTGGGATGCACAGTGGGTCTGAGCTTTTCTTGCGAGTAAAACAGCTCTTCATGCAGCTTTTCTCCGGGGCGCAAACCGGTGTAGGCAATCTCGATATCGCGCCCCACTTGAAGACCCGACAGCTGAATCATTTTCTGTGCCAGGTCCGCAATGCGCACGGGCTCTCCCATGTCCAGTACGAAGATCTCGCCACCCGTGCCAACCGCAGACGCCTGCAGAATCAGCGTGGCGGCCTCGGGAATGGTCATGAAGTAACGCGTGATCTCCGGGTGTGTAACCGTCACTGGCCCGCCGGCGGCAATCTGGCGTTCAAACAACGGGATCACGGAACCGGTCGAGGCGAGTACGTTACCAAATCGTGTGGTAATGAAATGCGTGCTTCCGGATCCATTCAGTCCTTGGCAATACAGTTCCGCCACGCGTTTCGTCGTCCCCATTACATTGGTGGGATTCACCGTCTTGTCCGTGGATATCAGCACAAACGTTTCGACACCATGTTGAATTGCCGCATCCGCCACCACCCGGGTTCCAATTACGTTGTTGCGTATTCCCTCGATGATGTTGTCTTCCACCATGGGCACATGTTTGTAGGCGGCGGCGTGAAAAATTACCTGCGGCTTCATCTGCTCGAATAAATTATTGACGGCACGCTCATCACGCACATCGCCAAGAAGACTGCTGAAGATGACAGCGGGACATTTCTCGCTCAATTCCCGATCAATGCGATATAGGTTGTATTCGCAGTTATCCAGTATTGTCAGCAACCCTGGCTCGTGCTGACCGATCCGGCGGCAAAGTTCGGAACCGATGGATCCGCCCCCACCGGTAACCAGCACGCGCTTGCCGCGCAGGAAATCGTGCACCGCGTGCCGATCGAAGACTACCGGCTCACGTCCCAGAAGGTCCTCGACGGTAACCGCGCGCAGGCGGGAAACTTCGACGCGGCCATCGGCCAGTTCGGCAAGCGACGGCAAAGTGCGGCACTGGACACCGAGCTCTGCACAGGCCCTGACCACCTGGTCCATGATCTTGTGCGGCGCAGATGGCATGGTGATTAACACCGATTTGACGGCGAGGTCCTGAACCAGTGTTGGAATGTCGGCCAGTGTGCCGAGTACACGTATACCACGGACCTCATGACCACGCATTTCAGCATCGTCGTCAACAAAGGCCACGGGGTAGAAATCCCCGTTACGCACCATGTCGCGTACCAGCATCTCCCCGGCGCGCCCGGCGCCGACCAGCAAGGCGCGGGTCTTGTCTTGTGAATCCAAATTGAGACCGCGATCCTTGTACGCGCGATACCCGACCCGCATGGCGCTCACGAAGCCGAGCAGCAAGACCGGATACAGTATCAGCACTGAACGCGGAACATTCCATAACCTTTGCAGCATGAAACACACGATGATCGTGGCGACCGCGCCCACCAGAACGGCCTTACCCAGACGGAACAAATCGGGAATGGATGCGAACCGCCAGATGCCGCGGTAGCAGCCAAAGGCCCAGAAGGTAAAACCGTGCAGAACCGTGGCAACCACCATGAATTCCACGGCTCCATCGAACCAACGCGTCGGAATCAGGTCCAGATTCAGGCGCAACCAGTAGGCCACCAGAATAGCGATCGGAACCCAGGACACGTCGTGGATAAAGACAGTCAGACGCCCACGCATTCCTTTCGTGTTGATCTTCATTCCTTCGTTCCCCAAATCATTTGAATTTTCATGATCCCCTAAAAGCGGGGGACGCATTATACGCCTTTTTGACATTTTGTCAGAAGCTACGGCGTAGCCCGCTCAAAGACTACGCGGCCTCGCGAAGACCTTCGCGTTGGCAAAGAATTTGTATGGCTATCGTAGTAGTTAAGCGCTCTAGGCCTGGTAATCCTCGATGGACGGATTCAAATCGCCGCCATGTACATCTCGCCGTTGGAACAAACCGGGAATAGAAGCGGATCCCCAGCTTACGCTGGCACCAATCGACAAACCAGAACTTTAATCGGTGTCGAACTGAGGCAACTGTCACGCGATCCACAATCGCGTGTAACCAATCCTGTGGAATCACGTCCAGATTCAGGCGGGACCAGTAGGCGCACAGAATACATTGGGATACACTTGCAACGTCATGTGCAAAGAATAGCGGCGGTCTCGACAATCTCTTATTCACTTCCCTATGCGCCCTATCTCCCATAGTGGCAAGGTCAAAACGCTCTGCCCCTTACATCCGGAAAAGATGCTTGGCCTTCTATTTTTTGAGGCTTTGAGATTCAACTCAGCTAATTTCATTGCGTATCAAGCGTCGTACCTGCGTACACGGCTTTCAAAGTTCGCCAAATAATTCCCACATCGGCCACCAGCCCCGATCTTGCAGCATAGTCTAGATTCAATTGGATTTTCTCCGGCATGATGCGCTCCACATAGATCCGTTCGGGGTCTTCGCAGCCCGCCAGCAGGTCGGCCTCGTCGCGGAAAGCAATAGAGGCTGGATCGGTGACGCCAGGCATTAGCTCTAATACCTTGCGCTGTTCATGGGAATATAGGGCCACGAAGCTGGGCACTTCCGGTCGTGGTCCAACCAAACTCATTTCCCCTTTGATGACATTGACCAGCTGTGGTAGTTCGTCAATCTTGAATTTCCTGAGCCAACGGCCAACACGAGTAATTCTCGGATCGCGCCCTACAGTCAGCACGTGCCCGAGGCGCTCCGCATCACGTACCATGGTCCTAAATTTCAAAATGTGAAAATGCCGCCCGCGAAACCCAACGCGTTCTTGACGGAAAAGCGCTGGCGCTCCATCGGAAAACAGAATTAGCAAGATAATGATCATAAATATTGGTGTGAGTATTACAACACCAACAGAACTAATTACCAGGTCAAAAGCGCGTTTCCCGCGACGCATTCTTTTAACGCCGGTGGCTCCGCACAACATCGCACACCGCTTCGATGACATCCGCTACGTCATCGTCCGTTAATTTTGGATGGAGCGGTAAACTTAACAACCGCTGGTAATTTGAGTAAGCCACCGGAAAATCTTCTGGCTGGTACCCATATTTATCTCGATAGTATGGATGCAGATGCAGCGGAATAAAATGCACTGAGGAACCAATGTTCCGTTGCCTGAGTTCTTCGATAAACTGATCGCGTCCAATAGTTAAGCTCTCCTGGTTGAGCCTCAAAACATAAAGGTGCCAAGCGTGTTCAACATAGTTGCGTTCTGTAGGAACCTGTAATGCCGGGATATCAGAGAAGGCCTCGTTATAAAGTTTAACTATTTGGCACCGGCGCGCTTGGAAGTCCCTTAGTTTGCCTAGCTGTACCAGCCCCATCGCCGCCTGGATGTCCGTCATGTTGTATTTAAAGCCCGGCATGGTTATTTCGTAATACCAACTGCCTCCCTTACCGTACCGCTGCCACGCATCTCTGCTCATGCCATGCAGGCTCAACACACGGGCCTTCTCCACAAACTCGGGTGTACCAGTGAGCATCCCCCCCTCGGCCGTAGTCAAATTTTTCGTGGCATAAAAGCTGAACGCAGTCGGGTTACCACTCGAACCCACAAACTGGCCATGGTATCTGGCGGGTAACGCGTGCGCTGCATCTTCAATGACTGTCAATTGATACTCATTGGCGACAGCCATTACTCTATTCAGCTCTACCGGATGTCCGGCGTAATGCACAATCAGAATCGCCTTCGTTCTTGAGGTGACAGCTCGGCGAATCTGATCGGGATCAATATTTAAGGTATCTGGCTCCACGTCTACCAGAACGGGCTTGGCACCCACGTGCTCAATTACGTTGATTGAAGCGGCAAAGGTCATGGGTGTCGTGATGACTTCGTCTCCGCTACCGATACCCGTGGCCGCCAACGCAAGATGCAATGCACCCGTACAAGAATTCAGCGGAAGCGCGGCGGGCGCATGCACAAACTCCATGAATTCTTTCGCGAAGCGCTGAGTCTTCGGCCCAGTGGTAATCCATTGGGACTTCAAGGTATCCACGACTTCATCTATCTCTTCCTGCCCTATGGAAGGAGGAGAGAATAAAAGAAAATGATCACGCATCTTAATTTTCACCTATTCACACAAGGGCGTCCGTGCACCACTCAAGGTCGCGACCGCTTTATCGCGAAATGCATCCCCAAGCATAAAGCCCATACATGGAATGCGATACGCCGGTACCTACTGCATCGCATCCTCGCTGTTAGTGCGTCCGATTAAATCCAGCTTAGCGGCAGAGCCGCGCAGTCACGAGAGCCACAACCACCCGGTGCCGACGCGTCGCTCGTCACGGCCGATACGGAATCGGTGCCCCGGTGACCCGCACCTGCAAGTCCTATTGCTGCCGTCACCCTCGCCATGCATCCAAACATCGCCACGCTGTCAGCCACCGTCCTCCAAGGGCTTCCCTATCCAGCACAACACGTGCGTTCGCCAGAATGGGAAAACGTTGAACACACTATATAAGATCGGATGAAGCCTGCACACGATACGGCTGATTGGAGGCGCCAGTGTCACTCGCCGTGTATCAATTGACGCTTCCGGAAACAAAGCCCTTACCCGACGGAGCGGGACGCCGCGCACGTCGGGATTACTGGGATTGTCGAAGGTGAAGTCGTACCACAGCACCCCCCCCCCAGGCCGTACCCACTCCCACATGCGCCGCGCAAGATTGGCCTGAAAAGCGTTATCAAGAATTGATGTGAATACCGTAGATTGATACACAATGTCGAAACTATTCGCCGGCAAATCGAGCTCTAACGCATTCCCTTCGTGCAACACCACGGCATCCGGAAGACGCCTACGCCCGAAGGCTGCGCGTTCCGGTAGCAGCTCGTTGGCTACTAAATTGCGTGGATCGAACCCCAGTCTCAGAAGCTCCAGCAGGTTGCCCCCGCTGCCACACCCTATCTCCAGCAGCCGCAGGTCCTTCAGCTCCGCCGTACTGTGACGGGTCAATAGTTCGATCAAGGCACGCTGCCGCTCCTGCACACCTTGCCAGACGGCCGGATTCAGCATGCTATAACGTGCATCGTTGCCCAATGCACGGCGCCGCCCATAATGCGCGGCAATGCGCTCGGTCTCTGACGAATTTTCAGGCACCGGATATTGCCTCGATAAACCGCTTGGCCAACACCGGATAAAGGTGATTTTCCAGAACGAATGCGCGTCCGCGTTCGCCCAACGATGCACGCTGCTTTGGCGACAGACGTGCAAGATCAAGAACGGCATGTCGGATCGCAGCGGGGTCTTCTGGCGGTACAGTGCGGCCGCAACCTGCTTCGGTCACGGGATCGTTGCCCGCCTCGATCGCCATCACGATCGGCTTTTTCGCCATCATGTAATCCATTAATTTGTTGGGGGCAATCCCGAACCGGAACAGCCTTTGTTGCTGCAATCCGATGAATGCGATATCAATCTTGTCCAAGAAGGTCGGAATCGCAGATTTTGGAATCGCTGTCAGCATCGTGATGTTCCGAATGTTTTCATCCCGAACCCTCTGCATCAGCCGCTCGCGCTCCGGTCCCGTACCCACCATCACGACCTCAGCTTTGGATTGCATCGATTTAGCCGCATCGAGCAACGTGTCCAAGGCATTGGCCAATCCGTGACTTCCAGCGTAACCGACAATGGGCAGCCCACTGCCGCGGACACGGTTCAACTCCGCGGCAACTTTGTCCGGCAAAGGATCAAAATTGCGCCACTCGCTCTCGTCAACCCCATTCGGCACGTAATGCCACTTTGAAGAATTCAATCCCTTTGAGACCATGTATTCAAGGGTGTTGGGTAACATAGATACCACGATATCGGCACGCCTGTAGGCATAATTCTCAGCCCACTGTACCCACAATATAAACGGATGCCACTTTGGAATACCGCCCAGTTCAATCGGCGTCAGTGGCCAAAGGTCGTGTACTTCATATACAAGCTTCGCGCCAGCCAATCGCGCAATGCGCCTCGCTGGCCAGATATCCATGGGGTAGGTACTTGAGGCGATTACTACGTCCGGTTTCATGGCTTGCGCGATATACCGCGCATCGCGCCATATTGCGTAAAGGAATGCCAACATGTTTTTAACACGCCCAGGTCCGTTACCTCGGTATTCGGGCGTGCGATACCACCGGTACGCTATGCTGTCGATAACCTCATCCCGTATCGCTTGCCCATCGAGTCCCGGCTGGTGACTCCGTAAATGTGAGTAAGATGCCGCCAGTATCGCAACCCGATGCCCTGTACGCGCCCATTCGCGAGCCAGGTAATAGGAGCGGAACTCCATGCCATGACGCAGGGATCCCGCGTAGTGATTTATAAGAACAATATTCATTTGGCCAAGCCGTCGGCCAAACAGCGTACGATCCGCTGCGCAGCGTCCCCCCGCCCGTAAGGCTCTACATTTGCGCCTTGCCTACCCACAGCCGCCTCGATAGCAAATTGAATTGCTTCCGGGCTGACTGGAGGTGCAAGGGCGTTCCAACCGGCTGACACCAATTCGACCCACTCGGTTTCATCGCGCAGAGTGACACATGGCACGCGATGGAAAAACGCTTCCTTCTGTACTCCACCAGAATCGGTGGCAATAACGGCCGCCGAGCGTTCCAACTGCACTATCTCCAGGTAGCCGAGCGGCTCGGTCAGGAGCACTGCGCGTTCCACCGCCGGCAACATGCCGGTCTGGCTCAGCACGCCCCGCGTGCGCGGGTGGAGGGGCCATACCACTGGTAAATGCCGGCTTGTTTCGATAAAGGCGTCCACAATTACCCGCAGGCGCTCTGGGTCATCGGTGTTTTCTGCACGATGGATAGTGGCCAGCACATAATGCTTGTCCTGCAGCCCCAACCGCATCACTGCATTGGTCTTCATCCGACTGGCGCGCTCGCCATGTTGCAGGGCCACGTCATACATCACGTCGCCCACTTGATGAACCCGCGACGGATTGATACCTTCCCGCTGCAGATGAGTAACAGCTCCGTCGGTGGGCGCGAAAAGCCATTTCGATACTTGATCTGTCAGGATACGATTAATTTCCTCTGGCATGCTCATATTGAACGAGCGCAAACCAGCCTCGACATGAGCGACGGGAATGTGCAGTTTTGCAGCTGCCAAGGCTCCGGCGAGTGTGGAATTGGTATCCCCGTACACGAGGACTATGTCGGGGCTCTCAGACAGCAGCACCTTTTCTACTTCAATAAGCATGCGTCCGGTCATCTCGCCGTGATTGCCGCCGCTAATGCCCAGATGATACTTGGGATCCGACATTTCCAAATCGGTGAAAAACACCTCAGACATATTTGGATCAAAATGCTGTCCAGTATGCACCAGTACCTCGTTCATGCGACCGTCTTTTATCATGACGGCAGACACAACACTCGCTTTGACAAACTGTGGGCGCGCTCCCAATACTGTAACGATTTTCGTCATACCCGATGACTTGAGCACTGGGCACGCATAGCGATTGTCTGCTTATAAGTTTCGATCATAATGTCGAGTGATTTGCGCCAAGTGTAAAGTTTCAGGGCACGTTCACGACCGGCATCGCCCATTTGTCGTCGGAGTTCCGCGGAACTTATCAGCCGATCCAAACTCTGCGCGGCCGCATCTGGATCGTCGCGAGGTACAACAAAGCCGGTCGTGCCGTCTTCAACCACTTCCGCTAAGCCCTCGACATCGGAAACCACTACAGGCAAGGCACACATCGCGGCCTCAACGGCTGCAACGCCGAAACTCTCACTGTCAAGACGACTGAGCGCTACAAAAATATCCAATCGAGCAAGCATAGACGGCACCCGATCGTAGCTTACCTCACCGTGAAAGACGACGGCCGAACCCAAGCCCAAGTCGCGTGACAACGACTCCAACTCTTGACGCGCTGGTCCGTCACCTGTTATTTCGAGCCTGAGCGCAGGCACACCAGCCCTTGGCCGCAAACGGGCGAATGCTTGGATCAAGGTATCAACGCCATACTTGGGAGTCAGCGTTTTCACGGTACCAACCGTCAGGCAGTGCTGTCCGGCTACCTGTGGAATTTCCTGAAACTGCTCCTCGTCCACACCGAAAGGAGTCACTGCGACGCGAGCTGCAGGATAGATTCTGCGCACCATGCGTGCCATGCAGTGGCTGGTCGAGGCTATCTGCGTTGCACACCTGAGGTTGGCACGCACGATGCGCCTGTGTACCGGTGATTTGCGAGGAAAGTCGTACACGTCAGCGCCCCATACCGACAGCAACAACGGCGAAAACCCACTCAAGCGAGCCAACAAACCATAGCCCGTCGCATAGTGCACATTCATCAGGTCAGGGGCGACGTCACTCAGCAAACCTCGTAACGCTCGCGCAGCAACTATATATCCGGCCGACGACCAGAACGGTAGCGCGTGCAAAATCACCGAGGGAGAGAACGCTTGTGTCGCGTGATGCAGTGAAACTACATGCACGTCCAAACCCCGCCCGGCCAAGCCATTCGCCCAACGCATTGTGTGAACGGAGCTTGCAGGCGCCAACAGCACAACCTTCATTTTGAAGCTTCGATCCGCCCACTAGTGCTACGCGCATTTGCATTCGCGACTTGTGTAGCATAACTGCTACCCCTTAATTTGACTCTTGATTTGTGCGCTCGCATTCGCAGAACATTTATGATCCGCCCCGCTATTACCACAAAAACCGCTAAATAAATAAAGTAACCAAACCCAATAACCGAATTGCCTCGGGCCACAAACAAGAACCCAGCAATGGTAGGCCCCAACACGAGCAAAGCACGTGTATCGCTCATGTGTGTCAGGCATCGGTCAATGAATACACACAATGCACCCACAATCACCACGCTTATAATCAACGACGGCCATTGGCCGGATACGAACATTTCGCCAAATAATGTCGGATGTATCGATCCATAATCGCCGCTAAGATAGGATTTTCTAAGTAAGTCGGCACCCGCCGCATGTGCAAACAAACCGTGTGAGTAGGCGGCGGCCCAGAGCTGATAGGTAACATCCATTGGCTTGGATAGCAAATGCACAGAATACGGAATGAAAAACAGTGCGAGGCGATGTATTGATGTCATAAAACCGAACGTATCGGACGGGGCCAATTCAATCGAGAACATGAAATATTTCACGATTGCCGCCTCCCCTCCAGAAATATGTCTGACTACAGGATTGGATATGAATAAACTAAAAATATCCCCATTCGAGAGTGCCGCCAACAACTCATCCAACCCAAATCCCCGAATAAAGCGCAGCGCCACCTGGGCGCAAAAACCTAAGAGAACAATAATTATCAGAATGCGCAGCTGTTTTAGCCGCGACCGCTGCCGCATAAAAACTATCCACACCCAAAATCCAAGCGCACCCAGCATTGCAGCGCGCGAACCTAACAATACAAAACTGACGATATTAATCACAAATAAGCTAAGCGCCAGGAATTTCTTGCCCCTGATTACTGCTGAAGCAATGCCTGGAGTTCCAAGCAATAGAAAGAATGCTGCGACAGAGGTCTCAAATCCGTTCGTGGTTCGGGCAACGTTCCAGGCAGCGCCGAGATTGCTACGAGTGTGCAAGAGTAGAACCAATGCTATACAGCTAGCAATCGTGGCCCATTTCGTGTGATCGCTTGCCGAGCGCCACATACGCAGAACCCATAGATTAGCGCTACCCGCCTCCCGGTACGGAAACGTTTGCTCAAATGCGACGATCGAAAGCACCAAGACCACGCTCCCCACGGCAAAGACCAAAGCCGCAGTTCCAATGACATCTGTTGAAAAGGTCTCCGAAAGAGTCCCGATCTGCTCAAACGCAAAAAAACCGTAAATAGCGAGTCCGCCGAACAGAACGCCGTACACTTTTCCTCGGCATATTGAGTGCCATGCGCAAAAGAGTAAGAAGATAGTGGTGATGCCAAATGAAATAAATATTATTGCGTTATCCATGTCCCCTCGCTAATCGCACCAACAAATGCAGCTGGACACTCCCAAAACGTTCACTGCTCTATTGGTTCCCGCTTTCTAATGAACCTTGCGGGCACGCCACCCCATATCTCATTCTCGGGGACATCCTTAGCGACGACTGCACCAGCGGCAATTACGGCACCATCGCCGATCCTTACGCCTCTCAATATGACTACGTTGACACCGATCCACACGTCATCGCCGATTACCGGGGGCGGGACGTTGTCCGTCGTGGTGCTCGGCATGCTCCCCGACGCCTGAGCACGGAATGGTGATGTGGTCCAAGAATCCAAGCGGTGCTCAGTCGGTCCGATGATGACGTTATAGGCGATGGAACACCAGTCGCCGATTTTGCCCGAAAAGATGCTCCCAGAATTGACGTAGGTTCCCCGGCCAATAACCACACCAGAAGCCACTTCAACCCTGCCGAGGTAGGCCGTCTTCCTAAGCACCGCCCGCGGACTGACTCGCGCGCCGGCCAGTCGCACTCCGAGTAGCGAAGCACGTACCCATCCTGCAAAGTACCAGCACTTTCGCGCGACAATTCGACATATATTCAAAGCGAGTGTCATTGCTTCAGTACTTACCCGGTTGCTTTCATTGGTCCGACTTGTCGAAGTAAGGTTATCCACAGGTTCCGAATAATTGAGCGGTCGACAAACATTGCAATTCCTAGCAGAACCCACCATCCCGCAATGGCGACGCGTGGCGATCGTGGACCGAATACCGCATACGCAAGAGCGAACAACAGACAGAAGATTGCGTAACTGTGCACTTTGACGCGCCGGAGCCTGTGCCACGTCATAGCAGAGAATTCAGTACGCAGCGCAAAAAACAACCAGAACGCACATGCGGTAGCGCACATGGCTCCGAGGGCACCGAATCTCGGCACCAACACGAAGCAAAGTGCGATGTTGAAAATCACGGCCGCTCCCGATGCTGCAAGCGATAAAACCGTCCGTCGGCTGACGGCAATGCCAATTCCGGTGACCTCGGAAAGGGTGTAGAACATTGGCGAGATCATACAACCCACGACCAGGAATGACACGCGCCCGTAAGCCGATGGGAGCACATAGTCCAAGATCCACGAGGATCCTCCGACCAGACACAAGATGATCACCATCACGACAATTACCTGGGACGTAACGCTATCCACGCGTTTCGCCGCATCTCGATCGTCCGCCACCCATCTGTAGACCAGCGGCGCCCAAACCGTGTTGAAGATGCTGGCCAGAATGGTCACGCCGGCCGCAATGCTGGCGGCGACCGAGTAGATCGCGAGTTCCTCGTAGGTAGACATGGCGCGCAGAAACACCCGATCGAGTGTCGCAACGCCCCACGTGGCGATGCCTGCAAACGCTAGGGGCAAGCCAAAACTCAGCAGTCGTTGAAATTGCGAGCGATCAAGTTTCGCATGAATCGACTGCCACCAGTCTTGGTGGGTGCTCCAACCAAATGTAACTAGCGCGAGCGCGAGCGCGGTAACTTGGGCAAGCATCAGCATCATGAACGTTCGGGATGTGGTAAATAGAGCGTAGCCCAAGACGATCAATAAAAGGACCAGTTTGCTGAGTATTTGGCTCATTGAGTAAGTGAATCCGCGATCCTGCATCCGGAGGATTACGGAAAAAAATCGGGACAAGTACGCGATAACCAGGCAGGCCGCCGCAATGCCGCTCAAGACAGCCGAGTCAATGCCAAACAACAATTTAGAAAGAAGTGGGGGGTCGGACAAAGCGAGGAACATCAGTACACCAAGCAACATAGCAAGGCCAGGTACTGTCGCGTTTAGGAGCAGCGTTCCATGGTCGTGCGACTCGTGATATTCGCGCGCGTAGGCTTGGTCGAGACCCAAACAGCAGGATACGATTGACAATCCGATCGCCACCTGAAGCATAGAAAGCTTGCCGATCATTTCCGGAGGAAATATCCAGGCCATAACCGGCAGACTTATAAACGAAAGCAGTCCGACGCCGACAGGTCCTAACGCAAATCCGATGACAGCGCGGCGATCCATCACCGACTCGCCCATTGGGCTAAGACCTCCGCAACTCGTTGGATTTTCTCGGTATCCAAATACGGGTGCATAGGCAAGCTCATTACACGTTCGGCCACGGCGTCTCCCACCGGCAGGGTCACTGCGCTATCGGCCACCGCAGGCTGGCGGTTGAGTGGAATAGGGTAATGTACGGCAGTGGGGATACCGGTAGCTTTCAACTTTTCTTGTACCGCGGCGCGCCGGTCAACCTGAATGGTGTACTGCGCCCATGCACTCACATTGTATGCTTCAATGAAGGGTGTGGTGGTAATGCCCGCTTCGCTGAATAGCTTTGTATAGGCCTGCGCCACTTTCTGACGCAACGCAATTTCATCACCCAGGATTTCAAGCTTGGCCAGCAAAATGGCAGCCTGTAGTGTATCCAGCCGGCTGTTTACGCCAATTCGAACGTGGTGATAACGGCGATCTTGGCCATGCCGGGCAATCTGACGCATGACCTTGGCCAACTCGTCTTCACCAGTAAAAATCGCCCCGCCGTCGCCATAGCAGCCTAATGGCTTACTGGGGAAAAAGCTCGTGCAAGCAATTGTGGTCAGGTTACAGCTCTTGCGACCCTTGTAGCTCGCGCCGAAGCTCTGCGCGGCATCTTCGATAACTGGAATACGGTGCTTCTTCGCAATGGCGTTAATGGCATCGTAGTCGGCACACTGACCGTAGAGCGACACGGGTATGATCGCTTTGGTCCTTGGTGTGATGGCCGCCTCCAGCAGTGCCGGATTCAAGTTGTAGGTGCGTGGGTCTATATCCACGTAAATCGGCCTGGCCCCCAAAAGCGCTACTGTCTCGGCGGTGGCGATGTAGGTAAACCCCGGGGTAATAACCTCATCGCCAGGACCAACACCCAGCGCCATTTGAGCGATCTGAAGTGCGTCGGTGCCGTTGGCCACTGTGATGCAGTGCTTGGCGCCCACGTAGGTCGCCAGTCGTTCCTCCAGTTCACCAACTTCCGGACCGAGAATGTACTGGCCATGGGCCAGCACGCGCCGGATGCCGGCGTCAATTTTGTCCTTGATACGGGCCTGTTGGGCATGAAGGTCAACGAAGTTAATCATGTTTTCCAGGAAGAATTTCCATTTATGCAAAAATGCCGTCAAAATTTATACACCGGGCAAACAATTACGCCGCAGCTCCAGTCTTGCGGACCACGCCGTTTATTAGTCTGTAGCACGCCTGTGTGTGGGAGCAGACCGCTTCGCCGTCACCTTTGACCGGTAAATCAAGCCGTTCACCAAACTCGCTCATCCAGCCGATCTGGCGTGCTGGCACGCCCACCATCAACGCATAAGAGGGTACGTCCTTGTTGACAACAGCACCGGCGCCGACGAAGGCGAATTCGCCAACGGTAATGCCGCACAGGATGGTGCAATTGGCGCCCAGAGTGGCGCCTTTTTTTACCAGTGTGTCGCGGTATTCGTCCTTGCGCTCAATCAGCGCTCGCGGATTGTAAACATTGGTAAACACCATGCTGGGGCCGCAAAACACGCCTTCTTCCAGCGTCACGTTGTCATATACCGAGACGTTATTCTGGATCTTGCAGCGGTCGCCGATGATCACTCTGTTGCCGACGAACACATTCTGCCCCAACGACACGCCCTTGCCGATGCGTGCGCCCCCACATACATGCACAAAGTGCCACACGCGTGAGCCCTCGCCAACCTGGGCGCCTTCATCAACGATTGCGCTCGGATGCTTGAAGTACCCCATGTTCAGGCTCAAGCCGCAACAGCCTTGAGAAACGGGTGGTATTCACCCACCAGCCCGATTGGCTTGGCATTGCGAATGGTGGATACGGCCGTAATGGCGGTGCGGTTGGCTTCCAGTCCATAGCCATGGCCGGCAAGGATCTGCTCATAGGTGCGGGTGTGCAAATCGGTGAAACCGCCCGAAAACTCGATTTCCTTCCCATCCACCGTGATTGAGCGGTATGTGCGTTGGCCGGCGAGCTTCTGCGCTGCGGGCACGTCGGCGTAATCCACCGATAAAAACCAGCGCACGCGAGCACGCTCGTATTCCAGATACCCGGCGTTCCGGGTTTCGGACGCGTAGTGAACGATATTCTGCTGCAAGTCACCGAAAATAAAATACAGCATGTCAAAGAAGTGCACGCCGATATTGGTGGCAATACCCCCGGACTTCTTTATATCGCCCTTCCATGATTGCAGGTACCAATGGCCGCGCGACGTGATGTAGGTCAGATTCACATCGTGCTTGGTATCGTGTTTGGCCGCACGGACTTTCTCGCGCAGCGCCACGATGGATGGATGCACGCGCAACTGCAGAATGGTATTGACCTTGTGCCCCGTGTCGCGCTCGATCTCTAGCAGGCCGTCTATATTCCACGGATTCAGTACCAGCGGCTTTTCGCAGATCACGTCACAACCCGAGCGCAGACCGAAACGCATGTGCGCGTCGTGCAGATAGTTTGGCGTGCAGATGGAAATGAAATCAATTGTGTTTTCGTGGTTTTTACGGCGCAGCTTATCCACGTGCCGATCGAAACGTTCAAACTCCGTGAAGAAGTCGGCCCCGGGAAAGTAGCCGTCAATGACGCCAACCGAGTCACTCGGATCAAGCGCCGCCACCAGCTTGTTGCCGGTATCCTTGATGGCTTTCATGTGGCGCGGAGCAATGTAGCCCGCAGCGCCAATCAAACCGAAATTTTTCACTGTCTACTCCCTTGCTTTAAGAGCCATTTACAGTTTATGCCTAATACCGGAGCGGACCTGGATGGAGGCCTCGCAAATATCCGGGTCATGTAGCTACTTGTTCTTGTTGCCGGTCGTTTTACTGCGCAGCTCCTATCAAGCTGCTTCCCAAGCCTAGAAAATCGCTCAGCAATCCTACAATGCTCCAGTCGCTCCATTTTACGTCGTATCGGCTTTCATCGGAACGACGGGACCCTTACACCCCGGCTATGAGCAGGGGTGTTGCCGCCATCCCTGACAGGGATGCAAGTCAGATCCTTCTGATGCAGACTCTTCGGAGAATAACTTTCGGGTATCACGCAACGAATCCGGCATCCCGCAAGAGCCTGAGCACTTCATTGGCTTCTTCGTCCATGCTTCCCTGGGCAGTATGCAGCGTAAGTTCCGGCGATACCGGCGCCTCATAATGATCGCTGATGCCGGTGAACTCCTTGAGCACTCCGGCGCGCGTTAAATCCCCCCTCACCCCCCTTGAAAAAGGGGGGTTGGGGGGATTTGATAGTTTGGAATCGCGGCATCGCGATGCCTTTGACTAAGAATCGCGGCGAGTATCGCCGCTCCCACCAGACACAGGCTGCCGCAATGATTCGGTGGGAACGTTTCATTTCGGCTGTCCAGTCAACTCCCCGTCAGCTCACGCGACAAAGCCGGCCGACTTGATCAGCGATAGTATCGCTTCGGCTTCCCCATCCACGCTTCCATGGCCCGCGTCCAGCGCAAGTTCCGGCGATACCGGCGTCTCATAAGGATCACTGATGCCGGTGAACTCCTTGAGCACTCCGGCGCGGGCCTTGGCGTACAAACCCTTGCGGTCGCGTTGTTCGCAGACTTCGAGCGGCGTGGACACGTATACTTCAAAAAATCCGCCCACCGGCTCGATCATCTCTCGCACTTTGCGGCGCGTGGCGGCATAGGGCGCGATGGGCGCGCAGATGGCGATGCCGCCGTTCTTGGTGATTTCGCTCGCCACGTAGCCGATGCGCTGGATGTTCAGATCGCGGTGTTCTTTCGAGAACCCGAGTTCGCTCGATAGGTGCTTTCTCACCAAGTCGCCGTCCAGCATCGTGACATGACGCCCGCCGATCTCGAGCAGTTTCACCATGAGCGCGTTGGCGATGGTGGATTTTCCCGAGCCGGACAGCCCGGTAAAAAACACCGTGAACCCCTGCTTGCTCCGCGGCGGATGGGTCTTGCGCAGTTCCGCCACGACCTCGGGATAGGTGAACCAGTCGGGAATATCCCTGCCTTCCTGCAAAAGCTGGCGCTGCTGGGTTCCGGAGATGGTCATGACGGTTTCACCGGGCTTGACTTCGTCTTCCGGTGCATAGCCAGAGCGCTCTTTCACGTACACCATCATGCGGAACGGCACCATTTCGATGTCCATCTCGTCCTGATATTTCTTGAACAGCGTTTGCGCGTCGTAAGGGCCATAGAACGGCTTGCCCTTGCTGTCCTTACCGGGACCGGCGTGGTCGCGCCCCACGATGAAATGCGTGGCGCCGTGGTTCTTGCGCACCAGCGCGTGCCACAGCGCCTCGCGCGGCCCGCCCATGCGCATGGCGAGCGGCAGGAGGCTCAGCAAAGCCGAGTTGGGCGGATAACGCTTGATGAGGTGCTCGTAGCAGCGCACGCGGGTGTAGTGGTCAATGTCGCCCGGCTTGGTCATGCCGACGGTCGGATTGATCAACAGCTTCGCGCCCACCCGCTCTGCCGCGCGGTGCGTGAGTTCCAGGTGCGCGCGGTGCATGGGATTGCGCGTCTGGAAAGCGACGATGCGCTTCCAGCCCATTTCCGCGAACACTTGGCGCAACTCGGCCGGTGTGCGGCGCAGGTGTTTGAAATCGTAATGCGTCGGCGGCTCGATGCCTTGCAGATGCCCACCTATATATACGGGATTGGTGTGATGTTTGAGATAGAACACCGAGGGATGCCGCTCGTCTTCGGTGCCGAACACCCCAAGAGTTTCGCGCTGCAGGTCCGGTTCCCAGCAATCCTCCACATCGAGCACTGCGATCAGGACACCCTCCGGATCGCGCAGCGCAACGGAACCGCCGGTCGTGAGCTTGCGCGCGAACTCGTGCGTGACATCCAGGGTAATCGGCATGGGCCAGAGCGTGCCGTCCGCGAGCCGCATCCCGTCCACCACGCGATCGTAATCGGCGCGTGTCAGAAAACCGGTGAGCGGCGCAAAGCCGCCGTTCAACAGCAGCTCGAGATCGCAAAGCTGGCGCGGGGTGAGATCCCAGGAAGGAAAGGCCTGCGCGGCCGCTTTGAGTGCGTCCTGCCGGTCGGCGGGCACGAACAAATCCTTCGGTGAACCCTTATCAATTGCGGTCGCGGGCGCAGCCGTCGCCGGACTGGAGGCCATATCTACTTCCCTGCGGCCCGGGTGAAACGCAGGCGCTCACGCACCTGCTCGACGTAATTCGCAGCCAGCGCGGCAAAGATGGCAAGAATGGTGCCGATCACGATGCCGAGCCCCACCATCGCGCCGCGGCCGAGACCCACGGGTTTGACCGAACGCACAGGATCGCCCAGCACTTTGTTGTCCTGAATGTTGTCGAGCTGGGCCTGGATATTGGTGATATTGTTCTTCTGACTCTGGATATCCTGGCCGTGACTGAACAGCAGCTTCTGCAAGGCGGTCTGGTTCTGCACGATCACCTGGTCCTGCAAGGCCTGCGCACGGGTATTGTCGGTGATGTCTTTTTGCACGCCGGCGAGCTGCTGGGGCAGCGTCACGTTCAACTGCTGCTCGGTCTGATTCAGCAGATTCACGCTCTGCTGCACTTCGGTGCTGAGCACCAGATTGGACATGGCCTCGGTGGGACTGGTCGCGTTTTGAGCCGAGGCAATCGAGGCTTTGCGCGCCGCATCAATATGCGCCTGCAATTGCGCGGCCTGCTTGGTCAACAAATCCGCGGAGGCCTCGAGCTTGCTCTTGCGTACCGCCAGCACCTGAGCGTTCGCCTTCAGGCTCGCCAGAGTGTTCCTGGCGTCGGCGATGGCCTTTTCCGCCGCCAGCTTCTGCACCGCGAAGACCGCGGGATTCTGCAAGGCCTGCAAATTCAGGTTGGAGCCGTTCAGTTCCGCCTGCAGGTTTGCGCGTTCCGCGGCGCCGGCGCCGGAATTGTCGCGGACGAAATTCTGGCTGGCCAGCTTCTCGATGGCGGCGCAGGCCTGCCCCAGTTTTCCGGCACTGCGGCAAGTCAACAGCACGGTGCTGCTGTTGCCGGTGTCCGTCCCCGCGTTCACCGTGAACTTGGGGATATTCGCCGATGCCTGCGGTTCCTGCAGATATTGCAGTGAGGCCTCCGGAATATAGACATTCTGCAGGGCATTGACCGCGGACTGAGAAGACACGAGCGGCACGGCGGTGCCGTTTGACGTGATCAGGTAACCCAGACGGATGCCGGCCGTATATTCATAACTCGGGCTCTTGAACACGGCCGCAAGGATGGCCAGCACCACTATCACCACAAACACCGTGAGCATCAGGCGCCAGCGCCGCCAGAGCAGCACGCCCAGATCCACGAGATCAATCTCGCCGCCGGGCGGATAATCCCCCGCCCAAGACTGCGGGCTAACCGGGGAAGAAGCAGGATTCTGGATGGCAGTTTTATCGGATTGTTTCGGATCTGTAGTCATCTGCAAAGATACCTTCAAAGTGAATTTTCAATCCTTGACCGAGTCCGCCGCGGCGCCGCTTGTGGGAGTGGCAATGACCGCCAGCATCCGTCAGGTGGGAGCGGCGATATTCGCCGCGATTCCAAAACCATCGCGATGGAGACCATCGCTCCCACCGAATCATTGCCACCACAGCGACCCTGTGGGAGCGGCGATACTCGCCGCGATTCTTAGTCAAAGGCATCGCGACGCCGCGATCCCAAATCATCAAATCCCCCCTCGCCCCCCTTTGCAAAGGGGGGAGCGCGCTTGGCGCGCGGGGGGATTTGTCACAGCTGTTCATTCTGTCAGGCGTTCTCAGAACGGAATATCGTCGTCGCTGAAATCATTGGCGGCTTTGGCTGGCTTGCCGGCCGGCGCGGCCGCCGGCTCCGGTTCACCATGAGTGTCGCCGGTTATGCGCTCCGCGCCGCCGGCACCGGCGCGTGAGCCCAGCATCTGCATGTTGTCGGCGATGATTTCCGTTGAATAGTGCGTCTGGCCTTCCTTTTCGTAGGTACGGGTGCGCAACTTGCCTTCGATGTACACCTGGGAGCCCTTTTTCAGGTACTCGCCGGCGACTTCCGCCAGCCGCCCATAAAAGGTAATGCGGTGCCACTCGGTGCGGTCCTTCTGCTCGCCCGTCTGCTTGTCCTTCCAGGACTCGCTGGTGGCCATGCGGATGTTGGTGACCGCGCCGCCCGAAGGCATGTAGCGGGTTTCGGGGTCCGCACCCAGATTACCGATCAAAATGACTTTGTTTACGCCGCGTGCCATGGCTTGTCCCTCGCCGGTCGGTAGTATGACCGTGCATCTGTTTTGCGCCGGGGGTGGCTATTTTACGGGAAAACCCCGGGTTGAACAGGTGATGCAGGTGAAAGCCACTGCCAAAAGATGGCATGGGGAGTCGCAGAAGTTGCCAACTATAAATGCCGGACATTGCAAATCCCCCCTTTCGGACTTCGCTTGTTGGCTGCGCAGTCGTGCTCCGCCAAAAGTCCGGCCCATGCGTCCTGCATGGGCGTTCGCGGCGTTGCCGCTTACCCTGCTTCATCCGAAAGTCCAGGGCAGCCGTCGTGGCTGCCCGCTCGGCGCTTGGCGCCTCGCCCCCCTTTTTCAAAGGGGGGAAACGCGATTCACGCCTCATCCCCCTTTTCCAAAGGGGGAGAGCGTCTGGCTGCGGGCGGCCGCATGAACCAGGCCGCCAGCCACCAGAGCGCCGCGAGCGCGGCACAGAATCCGAACACGCCGTTCAGGCCCCACGTGCCTTCGACCCAGCCGCCGAGCACGCCGCCGACGAATATCCCGAAAAACTGCGAGGAAGAATACACGCCCATAGCCGTGCCCTTGGCATCGTCCGGCGCGCGGCGCGAGATGAGCGACGGCAGTACCGATTCGAGCACGTTGAAGCCGGTGAAGAACACCAGCAAGGCCAGGACCACCAGCGGCAGGCTCGCGCGCCCGAACAGCAACAGCAGCTGGCCGGCGGCCAGCAGTGCGACCGAGACGAGGAATACGGCTTTCATGCGCCCGCGCTCCGCCAAAATAATCAGCGGCACAAGAAATGCCACCGAGACGACAAGCACCGGCAGATACACGTACCACTGATCGGGCAGCGCGATGCCGGCCTGGCGGAGCACGAAGGGCACGCTCAGGAAACTCGCGGTCAGTATCGCGTGCTGGATGAAGATGCCGAAATCCAGGCGTTGCAGTTCGCGGTCCGCGAGTACGCGCTTGAAGAGCGCCGGCACCGCTTCCGTCTCGGCATGCAGTTTGGGGGCGGCCGGACGCGGCACCAGCGCGTAGAGCACCAGGATGCCGAGCGCCGCGAGCACCGCGGTCAGCCAGAAGATGCCGCGCACCCCGATCCATCCGTTCAGCACTGGGCCCACGACCACCGCCAGGCCGAAGGACGCACCGATGGTCATGCCGATGATCGCCATGGCTTTGGTACGATGTTCCGCACGCGTGAGATCCGCGGCGAGCGCCAGCACCGCCGAGCCTACCGCGCCCGCGCCCTGCAACAAGCGGCCAAGCACGATGCCGTAGATCGAGGGCGAAAGCGCCGCAATCACGCTGCCGATCACGAACAGCACCAGGCCCGCGGCAATCACGCGCTTGCGGCCAATGCGGTCGGAAAGAAAACCGAAGGGAATCTGTAGCAACGCCTGGGTAAGGCCGTAGATGCCGAGCGCGAGGCCGATGGTGACGGCCGTGGCATCCGGCAGGGTCCGGGCCCAGGGCGCAAACACCGGGTAGATCATGAACAGCCCGAGCATGCGCAGCGAGAAAATGCCGGCCAGCGACAAGGCGGCGCGGCGTTCGGTGCCGGTCATGGAAGCGGTTTTTGTCATGGAGCGTCTAAGCAAATGTACGCCGATTGCCAGCCGTGTTCGTAAAATCCCCCCTCGCCCCCCTTTGCAAAGGGGGGATGGGAATCAAAGACATCGCGACGGAGACCGTCGCTCCCACAAAATCCAATACTACCGCTCCCACCCAATCATTACGGCAGCATCCGTCTGGTGGGAGCGGCGATATTCGCCGCGATTCTTAGCCAAAGGCATCGCGACGGGGAACGTCGCTCCCACTGAATCATTGCCACCACGACCCCGTCGGGAGCGGCGATACTCGCCGCGATTCCAAACCATCAACCCCCCCCTCACCCCCCTTTGCAAAGGGGGGGAGTCAAAGGCATCGCGGTGGGGACCACCGCTCCCACAAACATTTTCATTCAAAGTTTTACCACTCCGCGTACGTGCCCCGCGCAGTCAGGCGCGTTGCAACAGCGGTTGCCACCATTGACGGTTGGCGAGATACCAGTGCACGGTGGCTTCGAGTGCTGCTGCAGGCCGGCCGGCAGGCTGAAAGCCGCATTCACGGGAAATCTTGCCGGCGTCAATCGCATAGCGGCGGTCATGTCCGGGACGGTCCGTAACGTAAGTGATCAGCTCGCACGTGCTGGCTTCGTGTGCCGCCGGGCAATCCGGAAAAGTCCCCGCCAGCTTGGGTGAGGATTGGAATGCGCGATCCAGCAGCCCGCAAATCTCCTCGACCAGCTCGATATTGCGGCGTTCGTTGTTGCCACCGATGTTGTAGGTTTCGCCCACGCGGCCCCGTTCCAGCACCCGCTCGATGCCGCGCACGTGATCGGTGACGTACAGCCAGTCGCGCACGTTGCCGCCGTCGCCGTACACCGGCAGCGGCTTGGCGTGCAGCGCATTCACGATCATCAGCGGGATGAGTTTTTCCGGAAACTGGTACGGTCCGAAGTTATTGGAACAGTTGCTGATCGTGACCGGCAGACCGTAGGTATGGTGGTAAGCACGCACCAGATGGTCCGAGGCCGCCTTGCTGGCGGAATACGGGGAGTTCGGCGCGTACGGCGTGCTCTCCGTGAACGGCGGATCGCCCGATCCGAGACTGCCGTACACCTCGTCGGTGGAAACATGGTGAAAGCGGTGCGCCCTGGCCGCGCTCTTGGTATCCAGCCAGGCGCGCCGTGCAGCTTTCAACAGTACGTGCGTGCCGACCACGTTGGTCTCAACGAAGGCATCCGGGCCGGTGATGGAACGGTCCACGTGCGACTCGGCGGCGAAATGCACTACGGTATCTATCCGCTCTTCGCCCATGAGGGCGTTGACGAGAGCCTCATCGCAGATGTTGCCGTGCACGAAGTGGAATTGCGGGTGATCGCGCACGGCATCGAGGCTCGCCGGATTGCCGGCATAGGTGAGCGCGTCGAGCACCACAATACGATCCTGCGGATGTTGCGCGATCCAGTAGTGCACGAAATTCGCACCGATGAAACCGGCGCCGCCGGTGACCAGCAGCCTACGCATGGCGAAGATCCCCGAGCATGCGTCGCAGATTCACCCGCCAGTGGACGGGCTGCAGATTGGTGGCCGAAATCAGGGAGCGTTTATCGAGCACGCTGTACGCGGGGCGCCGGGCGGGCAACGGGTATTCGGAAGTCGCGAGCGGCCGGATCGGGATGGCGCGAGCAAGCAATCCGGCTGCGAGCGCTTCTTCCTGGATGGCCACGGCAAAGTCGTACCAGCTTGCCACTCCAGCGTCGCTCCAGTGATGCGTGCCGGCTATCTTCGGATCCCCGGCAATTATCCAGATGACTTCCGCCAGACTTCCCGCCCAGGTCGGCGTGCCGACCTGATCGGCAATCACGCCGAGGCTGTCTTTCTCGCGCATCAGGCACAGCATGGTGTTGACGAAGTTTTGACCCTTGTCCGCGTAGAGCCACCCGGTACGCGCGATGACCGCCGCGTCCCCCAACACCGCTCGCAGGCGCTTTTCACCTTCGGCTTTACTGGCACCATACACGCCCAGCGGCCGCATTTCGTCTTGCGGCAGATATGGCGAAGACTTGTGCCCGTCAAATACAAAATCGGTCGAGACATGGATCAGGCGTGCACCGCCTGCACGTGCCGTGCGCGCCAGATTTTCCACGCCGGTTGCATTTACCGCGAACGCCCGCTCACGCTCCGACTCGGCCCGGTCCACGGCCGTGTAGGCGGCTGTATTCACGATGAGCGCAGGCTTGAATGCCTGCACGGCCTTTTGCAGCGCGGCCGGCGCGCAGATATCCAGCTCGCGGCCTGCCGCCTTGATCTCGGCGGCGGCCGGCGCGGTCTTGAGCAAGGCGCTACCCAGCTGACCGTTGGCGCCGGTAATCAGCACTCTCACGGATAAGTCTCCGCCGTGCGCAGCGGCTTGCCCGCCTGATCCTTGTCCGACAGGATCGGCGCCTGTCCGGGTGCGAGCGGCCAGGCAATCTTGACGCCCGGATCGTTCCACAGGAGCGTGCGTTCGTGCTGCGGCGCGTAATAATCCGTGCACTTGTACACAAACTCCGCCGTATCGCTCAGTACCATGAAGCCGTGAGCAAATCCCGGCGGTACCCAGAGCTGCTGCTTGTTCCCGGCCGACAAAATCATGCCTACCCATTTGCCGAAGCTTGGCGAGCTGCGGCGCAGATCCACGGCGATGTCGAACACCTCGCCCGCTACGACGCGCACCAGTTTTCCCTGGGGATGCTGAATCTGGTAATGCAAGCCGCGCAGGGTATTTTTAACTGACAAACTATGGTTGTCCTGGACAAACTTTACATCCAGCCCTGCAGCAGTAAATTTTTTTGCTTCCCAGGTTTCCATGAAAAATCCGCGCGCATCGCCGAATACGCGCGGTTTGACCAGAATCACATCCGGAATAGCCGTCGGCAGGAATTCCATCAGCGGTCGCCCGCTTTGACCAGGCGTAGGAGATATTCGCCATAAGCGGTCTGCTTCAGTGGCGCGGCGAGCTTCAGCACCTGCTCGTGGTCAATGAATCCCTGGCTGAAGGCGATCTCCTCGGGACAGGCGACTTGCAGGCCCTGACGGTTTTCGATGGTGGCGATGAAATTCGCGGCATCGAGCAACGACTCATGGGTGCCGGTGTCGAGCCAGGCAATCCCTCGCCCCATCAACTCCACGCGCAAACTGCTTTGCCGGCGATAGCGTTCGTTGACGTCGGTGATTTCAAGCTCGCCGCGCGCCGAGGGCTTCAGGGATTTGGCGATGCCCACCACGCTGTGGTCGTAAAAATACAGGCCGGTCACCGCGTAGCTGGATTTGGGCTGCTGCGGTTTTTCCTCGATACCAAGCACTTTGCCGGCCGCGTCGAATTGCACCACGCCGTAGCGCTCGGGATGATTGACGTAGTAGGCAAAAACCGTGGCGCCGCGGTCCTGCCGGGCGGCGGCCGTCAACTGCTGCGCCAGGCCGGTGCCGTAGAAAATGTTGTCGCCGAGAACGAGCGCCACCGGTCCCGCGCCGATGAAACGCTCGCCGATGATGAACGCCTGCGCCAGGCCTTCGGGTTTCGGCTGCGGCGCATAGCTGAACGCGAGGCCCCATTGGCTACCGTCGCCCAGCAGTTCCTGATAGCGCGGCAGATCGTGGGGCGTCGAGATCACCAGAATCTCGCGGATACCCGCCAGCATCAGGGTGGTGAGCGGGTAGTAAATCATGGGCTTGTCGTACACTTGCAGCAATTGCTTGCTGACCGCGCGCGTCACCGGGTAGAGACGCGTGCCGCTGCCGCCGGCGAGAATGATGCCTTTGTAGTTCATAGAGGCTTCGCCTGCCCGACCAAGGGCACAGCCTACCGTGTTTTCCTACCGCACACTATCGCTGTGGATAGTATCCGGTCCACTGGTGGCCGCCGTCACGCAGGCCGCGGAATCGCGGTCGAGACGGCCGCTCCCACAATTGCCCCCGCCTCTCTTTCCCCGCGCTCATGACTTTTGGCTCTTGCGCATTTTGCGCCGGGCTTGATGCCCGGCGTATAGTAAGCGGTTCGCGGTTTTTTCAGGGCTCGAATGGACAGCATCCGCATCCGTGGGGCGCGCACCCACAATCTCGCCAACATTGACGTGGACCTGCCGCGCGACCGGCTGATCGTGATCACCGGGCTCTCGGGCTCGGGCAAGTCGTCGCTCGCCTTCGACACGATTTACGCCGAAGGGCAGCGGCGCTACGTCGAGTCGCTGTCGGCCTATGCGCGCCAGTTCCTTGAGCAGATGGAGAAGCCGGACCTCGACTCGATCGAGGGACTGTCGCCGGCGATCTCGATCGAGCAGAAGACCACCTCGAAGAACCCGCGCTCGACCGTCGGAACCGTCACCGAGATCTACGACTACCTCCGGGTGCTGTTCGCGCGGGTCGGCGTCCCGCACTGCCCGAAGTGCGGGCGCATCATCTCGGCCCAGACCGTGCAGCAGATG
>DATEHU010000056.1 GCA_035279405.1 Gammaproteobacteria bacterium
CTAGTGGATTGAATCTAACACTTGGTGCCCGCGTTTGACGGCGGCGATGATTTTATTGGGATCGGCGGTCCAGACGAAGGGCTTGGGCATTTGGTTTGTGTCCTCGATGAAGCGCTTGATGGCGGACTGCAAGTCGACGACGGATCGGAAGACGCCGCGCTTCAGGCGGTGCTTGGAGAGCTTGGCGAAGTAGCCCTCCACGGCGTTGAGCCAAGAGCAGGAGGTGGGCGTGAAGTGGAAGGTGAACCGCTTATGGCGGGCCAGCCAGGCGAGAACCGCGGGATGCTTGTGGGTGGCATAGTTGTCGAGAATGACATGGATGGCCTTGCGTTTCGGGGCCTCGGCTTCGATGGCATTCAAGAAGCCGATGAACTCCTCGTGGCGGTGCCGCTGCATGCAGCGGCCGATCACCTTGCCTTCGAGCACATTGAGGGCGGCAAAAAGCGTGGTCGTACCGTTGCGCTTATAGTCGTGGGTCATGGTCCCGGCACGCCCCTTCTTCAGCGGAAGACCGGGCTGGGTGCGGTCCAAGGCCTGGATTTGGCTCTTCTCATCAACCGAGAGCACGATGGCGTGGGCCGGCGGATCAACGTAAAGCCCCACGATGTCCCGCAGCTTCTCCACGAACTTCGGATCGTTCGAAAGCTTGAACTGCTTGACCTTGTGCGGCTGAAGGCCGTGGGCGCGCCAGATGCGCTGGACCGCGCTGGCGCTGATGCCGCAAGCCTTGGCCATCATCGCGGAGGTCCAGTGCGTGACTTCACCCGGTGGCTTTTCCTGGGTCAGCGCCACGACCCGCGCGGCGACTTCCGCGCCCAAAGGCTTGATGCGGGAGGGCCGCGTCTTGTCGCGCAAAAGACCGGCTGCGCCTTCCTCCATGAACCGTTCCTGCCAGCGCCATACGCAGGTCTTGGACTTGCCGGTGCGCCGCATGATCTCGTTCGTTCCGAGACCGTCGCCCGAAAGCAGGATGATCTCAGCCCGCCAAGCATGTTTCTGCGGCGCGTTGCGGTCCTGCAAAATCGCCTTCAGCCGCTTGCGCTCAGAAGGTTTGACCGTGATCGATATCCCCGTTCGCATGCGGCACAGTCGCATACCGCCCGCGCATCGGGAATCCCTTTCGGGATTCAAATGTCAGATGCAATCCACTAG
>DATEHU010000057.1 GCA_035279405.1 Gammaproteobacteria bacterium
CTTCTCCGGCTCGTTTAGTTGGCGTCGCCATTCCCCCCTATTTGAGAGGCAATGGGACTCTTACGACTATCACTGGTGCGGCTCTGAATCGCATTTGGGCCGCGTCTACCGGGTCGGGGAGGTGGAAAGCCTTTACGGGGATCGCCCTCCGCGTGGCCTCGATTTGTACCTGTCGTCGGTATGGGAAGCGGGTCTTTTGGAGGCGCACCGGCGTTGGTGTGAAGTCAACCGATCCCGTCGGCTGGAACCGATCCTAGCCACGGTGATACTGACCAGCGCGAGGCAACCGATTTTGGTACATGAGGCTATCGATTCGGTACGGCGCCAGACGGCTGACGCGTGGCAGCTGGTCATTATGGACGCCGGCGATCTGGCGGCGGCCGGGGCATTCGACCGATACCGGGACGATCCGCGCATCGTGATACTGACGACCGGGGAAACGGTTGCAGAGCGTAGCTCCACTTGCATTCAGGGTGTGGCGATCAACCGCGCGATGGCGTCAGGCCGGGTGCGGGGCGACGTGCTGGCCTGCCTGAGCGACGATGACAAGTTGGACTTACGGTGGGTGGAGACGGTGCTTAATCGAGCAGCCGACTGGCCGACTGAGCAAGGATGGGTGGGTGCAGCAGACGTGCAGGAGTTGCGGGCCGACGGGTCCATCTACTCGCGCGGGATGCTAGCCGTCGCGGGGCAGCCGGGGCCGGCTAACCCGTTGCGTTGCCGGGTTGACGGCTGCCAGCTGGCCGTGCGGCGTTCCGCCTGGAAGCCCTGGCCGGAGGACCGGGCGCAGGCTGCCGAGGCGGACGGCTATTGGATGGACTCCATTGCGGCGGCTGTCGAGGTGGTACCGCTAACCGTGCGTGCGGCCGTACACCGCCACACGCCACTTAGCACGTTCACACGGCCGGCGTGCTGACCGTCGGGCGTCCTGGCCTGCCCGCAGTCGTCGGAAGTGATCCCCCCGCAGTGGAAGTGAACCCGATCACTTCCATCGCCCATACCCTTTGAAGGGAGCAAACCATGCGCATCCGTACCACGGTCGAAAAGCTAGCGCACGTCCTGGGGAGGCGAGCGGTAGGCGCTCGAGGACCGCTCGCCTCCCATCAGCTAGGGGCGGACGTGGTAGTCGAGGTAGAGCTAAATGCCTTTGTGGAGTGGCAAGGGGATTTACTCCCCTCTCACACTCTCTTAACGGCTCTTTTGCTCCTGCTTAACCACCCGGAGCGCCCATAGCTGACAATGCGGCATCAGTGAGGCATTGCGGACGGTCGCGGGACGAGCGAGATGGATCAAGGGCGCAACGGATACGATCATGAGGACCGCTGGCGTCGGTGGGTCTACGGTCCCAGCTATCCGCCGCCCCTGGACTGGGGCGAGCTGCTGGACGACCTGGGCTGTCCGGCGTGCTGCGTCCCGTGCGCGCTCGCCCTGGCCGCGCTGCTTGTGGTGCTGGCCTTGCTTCTGTTCCGGCTGTTATGGCGATGACGAGTTGCTTATGAGGCGAGCGCCTCGGCGAACTTGCCGCGAGTTAAAAGTGATTGTGCCGCGCTCCCCTTAGAGGCGGGAACGGCCCCGCCGCACATCGGCACGTCTGTTCACTTGCCGACGCTGCGCCCGCCGCGCACAACAGCAGTGGATTCGCCCTAAGTCCATCTGGTATTGACCACTATGTTTAATAATCCTGCCAAACTGACAGCCGACGCGCCGGAGGTTCTGCGGGTCGGGCTGATTGCCCGGCGCGTCCTCACCTGGGCCGGCACGTCGCGGGACTCGCTGGACACTGGCGTTCGGGTCAATTTGGTGGAGGAAATCCACGGGTACGACGTGGGCACCCTAGACTGGCGCGGCGGCGAACCGACGCTGGCGCTCGCGCTGGAGGTGCTTGATCGCTACCTCCCGCCGGCATGGGGTCAATGCGCCGTCTGGCGCGGCGGGCGCACCCTGCACACCTCCGCCGCCGCCCTCTACCTGCACAGAGACTTCGCGCACTTCCTGACGGCCCAACTGCCTTTCTGGGGCGGTGTCGTCGAGCGTGAGGTGATCCGTGGATGGATCATGGCGGAGGGGCTGAGTTCGATGCAGCAACACATCGGCGCATGGCCGCTGAGCCGGGTGTTCAAGGGGATGTCGGCCGGGGTGGCGCGGCAATGAGGGATGCACAAGGACGCTTTATGAAAGGGCCGGACCCCGACCGCCATCAGCTGACCAGGGCGGAGCGGCGCCGAGGATACCGCAACGCAATGATGCCGCGCCTCGGCGAATCCCCCACCAACAGCGCCGCCGTCTTGGCGTGGGTCTTCCGACGCGTGCGCGGCTACTACCGCGCGCGGGCCAAGCCATAGTCGTGAGGCGGGTGAGGTGCGCGGGGGGCGCCGCCCCCCGCGTCCCCCCCGTCCGTTCCTCTTCTCCGTTCCCCATTTTGGAGGCAATCCATGCACGATGTCGATTACGCTGAAATCAAGCGGCTCATTCCTGTGCCCGACCTGCTGCGCGCATGGGGTTGGCAGCCGCTAGTGATCGCGGCCGACGTGCGGCGCGGCCCGTGTCCGATCCACGGATCCAGGGGCAAGCGGTCGCGGAGCTTCGCGGCCTCGTCTACCGGCTGGTGCTGCCACAGCTGCAAGCGTCAGGGAGACGTGATCCGGCTATGGTCCGAACGTCGAGGCGCGACGATGCACCAGGCGGCAATCGAACTCTGCCGTTTTATGGCCGTCCCGGTCCCTTACCGGCCGGCCCGCCGCCGGGCCGGGAACGGAGAAGAGGAACGGACGGGGGGGACGCGGGGGGCGGCGCCCCCCGCGCATGGCGTCAAGTGACTGTCCGCCCTGTTTTCGCCCATAGGAGGTACGCAATGCAGACGGATCAAATCGCCCGTGCCGCCGCTCTACAGGCCAGTGCCCATGCGCAGCGGATCATTCGCCTTAACGTGGCAACCGAGCTGTTCGGACGCCTTGCCGTCGGGCCGGCGATGGACGGTGGTACGGGTGAGGGGGTCAAACCCGCCGTCGTCAACGGGCCGCTGGCGAAGTGGTGTTGGGACTGCGCCGGCTTGCTCATGCAAGAAGCCGGATTGGCCTGACGCCGCTGCTGAGCGGCGTGGGTCGCACGCCCCGCACCAGGACAGAGAAGGGGCGTTTTGGTTCGCCAAACCCAAATAACGAGTATACTCATGGCAAAAGTCGCACGCAAGAAAAAGCTCCGCACGGATGAGGACGTGATCGCTTCGGGAGGAATCCCCGCCCCCCCGCCGAATGGCCACAGCCGCATGACCACTGCCGAGGCGCTGGCGCTGACCGATCCGGCCCCACGGACGCCGTGGTTGCCGGCGTCGAAGGTGATCCGGTCGCCGGCCGACTGGCTGATACCTGGCCTGATCCCGCGCGGACGCATGACCGCTATAGTTGGGGAGTCCAGCGTCGGCAAAAGCACGATGTACGCCGCCATCATCGCGGCCCACAGCCGGGGCAGCTGCCACAGCACGTTCGGGGCGGCGGCGGCGGCGTATGCGCCGGGCCGCTGCGTGTACTACTCGCCCGAAGGCGCCGACAGCCCGGAGTGCATCGGCCGACTGGGTGCGGCGGGGGCCGACCTGTCCCGCGTCTGCCTGGGGGACTTCAGCGCGGACGGCAAGCGTGCGGCGCCCCTTAACCTGCCGGATCGGCTGGCAACGGCCGAACGGGATTGGGCCGATGCCAACATCAGTCTCGTCATCCTCGATCCGATTATCAGCTACCTCGCGCCCGGCGTCAGCTGGCTAGACAACGGGGCCGTCCGCGCGGTCCTAGAGAGTCTCGAAGCGGTCGCGGAGTCGCGCGGCATTACCGTCATCTATACCTCTCACTATCGCAAAAATCGAATGGGTCCGCCGCTGGACTGGATCGCGGGCGCGTCGGCGTGGTCCCAAGTGCCCCGCTACGTCGTGGCGTTGGGGCGCGACCCGGAGCAGCAATCCCGTCGGGTGATCGTCGCGGCTAAAGCGGCGTCTAGCGCGGTGTGCGAATCGCGGACATATGACATCGTGGACCGAGAGGGCTACGGCGTCTGGCAGCTGGGCCAACCGTGCCTGACGACGGCCGAAGACCTTGGGCGGGCCGTGGACGGCACGACGGAGCGGGACGCTCTCATGGATGCACGCGCATTCCTGATGGACGCCCTGGGCGACGAAGAGAAGCGTGCAAAGGACATCGTTCGCACCGCGCGAGACGTCGGAATCAGTGAGCGGACATTGCGGCGGGCCAAGGTCGCGCTGGGAATCACGTCCCGCCACGACGGGCGCCCGCCGGATCGGCACATGGTTTGGGCGCGTCCGCAGACATGGCCAACGTAGGCGCAGAGGCTGCCAAACACACAATACCCCCCCCACAACCGGATATATGCACCGTTTTTGTCTCCGACGATCTCTATGCTTCATTGAAGATATTCCGGATACATAATCAATCGCCGTTGAAAATTAGGGGGGGGTATTGTGTGTTTGGCAGCCTCTGCGCCTGGCCTGCCGCCCCCCCTGCCCCGCCGGTACAATGAGCAGCACGGCCGGGCCGCTGTCAACGTCGATAAGTCGGGCGGCCATCCCACCGACGCGCCGCGTGGCGCGCGGCCCGGCCCTTTACCCCGGAGAACCGACAATGATCGTAGTAACGCTGGAGGGCGCCGTTGCGTTGTGGAGGCAAATTCTGAAGATAATCGATATCGGTTATCCGATCTGCCACCTGTTCGCCATGCCGCACACTGCGGCGCACACGGACACCGAGGCGACCTATGCGGCTATCGAGGTTCCGGCAGGCGTAACCTATGCCCCGATCCAACTCACTCAGCCCCCCGCGAATTGGACGTTCAGCAGCATCGGGTCGGGCTATCAGGCGCAGTACCTCAACCTGCAATGGGTCTTTACCGGGGCCGTCACGGTTTACGGCTATTGGATTTCGGATGGTACCAACACGTTCAGCCTCTGGGCTGAGACGTTCGCTGGTCAATTCACCTACGGGGCCGGGGGCGGGGTCTTCAACCTGCTGCTGACGCCGTGGCTGGCCAGCTGGCCGGACGTCAACAGCATTCCATGCAGCGCCCCCTAATGCCACTGCGTTCAAATCCCCACTGACGGCGAGCGAAGAGCAGTACAAGCAATGCCAGCCCCCAGCCTCTATGTACGACTGTACATGGGGGTGTGGGGATGGTACGATTTTGTGTCGCCCGGTCATCTAAACGGAGGGATTGCTCGTGTGGCAAGCAACGTACCTGTTCCTGTTCCGGGCGCTGACAGACTGGGTGGAGGCCGTCGGCAGCGGCTACAAGGGCGTGCTGGACGGCATCTACATGGGCCTGTACCAACCGCCAACAACGCCGATTGTGCCGCAAAGCACAATGGCGAACATCACGGAGGCTAACTATGACGGCTACGTGCGGCAGCTCGTGACATGGTTCCCCGTCATACAGTCGAGCAGCGGCGTGGAAGTGGTCTACGGTCCCAACCTGTTCTTTGCACCGACCGACGCGACGGTCAGGAATACCATCACGGGGGTGTTCTTGGCCGATGCCAATTATGGGGGCAACCTACTGATGGCGGCCGCGCTGCCGTCGCCCGGTGTTCCCCTTGCCGGGCCGGGCAACGGGCTGGTAGTCAAGCCGAGCGTGCAGTTACCGACCACGCAGATTTACGGCGCTCCCGAAGTGGAGAGCTGATCAGCCGAGTTCCCTGTAGTTAAGGAGGGTTCGTGATGCCGTTCAAGTTGACCATGTACTTTTCGCTGTACCGGAGCGCGTGGAGTGAAGCCTACCTAAACCAGCAAAGCTTCAGCCCAAACTTCGTACCGACCCAAGCGTCGCAGCTAATGGCTGCCCGCGCGGCCATGCTCGGTCATAACGCCGCCTTGTTCGCGGCTCGCATCAGCGCTTTTCCTGCGAATCGGCAAGTGACTGATGTGGACCAGTTCACGTTCGCCGTGACCGGCAACTGGACCGGCAACGAGCAGTTCGGCGAGCAAAAAAGCAACATAGCGAATGTTGCGCTTATGATCCGAATGCAAACCAACGTCGGGCAGAAGCTGATATACGCCGCCGGATGCCCGGATGGCGTTATCAGCGGCGATAACTTGCCCCCCAGCAACATCGAGGCTGGAAATGTGCAGGGGTTCACGGGGGCAGTGCTGACGTTCATTAACACGCTGGTAACGGGGGGTTGGGGCTGCCGATCATGGAAGGCCACGGTTCCGGTGCAGGCGTTGGGCCTACAGTCCGGTACGCAGGTGCCTCCATTGATAGGAGTGCAGCTAGCGGCCCAGCAACCCTGGACGGTCGGCCAGAAGGTGCTACTGGGCGGCTGGCGGCGTGTGAATCCAAGATCGCCTGGGCTGACGGGTGTGTATACCGTCGTGCAGGTGCCTCCGGCCGGGCAGGCCGGACCCCCATTCGTCTACTACCTGTTCGGCACGCAAAATGTCAGCCCGACCAATTTCAAGTCCGTGGGGACCATTGGCCTTCTTCAGTATGAAGTTGCGCCATTCCTCAGTGGGCAGATGGACCGGGGTGTCACTCGTAAAAGGGGGGGTCGCTCGCTGCTGCCTCTTGGGAGATTACAGAGGAGCCATTGAGGAGTTTGTTCAACCCGTGCGGGATGATTTGGACCTGGCTCCGCTCGTGCTACTCGTTTACCATGCGGGTGTTCATATGCGGGCAGGCGTATACGGCGCCTGCCCGATGGTACTTCTGTGCCGATGACGCGCAGTTCTTCCCCTCCCCCCACGGCGCAGAGTCGTCACCCTGGCTGTTGAACTTCGAGCAGAATGACGACTGGGGCGAAGTGACGCCGTGGCCGCAAGACCCGACGGCGGGTTTCTGGCGTGGCCTAGACCGTGGCGTCAATCCGGGCTATGCGGGTCAATGTTTCGTAGGCGATCCGCAATGGTTTATCGACGGCGAGCTCCCGTGCGACATCCTTAGCCGAGTTCCGCCGGTCAGCTTCCCTGACTGCTGCTTTCCTTCCCCGGCTCAAACCGATGGCGGCATAGTGATCGGCGGCACGGCGGTACCGGCCGGCGGCGGGGGACCGATCGCGCGCACGGCGGGCGGCATCGTGCTGGGCGGTACCGGATCGCCTGCGGGTGAGGGGACGCTCGCCACGACAAAGGGCGGCATCGTGCTGGGCGGCAGCGGCAAGCCCAGCCCGCAAGCGGGGACGGTAGGCGGCGTTGTCCTCGGCGGCTCGTCCAGTGGCAGTGGGGGCGTGATGGGCGGGCCGACGTGCGACAAGGCGGGCCAGTTAATTCAAGGGCAGGTGAGCGGCCCCAATCCGTTCACCGTAGGGTATTGGTGGTTTTCGTTGTATGCGACGGCGGGCCAAACCATTCACTGGAGCGTCCAATTTAGGACCGACGGGAACCTCCATTGGACCTTCTTTACGGGTGGTAGCTGCCAAGACTTAGGGATGGGTCAATCCGGCGGCTACGGCTGCACGCAAGCCCCCACCACATTCACCGGCTGGTACTACTGGCGCGTCCAGGTGGTCGCGGCCGCTCCGGGGACGTGGTTTTGGGAAGTTGATCCCGGCCCCTGCCCTTGAACAGGTGTTCACGCCAAGGTAGAAGATACCTTGCGGCGCGACCGTGGGCGGGTCGGGCCGCAACGGGGGCGGGGTCTCGTGGGGAGGATGGACCCCGCCCTTTTCCTCCCCGCCTCCCCCGCGAGTCCGTTATGATCCGACATCCCCTTCCCCCCTGCCGCTGGCGGGGTCCGGCGACGTCCCCCGGTCAATTCGAGTGTCGCTCGCATCAGGCGCACCTGGCCGGCTCGGATGCCACAACGCAGGAGTGTCTGGACTGTCCCGTGCGCGACCATGACCCGGCCGGGCCGCCGCTGGACGAGCTCGAGCGTGCCGGCGCGATCCGCCACTTAGCCTACTTCATTTATCCGAAAGGCGAAGAGTGGCGGCCCAATCTAGCGGAATTGCGACGGCGCATCTCCCTCTTCAATGGACGCCGCTTGATCGCCGTAGCGACTTCGGGGCAGACCGCGAGCGTGGTGGACGTTGCGGAGGAGCTTGCCGGCCTGGACGCAGAGGTGTTGTCCTTTGCCAATGACCCGGCCTTGCGGGAGATGGCGGCTTACCCGACGCTCATGCGAACCCTGTCAACTTACCGGGGCAATGACCACTGCCATTGGTACGGGCACGCCAAGGGAATCACATCGGCGACGTGGGCGCCGGCCGTGCGGCACTGGCGCGACTGCATGTACGAAGCCCAGCTGGACTACTGGCCGTTGATCCGTGATTGCTTGCGGCAGTACGCTGCGGTCGGCCAGTACCTCCGCCCTCGGCATATCATCCCCGGTTCACCGTGCCGGTTCCACTTCTCCGGCTCGTTTAGTTGGCGTCGCCATTCCCCCCTATTTGAGAGGCAATGGGACTCTTACGACTATCACTGGTGCGGCTCTGAATCGCATTTGGGCCGCGTCTACCGGGTCGGGGAGGTGGAAAGCCTTTACGGGGA
>DATEHU010000058.1 GCA_035279405.1 Gammaproteobacteria bacterium
AGTGGTGCGGGTGGCCGATGCGCGCTCGCTACGCTCGCCGTGCAAACGGCTACAGGAGACGAAAAGAGCGTGCCCGCGCGTGAGGGTCGAGCGCACGAGCACGGAGGCGCACAGCCCGCTACAGGGAGCTTGGTGCCGTGGGGCGGCGCCTGGGAAAGTGTATGGGTTACCGTCTAGGGCCGGTGCACTTGCACCGACTGAGACAAGAAGCGAGAATGTTCATGTCGTCAATCTCCAGAGTCGTTGATGACCACGCGCGAGTGCTGACTACACGTCGCGCAAAAGAAACCCTACAACACCCTCAGCAACCAATCAAGGCCCGCATCAGCGGGCCTGCTTCTTTCCGCGGTCCGCCCGTACCGAATTGCCTGCCTAAGAAGGCGTGCAACGGGCATAGCGAGCCCGTCAAGTAAAGGCGGGCTCGCCGCCTGGACAAGTTACGACCCACTACCGAGCGCGACAACGCGCCCAACGCTCGGTTTTAAGCTGGTGGAAGCACCAAGCCCAGGTCACGGCTCGGGTCAACACGCCCACCCTTGCAGGCATGCTTGACGACGTAGCGAACACTGAAGCGTGCAGACCGAACAGCCTGCACTGAAGCGAAACCGCCAGCGCGCTCCTGCCAAGCACGCGCTGCAGCAAAGCGGCCGACCAGCTCATTCAACGTGAGCAAAGTGCTGACGGTGGTGAGCAGCACGTGGTAGTGCGCTGTACCGCGGCGCTGGAACTCAAGGGCGCGCATCCACTGGACGCCTGGACCACGACGTTCCCAGTGAGAACCGAACGCCGAGCGATTCACCCAACGAATCCACCACCAGAACGCCTTTTCTGCGAACTCCGGATGCGGACGCTCACGAGCGAAAGTAAGCGTCACGTTCCACTGCCAGGCGACAGATCCGAGCCACTGCAACCAGGCGCGCCGCAGATCCCGCGGACGACGCTCACGGCTGGTGAGAGGGATACCGGAAGAATCCGCGACCGTGAGTGGTGCGGGTGGCCGATGCGCGCTCGCTACGCTCGCCGTGCAAACGGCTACAGGAGACGAAAAGAGCGTGCCCGCGCGTGAGGGTCGAGCGCACGAGCACGGAGGCGCACAGCCCGCTACAGGGAGCTTGGTGCCGTGG
>DATEHU010000059.1 GCA_035279405.1 Gammaproteobacteria bacterium
CGCCAGCGCCTCGGAGACCGTCAGCTCGAGCGCGTCCGCGATGGTCTTGCCGTCTATCGTGATCTCGAGGATCTCGGCGCGGTAGCGCTTGCCGTCGCAGTCGGGGCAGCGCAGGTAGACGTCCGACAGGAACTGCATCTCGACGTGCTCGAAGCCGTTGCCGCTGCAGGTCGGGCAGCGGCCGTTGCCGGAGTTGAAGCTGAAAGTGCCGGCGGTGTACTTGCGTTCCTGCGCGGCAGGCTCGGCGGCGAACAAGGCGCGGATCGCATCGAAGGCGCCCACGTAGCTCGCGGGATTGGAGCGGGTGGTGCGCCCGATCGGGTTCTGATCGACCATCACGACATCGTCTATGAGCTCTGCACCCGCGAGGCCCGTGAACTGCCCGGGCGCCTCGGTGGGCTTGCCGCGGTACTTGAGGAGCGCCGGGTAGAGCACGTCCTCGACCAGCGTCGATTTGCCCGAGCCCGACACACCGGTGACGCACACGAGGCGCTTCAGCGGAATGCGCACGTCGAGGTGCCTGAGGTTGTGCTCGGCCACGCCTTTGAGCTCGAGCCAGCGGTTGGCGCGCGCTTCGGCAGTGACGCCGCCGTCCGCCGGTGCCGGCGCGGGCGGCGCAGGCTGCGGCGCCGGCACCACCGTACGGCGCCCGCTCAGGTATTCGCCGGTGAGCGAGCCGGGATGCGAGCGCAGCTGCCCCGGGGTGCCGTAGAAGACGATCTCACCGCCGCGCTCGCCGGCGCCCGGACCCAGGTCGAGGATCCGGTCGGCCTCGAGCATGATCTGCGGGTCGTGCTCGACCACCACCAGCGAGTTTCCCGCATCGCGCAGACGCTTCATCACGCCGATGACCCGCTGCATGTCGCGCGGATGCAGTCCGATGGAGGGCTCATCCAGCACGAACAGGGTATTGACGAGCGAGGTGCCGAGCGCGGTGGTCAGATTGATCCGCTGCACCTCGCCGCCCGAGAGCGTGCGCGACTGGCGGTCGAGCGTGAGATAGCCCAGGCCCACGTCGGTGAGATAACGCAGGCGCGCGTGCACCCCTTCGAGCAACTGCGCCGCGGCCGCATCGTGCGGCGCCGGCAGCTTGAGGGTGTCGAAAAATTCGCGCACGCGCGTGATCGGCAAACTCTGGATATCAGTGATATTCAGCCCCGGCAACGCGCGGTACGCACTATCCGCCTGCGTCACGGTATTGGGCTTGAAGCGCTCTGCGGGCGGCAGTACCCGCTCGGCTTCCGTGCGCGTACCCACGCGAAAATACATCGCTTCGGACCGCAGGCGCGCGCCCGCGCATTCCGGACAAGTGGTGTAGGCGCGGTATTTCGACAGCAGCACGCGGATGTGCATCTTGTAGCTTTTGGTTTCCAGCCATTTGAAGAAGCGTGTGGCGCCGTACCATTTGCGCTCTTCCCAGGAGCCCTCACCCTCGATCACCCAGCGCCGGTGTTTCCCGGAAAGTTCCCGCCATGGCACGTTCAGCGGCACACCGCGCTTTTTCGCGTAGCGCACCAGATCGCGCTGGCAATCGCGGTAGCTCGGCGTCTGCCAGGGTTTGACGGCGCCGCCGGCGAGCGTTTTGGACTCGTCCGGAATCACCAGACCCCAGTCAATGCCGAGCAGGCGTCCGAAGCCCCGGCACGCCGGGCAGGCGCCGAGCGGCGAATTGAACGAGAACAGATTCGGGCGCGGTTCCGAATACTCAATATCGCAGTCGGCGCAATGCAGGGAGTCGGAAAACCGCTGCGCTGTGCGCGGCCGCTTGTCGGCGCCCAGCGCATAAACGCTGAGCCGGCCGCGCCCGCGTTGGAATGCCGCCTCCAGCGCTTCGGTCAGGCGCGCGCGGTTGTCATCCTCAACCAGCGGCCGGTCCTGCACGACCTCGATATCCCGGCCGGTCCGCCTGTGGATGTGCGTATACCCCTGCGCCGCCAGCAGAGTTTCGACTTCCTTGGCGGAAAAATTCGCCGGCACGCGGATGGCGAAGGTAATCAGCGCACGCTGGCCGGCAAAGGCCCGGTCCGCAAGCAATGCGGCGGCGACCGACTCCGCCGTATCGCGTCGCACTTCCCGCCCGCAGTTGCGGCAATAGAGCCGCGCCGCGCGGGCAAACAGCAGCTTCAGGTGATCGTTGAGTTCGGTCATGGTGCCGACGGTGGAGCGCGAGCTGCGCACCGGATTCACCTGATCAATGGCAATCGCGGGCGGAATGCCTTCGATGCGGTCCACCACCGGACGGTCCTGGCGATCCAGGAACTGGCGTGCGTAGGGCGAGAAGGTCTCGACGTAGCGGCGCTGACCTTCGGCGTACAGCGTGTCGAAAGCGAGCGAGGATTTGCCGGAACCGGACACGCCGGTCACCACGATCAGCTCGTTGAGTGGCACATCCAGGTCAAGATTCTTGAGATTGTGCTGGCGCGCGCCGTGCACACGGATGAATTCATCGGACATAGGGCGCGCATTTTAGCAGGCGCTCTGCCCGTTCGCCGGAAGCCTCACCTACGTTCGGTTGATGACACCGTACGGCACGTGGCCGGCGGTCACGTAACCCGCGGCGGCTTCCACGTGGCCTTTCTGGTCGTCGAAGAAAATGTCGGCGCCGAAGGTTTTCAGGAACGCGCCCTTGGGCAGGCCGCCGAGAAACAGCGCTTCGTCTATGCGGATGTTCCAGGCGCGCAGCGTGCGGATCACGCGCTCGTGCGCCGGCGCCGAGCGCGCCGTTACCAGCGCGGTGCGGATCGGCGAGCGCTCCGAGGGGTACTGCCTCTGGATATGCTGCAGCGCGGCAAGGAAATTCTTGAACGGCCCGCCCGACAGGGGTTCCCGTGCCTTGTCGCGCTCGCTTGCGGAAAACGCCGCCAGTCCCTGTTGTTGATGCACGCGCTCGGCTTCGTCCGAGAACAACACGGCGTCGCCGTCGAAGGCGATGCGCAACTGCTCGCGGCCGTCGTCCTCGGCGCGCGCCGGCACAATGGCGGCCGCGGCGCGCCCCGCATCCAGCGAGCGCACCACGTCCCCGGCTTCCGCGGACAGAAACAGGTCGGCGCTGAAAGGCTCCACGTAGCGCCAGGGCGCGGCGCCGTTGGTAAACGCCGCGCGTGTGATATCCAGCCCGTAATGCTGGATGGAATTGAAGATGCGCAGGCCGGTATCGGCGCTGTTGTGCGACAGCAGAATGACCTCCACGCGCCGCGTGGGTGCGTCCTCATTCAGGCGCAGGAGCTTGTTCACCAGCGGGAACGCCACGCCCGGCACCAGCAGGTCGTTCTCGTGTTCGATCTGATAGCGCGAATAGGCTTCCAGCCCCTTGTCGGTGAAAATCCGGTGGCTGGCTTCGAGATCGAAGAGCGCGCGCGAGCTGATCGCGACCACCAATTGCTGCGGGTTGTCCGTCATTCCCGGTCCACGTTCACTTCGTAAAAGCTGCCCAGCAGCGGAAAATACAGGCCCACCCTGACCGGTCGGCTCTCAAATGCGCGCATCAGCGCCACATAGCGGCGCAGTTGCGGCCGGTAGCGTTCGACCTCGCGCGCCAGGAAGGCATCACGTCCCGCCCCCTCATGCCGGCTGGTCTTGTAGTCCACGATCCAGCGCACCGAGTCATTATCCACGAAGGTGCGGTCCATGACACCGGTCACGAGCCGCCGGTTCTCGAAGCCGCTGAGCGCAAATTCGCAATGCGCATCCGGTCCGCGTGCTGCCAACAGGCGCCGGCCGGTATCATCCGCCAGCATGCGCTCAATGGCCTGCTGCACGGTTTGCACGGCGGTGGATAATTCATTAACCGGTACGCCGGCCTGCTGCAGCCAGGCGCGCACCCGTTCTGCATTGACCGCCGTGCGCGCTGCGTCCTGTATATCGCCGTCGGCGGTGGCGATACGCTGCAGCACGCGGTGCACAACCGTACCAATATGGCGCAGGGTGTCGCCCGCCCAATCGAATTCGACTTGCGGCGGCAATTCAGCGGCCAGCAATCCCATCCCCTGCCACTCGACCGCGGCAGGCGGCGCGGGCGCCTGCCAACCCGCCGGAAGCCGCCGCAGGTGCGTCGCAGGAATTTGCGGCGTGGCGCCCGGCGCCGGCGGCACGTGATTCTGCAACGCTTGCCGGTATTCCTCCGCGACCGCTGGCCACAAAGTAGCCAGCAGCGAATTGGCCGGTGGCGCCTTCACCTCGCGCTTGCCATCCTTTTCGGACCAGCCCGCGTGCCCCAGCAGGTGCAGTTGCTCACGCGCACGCGTTGCAGCCACATACAACAGGCGCTGGCGCTCGAACAATTCCTGTTCGCGGCGCAGGTCCACCACCAGTTCGTAGTGCGGCTCGCGCTCGCTGCCGCGGGCATTCAGGGGCGCAAGCAGCAAATCCGGCCGATCCTCCACGCGCGTGCGCTCCAGATACGCGAGCAGCGGCCGGTGCGTGCGTCCGCTGCCCGCCCCCAACCCCGGCACGATCACCACGTCGAATTCCAGTCCCTTGGCCTTGTGCATGGTCATCACCTGCAGCCCATCGCCCGCTTCGGGATCCGGCTGGGCGAACAGATCTTCCAGCGCCGCCTCCAGAGCGGCGGAGTCCGGGAGCGTGCCACCTGCATCCAAGGTTTCGAGCAGCGACAGAAAGGCTTCCGCATCGTCCAGGTCTTCCAGCGTGGCCAGCACGCTGGGCGCAGCGAGCCGCAGCCACGCGCTCTCCACCTGCTCCCGCAACGTCCCGCGGCGTCGCTGCACCCGGACATCGAGCAGCACGGCCTGCACACGCGCGAGCCGTGCCTGTCCGTCTTTGCTCAGTGTGGCCACGCGCTCACGGTCTGCGAGCACTTCCTGCAGAGTAAGCCCCTCGGCGTGCAGCGTGAGCGCGTGCAGGTCCGCAAGCGTGAGACCACACCAGGGCGCGCGCAATACCGCCAACCATGCAGTTCGGTCGCCCATATGCAGCAGCGTGCGCGTGAGCGATACCAGATCGCGCACCACCGGACGCTCGCCAAGCTGTTCCAGTTCCATGGCGCGGAAGCGCAGACCTTCGCGCCGCAGGCGCGGCACCAGGGCCACGAGGTGATTGCGCCCGCGCACCAGCACTGCGACCTGCAAGTTCCCGGACTGCGCCTGGCGTATCACCGCAATCACCTGCCCGGCTTCGCGTTCGGCATCAGCGCCGAACGCTGCGTGCACTTCCACCAGGGCTCCCGGCACCAGCGCGCGTTGCGCCTCACAGGCGCTATAAGTCAACGCGCCACTCGCGATGTCGCTCTGCCCCGGAAACAACTTGCTGAAACTCTGGTTCACCCACTGCACCAGTTCCGGGCGCGCACGGAAGTTCGCGCGCAGCGTCAACTTTGTGAGCCGCACCTGGCCGATGCCGTGCTGCTGGGCACGCAGGAACAGGCCGACTTCCGCCTCGCGGAACCGGTAGATGGACTGCATGGGATCGCCCACCACGAACAGCGTGCGGCCGTCACCCGGCTGCCAACCTTCGGTCAGCCGCTCGAGCAGCAGGAACTGCAGGAATGACGTGTCCTGGAATTCATCCACCAGCAGATGACGGATGCGGTAATCGAGCGCGAGCGCGAGATCGGTGGGCGCTTGCGCATCGCCCAGGGCCGCGAGTGCGCGCAGCGCAACCTCGGCATAATCAACGGCCCCGCGCTCGGCGAACAGCACCTGCAACTGCGCCACGCCCAGGCGCAACGCCGCGAGCAGCGCGTCCAGCACCCGCCACTGCGACGCGTCGAATCCGGACGACGGCAGCCGACGGATGCGGCGCAACATCGCAGGCAACTCCGGTACATCGTTCAGGCGCTGCAGGACTTCCAGCATGCGCGCCTTCTCATCCGGATGTTGTGTGCCGAAGCCGGTATTCTTGTTCACCGTCTTGCGCAATGGCTCGCCGTTGGAACTGGTCAGCAGCAGCTCGGCCAGGCCTCGCCACTGTGGTAGCGCCTCGGACGTTGCGGACGGGAATGCGCGCAGATCCTGGCAGGCGCACAGCGGCGAGTCGCTGCCCTGTGCGCTGAGCGCCTGCGCGGCAAAGCGCGCGAGCTCCGCGAGTTCCGTTTGCAGGTGTGCGCCAATCAACGTGTGCGCAATATGCAACTGGCGCACGATCTCGCGCTGGAACGCTCCCTGCAACTCCTGCTGCGTGTGTGCGCCGGCCGTACCGGCGTGGCGCAGCCATTGATCGCGGTGTGGCAGCATGTCCGCGAGCAACTGGGCAGTGCGCGGCAGATCGTTGTCGAGATGCCGCAGCAGCACGGCCAGCGCTTCGGATTGTCGTGCCTCGCCGTGTTCGAGCAACGCCAGCGTGCGGCGCGCGGCTTCCTGGTAGAGGAATTCCGGCTGCGCGTCGATTGCGGGCGGAGCGCCCAAGCCGGACAGCAGCGGCATCTGGCGCGTGAGTTCCGCGTTCAGGGAATCAATCGTCTGGATGCGCAGGCGTGCGGGATGTTCGGCGAGGCGCCAGTTACGTTCGGCGTCGCGCACGCGAGCCGCGCGTGCCAGTTCCCACGTGCGCCGCTGGTGATCCTCGGCCGGCGCTACAACACCAGCCGCCGCGTCCAGCGCCTTGAGCACACGGTTGCGCATCTCGCCCGCGGCCTTGCGCGTGAAGGTGATGGCGATGATTTCCTCCGGCGCCTCCACGCTGGCGAGCAAGCGCAGGTAACGCTGCGTAAGCAGGCTGGTTTTGCCGGAGCCCGCCGGCGCCTGCACGATGAAAGACGCCTGCGGATCGAGCGCGCGCTCGCGGGTTTGCCGGTCGGCGGGCTCAGTCATCGTCCGGCTCCCCGAGCGCCTGGATTTCATCTATGCGGCACAGGTTCGCGAGATGGCATACGCGGCAGGTGCGGTTGCGCTCCTTGGGTGCAACCTTTGCCGCGCCCGCGGCGAAATCCGCGGCCAAGCGCGTCAGCACGGTGCGCCAATGATCGAGCAATGCCGGCCAGTTCGCGCAGTCATCCGGCGGATTTTTGAGTTCATCAAGACCCGTGACTCTCGGCGCCGTGTCCGATGCGCGCGCATAACCCCGATATTCGGTTTCGCCGGGGCGCAGCACCGCAAACAACACGGCCGCGACGTCTTCCGCCGCGGTGACCGCATAGCACGGCAACTGCGGCTCATCCGGACGCTCCCCCTGCCAGGCGGCAGGCTTGGCATCACCGGTCTTGTAATCAATGATGGCGTAGCTGCCGTCCCTCAGCCGGTCAATGCGGTCCACGCGCGTGTGCAACTGCAGCGGCCCGATTTGCACCGTGCGTTTCAGTTCACGCTCGGCCACGCTGAACTTTGCGCGCTCGCGTTCCTGCGGCAACCAGTCGCGGATCAGTTGCGACAGCCGTTCCTGTTCCAGCGCCTGAAAACGCGGCGTGAAAATCTCCGGCGCCGCGCCGCGCGCCTCGCGCAGCACCGCTGCGACCGAACGCTGAATCACGGCCGCAAGCGCGGCATCGTCCTTGCCGAGAATCGCTGCCTGATCGGTCAATTCGCCATACAGCCGGTACAGCACCCGATGCAGCAGACTGCCACGTTCCGCGGCGTCGAGCCCGGGACTTGGCGTCCGCAGTGGCTGATCGGCACCAAGGCGGTAACGCGCAAACGCCTGAAACGCGCATGCGGCCTGCGACTTCAGTACATTTGTGCCGCCGCGCACCTGACCTGTGTCCAGCGCCGGCCCGAGGCTGTCGTCCAGCGTTTCGAGCGGCGGTGCCGCCGCATGCAGGAGCTGTGCGTGCCCCGAAAGCACGCGCTGCGGGAGCTGAAGCTGATTCGGGCCGATCTCCGGCAGCGCGCTGATCAGCGGGCTGGGACGCAGCTCGCGATCCGCATCGCGCTGCGGCACGCTCACCACTACGTCCGGAGCGGCCGCGAGCAGATGTGCCGTCAGACGCTGCGCAAACTCGAACTCGTGGCGCGCGCCTGCGTGCGGCATGTCGTGCTCGCGTTGCACGCTCACGGGAATCAACGCATGCGGGCGCGGACTTGCCGGCCAGGCATCGTCCGACCAGCCGGCGATCCACAGGTGATCGAAGTGCAGACTGGTGGCTTCCAGCACACCCAGCACCTGCACCGGCGTGTCCGGCGTTGCCGGCTGGAAAATCTCCTGCGCCGCAAGTCGCGAGAACTCTGCGAGCGCGCCATCCATGTCCTGCGTTTCCGCCAGCACATCGAGGCGCGCGAGTTCGCCCAGAATGCCGCGCAAGGCATCGAGCGCCTGATGCTCCACGCTGTCGTGCGTACGCTCGCCCGGCCAGCCCCATAGGCGCAGCGCGTCAGCGAAACTACGCGCCCAGGCCGCCGGCAGCAGGCGTTTGGCATGCGCGTTTTTCCAATCCAGCACGGCCGTCAACGCCGTGGTCAGTTGCTGCAGGCCGCTCTCGGCGCGCGCCAACGCCGCCAACCGCTGCAGTGAAATGCGCTCGCCGGCCTCACGTAAACGCAGCTCCAGACGCAGGCGCGCACTCTGTTCGGATTCTGCCGCACGCACAAACGGCGAGCGCAACACCTGACTCGCCGCAGAGAAATCCATGCGGTCGTGCACCAGAATTTGCAGCAGCAGCAGTGCGTCGTGAATCACCGGCGCACTCGCGAGTGAGCTGCCGAGCGACAGGTTGTACGGTCGTTCGAGTTCCACGCCCAGACGCGCGGACGGGCACAGCGCATCGTCCAGTTCGCGCCTCAACTGCGGGCCGCAAGCCGCGAGATCGTGCACCACGATGCCGATGCGCAACGCGGGGTTGCGCTCCAGCAAAGCTGCGGCCCAGCGTGCGGCAGTACGTAATTCCTGTCGTTGATCCGCGCAGGCCACACGGCGCGCGTTTTCAGCCGACGCGATGTCGGTCACCAGGCGTTCGGCCGCACTGCCCGCGGCGTGCAGCGCTTGCAGGAAATCCTCCAGCTGCGGCGGCCACTCGTGGAAACCTGCAAACACCACGCGCGCTGGCACAGGTAAAGCTCCGGCACGCACCCAACTCGCCAGCTGTTCCGGCAGGCGCGCAACATCCAGCCAGCGCTCGCGCCGACAGCGTTCCAGATACACCCTGGCCCAGGCCGAAAACTGTTCGGCATCGGCACTGCCGGATTTGGCAAACCCCGCGGGATCGAGGCGGTACGCATGGCACAGCGCCCAAGCTTCCTGCGCGGCTTGTGCAGCGGCGCGCGGCTGCAACAAACCTGATGCCGCGCCCGAGGCGCGCACCACGCTTGTCCACAGGGTTTCCGCCTGAATGGCCGACAGGAGACGCGGGGGTGCACCGGCTCCCTGCATGCCCTCCCCTTCATGGGCGGACCCGAGTTGCGCCAGGAACGCGGGCCAGGACAACACGTTTGGGCGCTCCCAGGCCCACCGACCCGCAGCCTGCCGGGCTTCGGCGTACGCCCACTGCACGGCGCGCGTCAGGCGTTCGCCCGCCGTGACCACGGTCGCGCCCCCGGCCAGTGCGGCCAGGATGGCGTCTTGTTGCAGCAAGCGTTGTGTCAAGCGCGCACTGTCCCCATATATAATGCGGCCGCCAGTTTAACCCGCCACCCCGACGGACCGGGGCAACTAAGGATGCGGCGGGCGGTCAAAACCGGCAGTACTTGTCTGTTACCAAAGGAAACACACCATGGCTTTCGGCGATCCTCCAAAAACCGGCAACCCGATTTTCAGAACGGCGGCGTTCAAGAATCCCGTAGCCGTTGCCGGCGAACAGATGACCATCAACGGCACCATCGGCAAGGCGCTGATCCTGCTGGTGCTGGTGATCCTGACCGCGGCCTGGTGCTGGTCGCAGGCGCTCGCCGGCTACGTTCCGGCCACGGCCACCACGCCGGCGGTGTTCAACTACGGCGCGGTTTCGCCGTACGTGTTCGGCGGGCTCATAGCCGGACTGATATTCGCAATCGCCACCGCTTTCAAGCCTACTTGGGCGAAAATCACCGCGCCGCTGTACGCCATCTGCGAAGGCTTCGTGATCGGCGGCGTTTCCGCCATGTTTAACGTGGCCTATCCCGGCATCGTCATCCAGGCGGTGGCGCTCACGCTGGGCGTGGCGCTCGGTATGCTGATCCTGTACCGCACCGGCGTGATCAAGGCCACGCCGCGCCTGTACCGCATCATCGGCGCCGCCACCTTCGGCATCCTGATTTTCTACGCACTTACCTGGCTCGTGAGCCTGTTCCATGTGGACATGAGCATGGTGTACGGGCACACGCCGCTGAGCATCGGCATCAGCCTGTTCATCGTGGCGATCGCGGCCTTCAACCTGGTGCTGGACTTCGACATGATCTCGCGCTCCGCCCAGGGCGGCGCGCCGCGTTACATGGAATGGTACGGCGCCTTCGCGCTCATGGTGACGCTCATCTGGCTGTATCTGGAAATCCTGCGGCTCCTGGCCAACACGCGGCGCTGAAGTCCAATCAAACGCACGAACTGAAACGACCCCGCAAGCGGGGCCGTTTTGTTTCGGAGCGGAAACCGTGGAAGTTCAATCCGTCCACTGTTATTTCTTGAGAGCGCGGTTACACCGAGGGATCAGTAAGCGATCACTTCACCGTCGCGGCGGAATTCGGTGGCGCCCCAATAGACATGGTACCTGGCGTCATACTGGATCGCCTCGTAGCCGCCGAATCCGCCCGCATACCCTGGCTGCATGACTATCACCTTGTAACCGCGCTCGCGCAGTGCCGCGGCGACACCTGGATCGAATCCCGGCTCAAGCAGCAACGTACCGGCGCCGGGAGCCTTCGCAAGACCCGTCGGCGTGGCATCGCCCATGTGGTCCCAGCGCGCCGCATCGCCCGCCTCCTGCACGTTCATGCCGAAGTCGAGCATGTTCACCAGTACCTGCATCTGGCCCTGGGGCTGGAAATACCCGCCCATCACGCCGAACGCCATCCATGGCTCTCCGTCCTTCATCACGAAGGCGGGAATGATGGTATGGAACGGACGCTTGCGCGGTGCATAGGCGTTGGCGGATTTTGGATCGAGCGAGTACAGTGCGCCGCGGTCCTGGAAGATGAACCCCAAGCCGGGCGCGGCCAGCCCCGAGCCCATGCCGGCGTAATTCGATTCGATCATCGAGACCATCATTCCGTCCGATCCCGCAGTCTCAAAATCCGTGGTGTCGCCGGTATTGCCCTTGATGCCGTTGATGCTGGCGTGGCTGTACGGCAGTGGATTGCCGGGAGTGATGTCCGGGTTGGCGTGCTGCAGGTCCAGCAGTTTGCGCCGCTCGTCGGCATACTGCTGCGACAGCAGGCCCTGAACCGGTGCGGTGTAGAAACGCGGGTCGGCGTACCACCTGGAAAGGTCCGCGGCCGCAAGCCGCTGGGCGCCGATCTCGGCCATCAGCGTGTCCGGGCTGCCCACGCCCATTTTCTTCAAATCGAAACCCTTGAGGATGTTGAGCTCCTCGAGCGTCGCGAAACCCTGGCCGTTCGGCGGCAGCTCGTACACGTCGTAGCCGCGGTAGTCCACCGATTGCGGCGTCACCCACTCGCCGTGGAAATCGGCGAAATCGGAGTAACGCAGATCGCCGTGGATTCGTTCGAAGAAATCCGCCATGACATGCGCGATCCGGCCCTTGTAGAACGCGTCACGTCCACCCTCGGCGATTTCCTCGAGCGTATGCGCCATATCGGGATTGCGGAAAATCTCGCCCTGACGCGGCGTGTGGCCGTCAATCAGGAACACTTTCTTCGTATTCGCAAATGCGTCTCCGTACTCGTTGATCAGACCCAGGTTCTTTTCAAACGCCTGCATGTTGCCCTTCCAGTAGCGCGCCACGACCTCGGTGACCGGAAAGCCGACCTGCGCATAGTGGATCGCGGGCGCGAGATCCTCGCTCATCGGCAAGCGGCCGAACTTCTTGTGCAGCGCAAACCAGGTATCCACGATGCCCGGCACCGTGATCGGCAGCGAGCCGTATACGGGAATCTGGTCGGTGGGCTTCATGCCCGCGCGCGCGTAGGCTTCCTTCACCTCGGCCTGCATTTGCGCGAGCGCACGGCCCTGCGGTGACCAACCCGAACCGTTGTAGCCGTAAAGCTTGTAAGTCTTGGGGTCCCATACGATCACGAAGGCATCGGCACCCAGTCCGTTCAGGACCGGTTCGGTCAAGCACAACACGGCACTCGCCGCGATTGCGGCGTCCACTGCGCTACCGCCCTTCTTGAGAATTTCGACGGCGGCGAGCGATGCCAGCGGTTGCTCGGTGGCCGCCATGCCGTGCTGCGCCAGTACCGGCGAGCGTGATCCCCAGGGTGCGCCGGCGTAGCGATCGCCGCGGCTGATACCGGCGTGTGCGACCGGGATCGCAGCCAGACCCGCGATCAGAGCCGAGACCATATACACCACCGCGCGTGTCGGTGAACCGTGCAGTACGCGTTTCACATGCAGAAGGATGAATTCAATGTACATGACGACACCTCCACGAACAGCTGCGGGCGCATCATCTGCCACCCGGTTGAACCATCACGCGTCCGTGCAAGTGCCCAGCGCGAGCGGATCCGCGGCTGGGATCGAACAATCTCGATGTCACGCGCCGTTACATTCTCGCCGCGATGATCTGGTCAAAGTAGTCCGGGGTTCCCGGAATCCGCTCGAGATGCGGATACTGCAGGCCACCGTGGTAATCGACCGCCACGGCGCGGTACTGCCCCTGATACTTGAGCAGCAGCTCGATGGGCGTGGTGCCGCCCTTGGCAGCGGTAATCGCGGACTTCATCACGTCTGCGGTGTAGGCGCGGCCGTTCACCGCCACCAGCGTTTCGCCCGTGGACACGCCGGCCTTGAATGCCGGGCCATTCCAGAGTACATCGGTGATCGTGCCGTCCTTGGCTGCCACGTCCAGGCCGATCGAATACGTGTAGCTCACTCCGAACCTCGGATTCTCATCCTGCTTTTCGACTTTGCTTTCCTGATCGTTGAACACCAGCTTCCAGCCCGAGGCCTCGATGCCGTCGAGCGGCGGTTGATGCGTATCGAGGCGCGTGCGCAGGAACGTAGCCCAATCGTAGGGTGTCACATGGTTCAGCGCCTGCACCAGATCATCGAAGCTGTAGGTACGCGTCACGAAGCTGCCGTTGTCGATGCCGAAGAAATCCCGCGCGAAATCGTCCAGTGATTTCCGGTCGTGCGTGAGCGCACGGATCTTGCAGTCCACTGCGAGCCAGATGAGCTGCCCGGCGCTGTAATAGTCTTCGCTCATCTGCCAACTGCGGTACGGCAACTGCGCGCGCTGCGCAATGGTGGGATCGTTGCTGGTGTCCTGCAGCGTGCGCCACGCGAAACCCGGGCGGCCGCGCGCATAGCGGGCGGCCACGCCGGCCAGCGCCTCGTGGTATTGCGCCTGGGTCCACATGCCGGAGCGTACCGACAGCACATCGCCCCAATACTGGGTCTGGCCCTCGTACACCCAGAGCAGCGAGTCGCCCATCGGCACGTTGAAGTTCGGCGTCCACAAATCCGCCGGGCGGCGGAACTTGCCGTTCCAGGAATGCGTGTATTCATGCGCCAACAGGCTGCCGGGTGAATGGCCTTCGGACCAATGCTTGAAAAAGTCGGCGCGCGTGCCGTCTTCGCTGGACTGATGGTGCTCGAGACCCTTGCCGCTCAGGTAATCGGAGAACGACACCAGAAAGTCGTAGTGATCGTAATGTTGCGAGCCGAACAGCCGGTACGCCTGGGTCACGAGCGCACGCAACGCCGCCACTTGGGCGTCCGAAGTTTCGAGATCCGCGGGCGCGTCCGCCACCATGTCCATGTGCACCGGCACTCTCGCGCCCGGATCGAGGTCCAGGCGTTTGAAATACTCGCCGGCGTACATCGGCGAGTCTACCAGTGTATTGAGCGTGGTCGGCTTGAAGCGGATCACTCCGCCCGACGCGGACTGCATTTCGAGCGCGGTACCGAACTGCCAGCCAGGCGGCAGCTTGACGCTCGCCTGCATGCGGATGTCGCGCGCGTAATACCCGGCCGGATAGAGCAGCATCTTGTGCCAGGTGAGGTTCAGCATCTTGTCGGTCATTTCGACCGGCCGCGCCCCCGGCGCGCGCGCCGACAGGTACTGGAATTGCAGCGTAATCTCGGAGACGTCCTGCGGCACGTCCACGCGGAACGCATACACGTCGTACTGGTGGCGCGTCCAGGCGAGCGCCTGGCCGTTGGCCGTGACCGTCAGTCCTGCGAATTTGTCGATCGGCCCGCTCGGCTCATGGTTACCCGGAATCCACTTGGGATAAAGCAGTATCAACTCGCCGGGCTTGACCGGAATGGTCTCGGTGGCGCGGAAGATTCCCTGCGCCACGTCGGTCGCGTCTACGCTGAGCTGCAGGGTGCCGGGATAAGGCGTGTCCAGCGGCGCGGGAATTCCCGCGTCCGCGGCGTCGGCCCAGGCACCGCCGCTGCACGCGAGTGCCAACAGGGCGGCCGCTGCGATCGCACCGAACTGCGTGAACACGGCAATACGAGTGCCGCGATATTTGCTTGACATGGACAAGCCTCGAACAGGTTGGAGGGGAAAATCAGGCGGCCAAGTATTACGTGCCGGCACAGAACTATGCAAACCAGGCGTTAACCGGACTTTGCTCCGGCGGCACATTCGGCCGCGGCCGCGTGCAGAAGTTCCGCCAACCTGCGTGCTCCCGGCCCGGCGTATTCGCGGTCCGCGAAAATGAGGTAAAGGTCCGCGAAGCGCTCGCCGCCCGCCTGCAGGCGCAGTGGCTTGAGTGCACCGGAAGCCAGCTCCTCGCGCACCACCTCTTCCGGGTACCACGCAAACCCCAGTCCCATGCGCGCCGCGCGGATGGATGTCGCCTTGTGGCTCACCGTCCAGCGCGCCTCGGCCGCCAACCAGCCCGCGTCGCGCTTGCGCGCAGCGCCGGAATCGCGGATCACCAGTTGCCGATGGCGGCGCAAATCCTGCTCGCTGAGTGCGCGGTCGAGCTGCTGCAGCGGATGGTCGGGCGAGGTGACCGCCACAAAGCGCAGGCGCACCAGCGGATCGCCGAGAAAACCCTGCGGCACGAACGGCGCAATCACCAGGTCCGCGCGGCGTTCGAGCAGCGCCTCCTCGGTACCACCCAGCACAGTCTCAAACAGCTCGATGCGCGTGGCCGGCCGCTCGGCGCTGAATTTGCCGAGTGCCTGAAGCAGCAGCCAGGTGGGAAAGGCCGTGTCCACGGCCAAGCGCAGCTCGGCTTCGCCGCCGCCCGCGAGTTCGCCCGCCACGGACTCCAGGGCGGCAGCGGATTCGAGCAATTCGCCGGCGCGGCGGTAAAGCACGCGCCCCGCGTTTGTGAGCACCGCCTTGCGCCCCTTGACTTCAAATGCGCGCACGCCGAGCACGCGCTCAAGCTTCTGCACCGCGTAAGTCACGGCCGACTGGCTCTTGTGCAGGCGCTCGGCGGCCGCGGCGTAGCTCCCTGCATCCACCACAGCGCGCAGCGCCCGCCATTGTTCGAGCTGTACCCGTGGTGCTCTGGAATCGATATTTGCCATATCAATCGTATTAACTGATAGGTTTGAGCATAATTTTCGGCTTTTTTATCGATTTATCAAATCATACACTATGCCGTGACAGCCTGAATCATCCGGAGAGCCGCAACTGACAGAGGAGAAACACCATGGAACAGAGACTCGATTACGTGAAAGCGTCGGCCGGCGCATTCAAGGCCATGCGCGACCTGCAGCAATACGTGGAAACCAGCGGCCTCGAGCATTCGCTCATGGAGCTGGTGAAAATGCGCGCTTCGCAGATCAACGGCTGCGCCCATTGCCTCGACATGCACAGCAAGGACGCACGCGCGGCCGGCGAAACAGAACAGCGCCTGTACACGCTTGACGCCTGGCGCGAAACACCGTTCTACTCGCCACGCGAACGCGCGGCGCTCGCCTGGACGGAAGCCCTGACGCGCATCCGCAAGGGTGTGTCCGATGAGCTTTACGCCGAGGTGCGCAAACACTTCAGCGAAAAGGAAATCGTGGACCTGTCGTTGTGCATCATCGCCATCAACGGCTGGAACCGGCTCGCCATCCCGTTCCGCACCAAGGTCGGCGATTACAAACCCGGCGCTTACCGGAAAACCGCATGAACTACCGAAAACTCACACAGGTGATCAACGCCCTGCCCACTTCCGACGGTGCCGGTGTCAAGTTGCGCCGCAGTCTCGGCAGCCGGCAGGATGCGCGCCTGGATCCGTTCCTGATGCTGGACGAATTCGGCACGGAAAACCCGAACGATTACATCGCCGGGTTTCCCGACCATCCGCACCGCGGCTTCGAAACCGTGACCTACATGCTCGACGGCCGCATGCAGCACCGCGACCATCTCGGTCACGTCGGCAATCTCGGCCCGGGCAGCGTGCAGTGGATGACCGCGGGACGCGGCGTAATCCACTCGGAAATGCCGCAACAGGACCACGGCCGCATGCGCGGTTTCCAGTTGTGGATCAACCTGCCCAAGGCGGAAAAGATGAAGCCGGCGCATTACCGCGACATCCCGGCCGCGGAGATGCCGCCGGTTGCATTGCCCGCAGGCGGAGACGTCAAGGTCATCGCCGGCGCAACTTCGGTGGGCGGGAAACGCTTTGAAGGTCCGATCAATTCGTCGCGTGCACCGCTTTCCACCGACCCGTTGTATCTGGATGTCCGGCTGGACCCCGGCGCGCGCTTCGAGCAGCCGATTACGGCCGGCTACAACGCCTTCATCTATATATATGAAGGCGGCGCGTCGGTGGGTGACGATGCGGAGCTGCTCGCAACCCATGCCGCCGGATTGTTCGGCACCGAAGGCGACGCGGTATCGATACGCGCGGGCGCCGAGGGCGCGCGCTTCCTGCTGCTCGCCGGCAAGCCGTTGCGCGAACCGATGGTCCAATACGGCCCGTTCGTGATGAACACGCGCGAAGAGATCGAGCAGGCAATCCGCGATTACCAGTCGGGCCAATTTATCACGGGTTAACGAGAGGGCTATGTGTTATCCGGGCGCTGAGCCGCGCCGGGTCGGAACTGAACTGAACGGAAAACGGCCCCAACGGGGCCGTTTTCTTTTTTGCGCAGCCCGCTTCGAGCCGGGCGGCAAGCTGCCGCGCTGGGTGCAGTGTCAAGTTCGGCCCAGGTTACCGGCTACCCGCTATTTCGTCTTGGCGAAGTTGGATACCGCGCGCACCGGCAACGGCACGTTGCAGACATCTATCTTGCCGGCCTTGTAGTGGAACCATGGGTTGCTGCGGTTGCGCCGCGATTCGACCAGCGCGGCAAAGGTCGGAGTGTCGGTACGTAACACCTCGAGGTGCAGGCGTTCGGAGGGCGACAGGTCGGATGCCAATCGGACACGCAGGATTTGCGTCGCATGCGCGGGATTCCGGTAAAAACCCAGTGGTCCATTTCCGCGCGGCAAAGCAGAAAGAAAATGCATGCCTTGCACAACGCGGCCGACCAGCGCGACGTTGCGGTCGAGGTGGCGCGGCGCTTGACCGATGACGGCGTAGAGTTCGGTGCCGGGGCCGGAATCGGGTGCATTGTCACGACCGGCACCGACCATGCCGTAGCAATGCACCAGCCAGGTGCTGCCGGTTTTGGGGTCGCGCGCCGCCGGGAACCCGTCGCTGAATCCGACTTCAGGTGCATACACGTCGCCATCGGGCAGGCGGGTGAAGGGCAAACCGGGCGCGATGCCACGCTCGAATTCCGCCGGCAGCGTCGCCTTGGCCTTGCCGAGTGAACGTGGCGGATGGCGCGGGTGCTCCGCCTCGGCCGCGGGGTCGCCCCATTGAGTCACATAGTCGTCTTGCACTCGCAGGATCGCCAGTCCGTCCCAGTAGTGTTCGTGTGCGAGCGTGCGGATGTTGGCGACGTGCAGTGGCGCGTATGTCGAGTCGAGCTCGATCACCACGCGGCCTTGTGGCAGATCCATGTAAAGCGTGTCTTCCGGGTTCAAGACACGCCAATCCGATGGCTTGGATTCCTTCAGTATCTGCCCCATCGTTGAAGCGGATAGCGCGGTCAGATTCTCGGCGGCGAGTGCCGCGCCGGGTGTAACCAGAACGGCAGCCAGCGCGCTCGCACACAACACGCATCGGATCATGGGTGGTACTCCTGCAATGGTTGGTTTGGCCGCACGCCGAAGCGGATCGGCCCGCTCGGGTCCGTTTAGAACACTCTAGCTCCGGGGAGCAATGATGCCGTCAAGATAATCCTCGGCGCCCTCAAGGCGTTCAAGACGCGGGTGTTGCAGGCCGTCGTGATAATCCACCGCCAGCGTGCGGTATTCGTCCTGGTTTTTCAGCAGCAACTCGATGGGCGCGCTCTGGTTCCTGGCGTCGGTAATCGCATCTTTCAGCACTTCGGGTTTGTAGGCGTGGCCGTTGACGGCCACCAGGATGCTGCCGGACGACACGCCCGCCTTGAACGCCGGGCCGTCCCAGCGCACATCGGTGATGCGGTTGTCCTGCTCCTCGAGCCGCAGGCCGATGGAATACGCAAAGTTCACCAGCTTGCGGCCACTCTGCGCGTTTTTCTCGAACTCGCTCTCCTGATCGGTGTAAACCAGTCTCCACCCGCTGGCCTCGATGGCATTGAGCGGCGGCGCGTGGGCATCGAGCCGCGCGCGCAGAAACTCTTCCCAGTCGAACGGCTGCACAGTGTTGAGTGTGCGCACGATGTCCTCAAACACATAGGTCCGGGTAATGACGCTGCCATCGTCCACACCGAAGAACGCGCGTGCGAAATCGTCCAGCGATTTCTTGCCGGCGGTGCGCGCACGGATTTGGGCGTCCGCTTCCAGCCACATAAGCTGGCCGGCGCTGTAGTATTCCTCGCTCATCTGCCAGCTGCGATACGCCAACGCCGCACGCTGTGCGATGCTCGGATCGTTGGTGGTGTCCTGGATGCTGCGCCAGCCGAATCCGGGGCGGTTGCGGTCGTAGTTGGCCGCCACGAGCGCCAGCGCATCGCGGAACTCCTGCGGCGACCACAGGCCAGAGCGCGCGGCGAGCACAAAGCCCCAGTACTGGGTCTGGCCCTCGTACAGCCACAACAACGAATCGCCCATGGGCACGTTGAAGTTCGGCGTCCACAGATCGGCAGGACGGCGGAACTTGCCGTTCCAGGAATGCGTGTATTCATGGGCCAACAGGTCGCGTTCCGGCGCGCGCTTGCCCCATTCCGTGAAATAGTCGCTGTGCGTGCCGTTTTCGCTCGACTGGTGATGTTCGACGCCTTTGCGGCCCAGCTGCTCGGAAAGCGACACCAGAAAAACGTAGTGCCGATAGTGCTGCGAACCGAACAGGCGCGTGGCCTGAGTCACCAGCGCACGATGCACTTGCAACTGGGGCACGCTGATCTCGAGATGCTTGGGCGCATCCGCCACCAGATTCAGGTGCACCGGTATCCCGGCGCCCGGCGCCAGGTCCACGCGCTTGAACCAGCGCCCAGCATAGAGGGGCGAATCCACCAGCGTATCCAGCGGCGTCGGTTTGAAGGTCACGCTCGCACCGGATTGCGCCTCGATTTCAAGCGCAGTCCCGAACTGCCAGCCTTGCGGCAGTTTGACTTGCGGCTGGAACGTGATGCCGCGCGCATAGTGACCGGCGGGATACAGGACCAGAGTGTTCCACACGAGATTCAGCATGTGGTCGGCCATCTCGATTTGGCCTTCACCCGCTCCGCGCGCGGACAGGTATTGATAGTCGAGCTCGATCCCGGAAATACCGTGCGACACCTCGACATGGAACGCATGCACGTCGTACGGGTCGCGCGTCCAGGCCAGCGGCTTGCCATGGGCGGTGATTTTGAGACCCGCAAGCTTGGCGATCGGTCCGGCCGGCTCGTGAAAACCCGGGATCCATTTGGGATACAGCAGCGTGAGTGCACCGGGACTCACTGGAACGACGGCATGCGCGCGAAAAATGCCCTGCGCGGTGTCGCTCGCATCCACCGCGAGCCGGATAATGCCGGGATAAGGCGTGTCCTGGGGTGGGGGAACTCTGGATTGTGCGGGGTAGGCGTTGTTCTGGCTTGTTGTTGTCATGCTGAACACTTTAGGGCTGCCGGCCACCGGCATCAAGAGGGCAACGTCTGCGCAGCTTCACGTCCGGCGCCGGCGCAGCACATACGCTGCCCATCAGAGCGCGTAGCCGAAGCGCTCGCACCAGGGACGCAATTTTTCGAGATGCGGCTCAAGATATTTCCGGTAGCGCTGCCAGCGATCGCGCGAGCTCTGATACACAGGGCGGCTCACTTGTGCATAACTCGCGCTTTTGATGTTGCCGCGTTCCGGCACATGCTCGGCGTGCCGCAGTACTTCCGCCGACCAGCTTACGTCCAGAAATTCCAGCAGCGGGCGCAAGTTCGCCTCTGGATTGTCGAGCAGATCTTCGTAGCGGATCTGATGACAATTCAGAGGCAGCACCTCGCGGTAGCGCTGCCACAGTGACATGACCTTGCAATACAGATCCACGCTGCTCTGCATACGCGTGAAATGCACGGTTCCGGAATTCAGCTCCAGGCTGGTCATGAAGCATGACAACACCACGTCACAGGGATGGCGCAACATGAAAATAATCCGTGCACCCGGAAAAATCCGCTGCACCATTCCCAGATGCACGGTCAGGAACGGGGATTTGTCCACGATGCGTCGGCGCTCGCCCTCCGCAAGGGCCGCGGCATTGAAATAGCTTTGTCTGACTTGCGTGTGTTGCTCATGCGTCAAATCTCTCAGGGCCTCCGGGTATCCGCCCGGAAACTGGGTCAGGGTCGTAACCATGGCCTGTTCCGTCGCGCGCTCCTCGAGCACCGCGATGTCCGGGTGCCCTTCCAGCATGCTGTCGAGCAGCGTGGTGCCGGAACGGGGGAATCCGACGAGAAACGCCGGAGCCGGCGCTTTGAGGGCACCCGGCAGTGCCCGCCACGCCGCCACCCACTCCGGGGTAAAGCGCGTGTGCAGTCCCTGAATCTGCAGCAGGAAATCCTGCCCGTCCTTGAACGCATGCGGCGCGGCCTGCTCGGCCAACCGGTTAGCGCGTTCTGCGTGCGCCCAGGCGAGATCCGCGGTGCCGAGCGCATCCGCACACAGTGCGATCTCATAGCCCGCGTCGCGGCGCAGGGCCACGGTGCCACCTTGCGCGAGCGGTTCAAGCTGCGCCTGCGCCTGGAGGAATTCGCCCCGGCGCCGCAGGCAGCGTCCGCGCACCAGGCGCAACATTACGTCCTGCGGACGCAGCGCCAGACCCTGTTCCGCCATGCGTTCGGCTTCGGCCACCCGGTTACTCTGCTCGCTGAGCAGCGCAAGATTGCCCCAAGCCCCCGCGTGCTCCGGAGTCTGTTGCAAGGCGCGCGCGAAACACTCGCGCGCCGCGGCCACATCGCCGCGCCGCCACAGGATGGAACCGAGAATGTCCACGACGTCGGTCAACTGCGGATCCAAGGCCAGCGCCGCGCGCGCCGCGCGTTCCGCTTCATCCAGCCGCCAAGCGCGAAACAGCATGAGCGCATGCGCGCCGAGCAGCTTGGGATCCTGAGCGTTGAGTTTCAGCGCCTGTTCCAGACAGCCCAACGCGTTTGCAGTGTCGCCCCGGTCCGCAAGGATCAATCCGAGCAGATGCAGCACGTGTGCCTGCCCAGGCTCGCGCCTGAGAAGCTCCACGCACATGGCCTCCGCCTCTGGATAACGCCGCTCGCGAAACAGCACCAGTGCCTGCTCAAATCCCGGTGTTGCGCGTGGCGGAATGGTGAATTCAAGATTCATGCATGATCCCCATGATGCAAGTTGGCCCCGGCAACAAACCTTGCCGGCACAATGCGCGTGCTTTACCTTTGCGAGCTACCCGGACAACTCCGCGCCCTGGTCGGCTCCCGAACGATGTGCAGTCGCACCGGAGACCAGCGCTTTCTTCGGTTTTGCCGTGGCCACGTAAGTGTAAATCACCGGCACCACGTACAGCGAAAACAGCGCGCCGATGGTGAGGCCAGTGGCAATTACCAAGCCCATGTCGAAACGGCTCACGGCACCGGGGCCGGTGGCCGCGAGCAGCGGCACTACGCCGAACACCATGGCGCCGGTGGTCATGAGGATCGGCCGCAAGCGGATGCTCGAGGCTTTCTCCACCGCCGCGCGCCGGTCCAGACCTTCATCTTCCTGAATCACGTTGGCAAATTGCACAATCAGGATGCTCTGCTTGGTGATCAGGCCAATCAGCGTTACCAGACCGACTTCGGTGTAGATGTTGAGCGTGGCCGCGCCCGCGAACAGGAATGCCAGCGCACCGAACACCGACATGGGCACGGCAATCAGCACGATCACCGGATCACGGAAGCTTTCGAATTGGCCCGCGAGCAGCAGGAATACCAGCAGGATTGAAAGCCCGAAAGTGAAGATCACGGTATTGCCCTGCTGGATGAACTGGCGCGACTGGCTGGCGTAATCAAAACTGAAGCTCTTGGGCAGCAACGTGGTGGTGAGGTTGCGCAGGGTATCCAGTGCCTGACCGAGGGTTACGCCCGGCGCCATGGTCCCCTGGAGGGTGGCGGAATTGAGCTGCTGGAACTGCGGCAGAAATTCCGGCTGTACCGTATGCTTGATACTCACCACAGTAGAAAGCGGCACCAGTTGACCAGCGGCGGTGCGGATGTAATAGGCCCGGAGCGCATCGGCATTGGCACGCGCGGTGTCCGCCACCTGCGGAATGATCTCGTAGCTGTGGCCGGACATGTCGAACAGGCCGATATAGTTCTCGCTCAGCAGCGGACTCAGGTCGTTACCAATATCGCTCATGCTGATGCCGAGATTGGCGGCGACATTGCGATTCACGTCCAGCACGATCTGCGGGTTGTCAAAGCGCAGGTCGGTGGTCAGAAACGCAAACTGGCCGCTCTTCATGGCGGCTCCGATGAGCCTGCCGGCGGCGGCATTGATCTGCGCGTAGTCGGCTGTGGAGGTCAACACGAATTGGATGGGCAGCCCGCCGGCCGAACCCGGTAGCGTGGGCTTGGCGAACGCCACCGCCTGGAGACCTGTGATCTGATTCAGTTTCTGCTGCACCAGCGGCATGACCTGCATCTGGGTGCGCGAGCGCTGGCTCCAGTCCTTCATGTTGCTGCCGGCGATCACCGTGTTATTGCCACCGCCCCCAAACGAAATCCCGTTGATCTGGAAGACATGCGCAGTTTCCGGGAAACTTTTCAGAATCTTGCGGATTTGTATGGCGTATTTGTCCAGATAGCCCAGGGTCGCGGTGGCCGGCCCCGTACCCTGTACCAGTATCAAACCTTGATCCTCGGTCGGCGCCAGTTCGCTCTGGGTCAACACGAACATCAGCGGAATGCTCACCAGCACACAGGCCGCTACCAGCAAGACCAGCGGGCGGAAATTCAGCACCGCGTGCAGCGACCGGTCATAGACCTCGCGCAGACGCAGAAAGCCTTGTTCCAGCCAATGGCTCAGGCCCTTGGATGGCGTATGCCGCAGCACCCTGGAACTCAGCATCGGCGTCAAGGTCAGCGCCACGATCATCGAGATCACCACGGTCGCCACCAGCGTAAAGGCGAACTCGGTGAACAGACTGCCGGTCAGGCCGCCCATGAAACCGATGGGGATGAATACCGCCACCAGCGTGGTGGCCATGACGATGATGGGGCTCGCGAGTTCCCGCGCACCACGCAGTGCCGCTTCCATCGGAGGGATGCCCCCGTCAATGTGCCGGTGGATGTTTTCCACCACGATGATGGCGTCGTCCACCACCAGGCCGATGGCCAACACGATTGCCAGCAGCGTCAGCAGATTGATGGTGAAACCCAGCGCCAGCATGATGATGCCGGCGCCCACAATCGAGAGCGGGATCGCGACTGCCGGTAACAGCAGTGAGCGCAACGAACCCAAAAACAGGAAAATCACGATCACCACCACGACCAGGGTGATAAGAATCGTGATGAGTACTTCATGGATGGATGCCGTGATATAGGTGCTGCCATCCACCACGACGGCGGCGTGCATTCCCGGCGGCAGCGAGCTTTGCAGCTCCTTGAATACCTTGTGGACGCCGGCGGACACGTCGAGATCGTTGGCGTCGGGCGCGGGTTGCACCCCGATGAATACGGCCGGGACGCCGTCGGCGAACACCGCGGAGTTGTAGTTTTCGGCGCCGAGTGTCACGTCGGCAACGTCTTTGAGACGAATGACGGTGTTGCCGACGTTCTTGACCACCAGGTTCTGGAACTGCGCCAGATTGTCGAGCGAAGTCGTGGCGGTGATGGTCACCTGCTTCTGCAGGTTGCGCGTGCTACCGACCGCGGAGATGAAATTGTTGGCCTGCAAGGCAGCAGACACATCCGCCGCGGTGATGCCGCGCGCCGCCATGGCCACGGGCTTGAGCCAGGCGCGCAGGGCAAACGCGTTGCCGCTCGGGCCGATGCCGGCCGGCACAATCTGTGCTTGGCTCACGCCGCTGACACCCTGAATCGCGGGTTGCGCCACGCGCAGCACATAGTCATTGATCTGCTGCTGGCTCAGGGTCTTGCCGGAAAATGCCAGGTACATGAGCGCCGTGGTGCCGCCCACGGTCTCATTGATGACCGGCTGTTGGCTGGCGGCCGGCAACTGGTTCTTGACCTGGTCCACCTTGGACATGATCTGGGAAATGGCGGCGTTGGGATCGTAGTTCAGGCGCATGTACACCGAAATCGTGGACAGGCCTTGGGCACTGCTGCCGGCCATGTAATCAATGCCGGGAGCGCTGGCAATGACTTGCTGCAGCGGCGAAGTTATAAACGCCTTGACAGTATCGGGACTTGCGCCGGGATAAGCGGTGGTCACGGTCACCACCGTGGTGACCACGGTGGGATATTCGCGCACTGTCATCCCCAGCCAGGCGCGCAGGCCAAGCAGCAGGATCACCAGGCTCACGGCGCTTGCCAGCACCGGTCGGCGGATGAAGATGTCAGTGAATTTCACGTGTGCGGCAGCTCAGGGTTGCACACTGTTGTTGACGGCGATAGCCGCACCATCGCGCAGCTTTTCCTGACCGGCGGTGACCACGACCTCGCCGGCTTTCAGGCCCGAAGCAATGAGCGCCAAACCCCCGCGCTGGTCCTCGACCTGCACCACGCGTTGCTGCACAACCGATTGACCGTTCTTCGGTTCGACCACGTACACGTAATCACCGAAAGTGTTGTAGCTGACGGCGGTATCGGGCACCACCACGCCGTGCAGTTCATGACCGACCGCCAACTGCACGCTGCCGTACATTCCGGGGCGCAACAAATCATGCGCATTCGCGAGCGTGGCCTGCAGGGTGATGTTGCGCGTGACGGGATCCACCTGCGAACCGATGGCGGTCACCCGCCCCTCGAAGGATTTGCCCGGATAGGCATTGACCGCGAAGACGACCTTCTGACCGGAGGCGATTTCACTCACCGAGCTTTGCGGCAGCGAGAAATCCAGCAGCAGCGGAGCGTAGCTCTGCACATCCACGATGGCTGTACCCGGTGATACATATTGGCCGAGGCTCACGGCGCGAATGCCGGCCACGCCGGCAAACGGCGCGCTGATGTGCAATTTGCTGAGCGTGGCCTGATCGCCCTCCACCACCGCCTGTGCGGCCGCGGCAGCGGCTTCGGCGGTTTGCAGATCCGATTGGCTGGCGGCGTGCGCGGCGTAAAGTTTGCGGGTACGCGCCAGCGTGTTTTGGGCGAGTGTCAGCCTGGCCTGATCCGCGTGCAGTTGCGCGCGCTGACTGGAATCATCCAGGCGCACCAGCAATTGACCTTTGCGCACATGCGCGCCGGACCGGAATGCAATCTCAGTCACGTTGCCGGCAATCTGGGCGGTGATTTCGGTGCCCGCCACCGCCTCCAGGCTGCCCACGACGTTGACTTCGGGACTCCAGGGCTGCGTATGTGCCACAGCTGTGGACACCGCAATCGGCGGAAAACTGCGGTGCAGCGCGGCCGCAGCGGCGCGATGCTTGGCATAGAACTTGCCGCCGAACAGGCCGCCGAACAGGACAATCAACGCCACAATCACGATGATCAGTTGCTTGCGCATTGCTGTTCTCCACAGACCCGTTCATCACTGGAAGATGCCCATGCGCCGCCGCCCAGCACCAGATACAGTGCCGCGGTGTCGGCAAAGCGCTGCGCTTGCGCCTGCACATAGGCAATGCGTGCATTCTGGTACTGCATTTCGCTGGTGAGCAGGCTCAAGTAATCGACCGCGCCGCTCTGATACTGGATACGCACCAGCGCAAATGCCTGTTGCGCGGACTGCAGGGCGCGCCCTTCGGCATCGAGCGCGGCGGAGTCATGCTGCAGGGCGCGCAGCACGTCGGCAACATTGCGAAAGGCGCCCAATACGGTGCTCTGGTAATTGGCGAATACCGCCCGATACGCGGCCTCGGCCGCATGTTCCTTCGCCTGCAGCGCGCCACCTTCAAACAACGGCAACACCAGACTTGCAGCCAAGTTCCAGATGCGGCTTGCGGGATCGAAGAGCTGGCCGCCGTTGTTGCTCTGGTCGCCGAAATTTCCGGTGAGTTCCAGGTTCGGATACGTGCGCGCGACGGCTTCGCCCACTTGGGCATTGGCGGCACGCAGTTGTGCCTCCGCGGCGCGAATATCGGGCCGCTCGCGCACCAGCGTCGAAGGCAGGCTCACCGGCAAGGTCGCTGGCAGGTGCAGATCGCCCAGCGCCAGCGCATGCAAGTCGCCGGACTCCGACGGGAATTCTCCGAGATACGTCGCGAGCAGGTGCCGCGCCGCGTCGCGCGCCTGTTCAAGCTGCGACAGGCGCGCTTCGCTCGCGGCGAGCTGGCTATCCTGGGTAAGCACATCGAACTGCGACGCCGCGCCCAGGCGGTACTGGGTGCGTGCGAGATCCAGAATCTGGCGTTGATCGCTGATGGTCTGTTCGGTGGCCGCGACTTCTTCATTGAGCGCCGCCAGATCCAGCGCGGTATTCACCACGTTGCCTTCGATGGTCAGACGCGCCGCCGCGAGTTGATCGCGGGCCACATCCACCTGCGCCTGCTCACCGCGCGTCACCAAGCGGTTCAGCCCGAATACATCCGGGTAATAGCTGACGGACACCTGACCGGTATAAAGGTTGTACAGCTGGGAGCCGGCGGCGCCGCCGCTGGCGGCGCCTGATGTCCGGGTGCGCTCGCCGGCCAAGCCCAGCGACACTTGTGGATAGAACACGCCCTGGGCGGCCTTGAGGTTGTATCGAGCTTGTTCCAGCGTTGCCTGCGCAGCGGCCAGATCAGGGTTGTGCCGGAGCGCCTGCGCCACGAGCTGATCGAGATCGGATGAGCCAAAATCTTTCCACCACTCCGCATCGACCGCGCCGCCGTATTCGAGGTGCTGGCCACCCGCCACCGCACCGGATGCCGCCGCAGCCGGCGCAAGCGTGGTGGCAACCGGCGTGGCGGTGTAAGCCTTGGTCGCAGGCGGCGGCGGTGACCTGTAGGTCGGACCAACCGCACATCCCGTCAACGCCAGCACCAGCACGGCACCCAGCATTCTGCGTGCCGCACGCGCGACACGTACGCCGCAAACCGCACACAGGAACCGGTTTTTCATTTTTTGGCTAGTGTCCGGAAAAATCGCGCACCCACGCGCCATCGCCGATTCAGGGCGCGCAGGCACGCATGATCAGGGATACGGCATTGCTGATGTATTGCTCGCGGGTTTCCGCATTGGGTATCGGTTCTACCCCGAGTTCGGAACGCAGACGGCAACTGGTGACCATGCTGATGAACTGTTCGGCCGTGACCTGGGGATTGTCCACCTTGAGCGTGCCACGCCGGTTTTGTTCCCTGAAATAGTCGGCGAGGAACTGGCGGATGACCGCCGGGCCGGATTGATAGAAGCTGCGGCCCAGCTCCGGAAAACGCGACACTTCCGCCATGAGTATGCGATGCAACGCGAGCTTGTCCTCGTCAAACACCATATCCATGAACCGCCGTGCAATGGAGCGCAGGGTTTTCTCCGGGTTCCCGTCTTTTGCCGCTTCAGCGAAGGCCAGGGTCATGGTGTCGCAGGTCTCGCGCACCATGGCGGCAAACAGCTCCTCCTTGGAGCCGAAATGGTTGTACACCGTCTGCTTGGATACTTTGGCCGCGTCGGCGATGGCATCCATGCTGGCCGCGCCAAAGCCCACCTCCAGAAACAGCTTTCTCGCAGCTTCCAGAATCGTTTCCCGTTTGCCGGGGTTATCGGCTGCCGCAGTCATGCCCATCACTCCCGGTCAGCCGCGCGGCTGGCCATTGTTCAGCTCCTGCAGATTCAAGGCATTGGCGGTCAGCTTGCCGGTCGCCGCCTGCAGGGCATAGGCGGCCACCAGCTGGTCGCGTTGCGCACGAATCTGATCCACGCGCGCATTCAGCAACTCCTGATCGGCATTCAGCACATCAATGGTGGTGCGCTCGCCTACGGCCTGCTCATCGCGCACGCCACGCGCAGCGATCTCCTCGGCTTGCACCTGGCTTTGGATCGCGGTCAGCCGGGCGTTGGCGGTCTGGTACGCCTGCCAGGCATTGATCGCCTCAAGCTGCGCCTGACGCTGTGCGTCAACGAGATCGTCCCGGCTGGCTTGGGCGCGTTGTTCGGCGGCGTGCTTTTGTGCGCTCAGTGCGCCGCCGGAATAAATGGGTACCGACAGCGTGAGCATGATGGAGCGGGTGTCTATGCGGCTGAAACCGATTTGCGGATCGCGGGCTTCGAGCAACTGGCCAGTGAGCGCGATTTGCGGGCGCTGTTGGCCAGCCGCCGCCTGTACCTGCTGGTCGGCGGCGTTCTGGGCAAAGCGCGCCGCCAGCACGGAAAAGTTCTGCGCGGAAAGTTGCACCGCTTGGGTCTCGCTTTCGGGGAGTGGTACCGGCAACGGCGGCTGCTCGAGTCCCTGTGGTTCGATGCCCACCACGCGCAGATACGCGGCGCGCGATTCGGTCAGCGAACCCCGCGCCTGGATGAGCGCGGCCTGCGCGCCTGCCACACGCGCCTCGGCCTGCGCGACATCGGTGTGCGTGACCTCGCCATTCTGGAATTCCGCCTGTGCGGCCTGCAGTTGCTGGTTGAGGACCACGAGATTGTTCTGATCAAGCTTGACGACCGCCTGATCGCGCAGCACGCCGCTGTAGGACTGCACGACCTGCATGAAGACCTGCTCTTCGGTGGCGCTCAGTTTCGCCTGCTGCGCGGACTGCGCTGCGCTCGCGGCGTTTACCTGCGCTGAAGTCTGCCCGCCGGTGTAAAGCGGTTGCGTGATAACCAGTCCGGCGGTGCGGGTGTTCTGCGGGTAGGTGCTGATCGGGAAAAACGGCGATGCCAAATCGGTATGGGCGGTGCCGACACCCGCCTCGAAATTGATCTGTGGCTTGTACCCGGCCTGGGCCGACTCCACGCCGAATCCCGCGGCACGCAGCTCGGCCTCGCCGGCCCGGATGGAAGCATTGCTGGCGTAAGCCTGGGCAAACGCCTGGCGCAACGTGCCGGCCAATGCGGATGGCATGAGTATCATGCTGGCCAATAGCACGGCGGCGGCATTCCATCTCAGCAAAGCGCGGGTCGGCCCTCTCTGACAGCTCAGGTTTGACATGAAATTCTCAAGTAATTAGACTAGACCGTCCAGTCCATTCTGCCAGCCTCCACCCGGGAAGTCAAAACACATGGTCAATTTCAAGAATCTTTTGGGCAATTCGCGCCTGCGCCGCCTGCTGCTCATGGTGGCGCTGCCGGTGATCATTATTCTTCTCGGCCTCTGGTACTGGGCACACACCTCACGTTACGTAAGCACGGACAACGCCTATGTGTACGCCAACCAGGTCAGCGTCACGCCACAGGTTTCGGGGCGCGTGATAACGGTGCCCGTGGTCCAGAACGAGGCCGTCATCCCCGGCCAAGTGCTGATCGAGATAGACCCGGCGCCGTTCAAGCTGGCGCTGGACGGCGACAATGCAAAACTGAAAACCGTGGGCGATCAGATCCGCGCCCAGACCCAGGCGCTGCGCGCCGCGCAAGCCGAACTGCAGGGTGCGCAAGCCAACGTCGCATTCCTGCAGCGCGAGGTGCAGCGCAAGACCAACCTCGCCAAAAGAGATGTGGTGCCTGCCGCGCAACTGGATGATATCAAGACCAATCTGACGATGGCGGAACAGAAAGCCGTGGCGGTCAAGGCACAGATTGCCCAGATCGAAGCCAACCTCGGCGGCAATGCAAGCCAGCCGATCACGCAACAGCCTGCTTACCAGCAGGCACTCGCAACGCGCGATAAGGCCGCGCTGGAACTTTCCTATACCACCATCAAGGCGGCCGCCGCGGGCGTGGTCACACAGGTCAGCGTCAAGCCCGGCGACGTGGTCACCGCGGGGCGCCCGGTGTTCGCGCTGGTCATGAGCGGCGACCGCTGGGTGGATGCCAACTTCAAAGAAACGCAGTTGACTCACGTGAAGGTCGGCGACCGCGCGGACATCAGCGTGGACACTTACCCGCACCACGAATGGCAAGGCACGGTGGTGAGCATCTCACCGGGCACCGGCTCGGTGTTTTCGGTGCTGCCACCGCAGAATGCCACCGGCAACTGGGTGAAAGTGGTACAGCGCATCCCGGTGCGCATTCTGATCGATACTCGTGCGGACGGTCCGGACCTGCGCGCCGGTATGAGCGCGGAAGTCACCATTGACACGCACTACAGCCTGTTCGGTGGCGCGCCCAAAGCCGGGATGGCACGCAATTAGTGAGCGCGCGCCGCACCTGCGCGGGCACCCAATGAGCCCCACTGCAATCCGCCTGATGCTTGCCGATGTCGACGGTACGCTGGTCACGAGCACGAAGGCTCTGACTCCGCGCGCCATCGCCGCGGTGCGCGCGCTGCGCAAGGCCGGGATCCTCTTCAGCGTCACCAGCGGACGGCCGCCGCGTGGCATGGCGATGCTCATCAAGCCCCTGCAACTGGACATGCCCATCGCGGCGTTCAACGGTGGCGCCCTCGTGGCGCCCGACATGACGGTGATTGAACGGCGCGTAGTCCCCGAACATCTGGTCCGGCCCATCGTCGAACTCATGAGTGGATTCAAGCTCGACATCTGGATATACCAGGGCACCGATTGGTTCGTGCGCAACGCAGACGGGCCACACGTGGCGCGTGAAGCCGCGACCGTGCAATTCCAGCCCAAGGTCATGCACGACATTGACCGGCTGACCGACGACGTGTTGAAAATCGTCGGCGTCAGCGATGATCATGACGCGGTGGCACGCGCGGCCGCTGACGCGCACGACCGCTTCGGCGATCATGTGGCCGCGTCCGCGTCCCAGCCCTATTACCTCGACGTGACCCATCCCGACGCCAACAAGGGCGCGGTGGCAAAGTACCTTGCAGCCCGCTACCAGCTTTCCGTTGACGAAATTGCCACCATTGGCGACATGCCCAATGACGTACTGATGTTCGCGCATTCGGGACTTTCCATCGCGATGGGCAACGCCGACCCGCAGGTGAAGCGTGCCGCGCGGCGCATCACCGCGGACAACAACCACGACGGTTTCGCCGAGGCCGTGGAGCGCTTCGTGCTTGGGCGCGCTTCCCCCGCCAAGACCTGAAGTCATGAATCTCAGTCTGCCCGGCTCCGCAAGCGGCAAGCCGCACACCGCGATGATCACGCTCGCGGTGATGCTCGGCACCTTCATGCAGGTGCTCGACACCACCATCGCCAACGTGGCGCTGCCCAACATGCAGGGCAGCCTGAACGCCACTCAAGACCAGATTGCCTGGGTGCTGACCTCCTATATAGTGGGTTCGGCCATCATGACGCCGCCCACCGGCTGGCTCGCCGGCCGCTTTGGCCGGAAGCGCGTTTATCTGATTAGCATGCTCGGATTCATGGCGGCGTCGTTTCTGTGCGGCACCGCGACCACGCTCACGGAAATGGTGCTGCTGCGTACCCTCCAAGGCCTGTTCGGCGCCGCCATGGTGCCGATCTCGCAGGCCATCCTGCTCGACACCTGGCCGCGCGAAAAACACACCCAGGCCATGGCGATTTTCGGCGTGGGTGTGGTGCTGGGACCGGTCATCGGCCCGGTGCTGGGCGCGTATCTCACTGAATACTATTCCTGGCGCTGGGTGTTCTTCATCAACATTCCCGTCGGCATCGTGGCGGTACTTATGACACTCGCCTACGTGCGAGAAACCGCGATCAACAAAATCCGCACTTTTGATGCGTGGGGTTTCCTGTTCATGAGCGTCGCCATCGGCGCGCTGCAACTGATGCTGGACCGCGGCGAGCGCCAGGATTGGTTCAATGCAGCCAGTACCCTCATTGAGCTGGCGTTGGTACTCATTGGCCTGTGGTTGTTCTTCGTGTACACCTACAGAAAAAAGAACTCCTACATAGACTTGAGCCTGTTCAAGGACCGGAATTTCGTGCTCAACAACGTGCTGGGATTCCTGCTGTTCCTGTGCATGTACGCCATCATGGCGCTTATTCCCCCGTTCGTGCAGAACCTGCTGGACTATCCGGTCATCATCGCCGGATTGGTGCTCATGCCGCGCGGCGTCGGTACCATGATTTCATTCGTGCTGGTGGGCAAGTTCTCGAACAAATTCAGCCCGCGTGTGGTCATGCTCACGGGTCTGGTGATCCTGGCGTTCTCGCTTTACGAGATGTACCACTTCAACACCCAGGTGGATACCTGGTTCATCACCTGGACCAGTTTCGTGCAGGGCATCGGCATCGGCCTGGTGATGGTGCCGATGTTCACCGCGGCGTTTGCCACGCTGCCGGCCGCGCAGCGCACCGAGGGCACTGGTGTGTTCAACCTGATCCGCAACATCGGCGGGAGTTTCGGCATTTCCATCGCCTTTACGCTGCTGTCGCGCAGCACCCAGATCAGCCATCAGGTGCTTGCTACCCACATCACGCCCTACAGTCAGGCTCTGCAGCTCTCGCCGCTGAGCGCCAGCATGAGCCTGCACAACACCCGTGACCTGGCCATGCTTAACGGCGTGGTCACGCGCCAGGCCGCCATGATCGGTTTCAACAACGACTTCATGCTGATGATGATCGTGAGCCTCGCCGCCATTCCGCTGGTGCTGCTGATGCGTCCGCCCAAACCAGTGCCGGGCGGGGCGCCGCATCACCCGGTAGTGGCCGACTGAGCGGGTTCACGTGATATTCCGCGCCGCCGCCAACAAGACCCATACCGGCATGATCACCCTCGCGGTGATGCTCGGCACCCTGCTGCAGGTGCTGGACACCACCATCGTCAACGTGTCGCTGCCGGAGATGCAGGGCTCGCTGTCCGCGGATCAGGACCAGATTTCCTGGGTGCTCACGTCCTACATCATCGGCGCGGCCATCATGACGCCGCCCACCGGCTGGCTCGCCGGCCGCTTCGGCCGCCGCCGCGTGTTTCTGGTGAGCATGATCGGATTCTTGTGTGCCTCGTTTCTGTGCGGCACGGCCACCTCGCTCGCCGAAATCGTGGTGTTGCGCGTGATCCAGGGCCTGTTCGGCGCCGCCATGGTGCCGATTTCGCAGGCCATCATGCTGGACACCTGGCCGCGCGAAAAACACGGCATGGCCATGGCGATATTCGGCATCGGCCTGATGCTCGGCCCGATCATCGGGCCGGTGCTCGGCGCCTACCTCACCGAGGATTATTCCTGGCGCTGGGTGTTCTTCATCAACATCCCGATCGGCGCGCTGGCCATCCTGCTCACGCTCACCTATGTGAAGAAGACCGCCATCAATCTTGCGCGCAAATTCGATGGCTGGGGCTTCCTGTTCCTGAGCGTCGCCATCGGTGCGCTGCAGATGATGCTCGACCGCGGTGAACAGAAAGACTGGTTCACCTCCGCGGAAATCCTCATCGAGTTCGGACTGGTGGTCATCGGCACGTGGCTGTTCTTCACCCACAGCTACAAGAGGGACCACCCCTACATTGACCTGACCCTGTTCCGTGACCGCAACTACGTAGTCGGCAACATAATCGGTTTCATCGTGTTCGTGACGCTGTTTTCCACGCTGTCGCTGCTGCCGCAGCTCATGCAGGAGGTGCTGGCTTACCCCGTGATTCTCACCGGCTTGATCCTCGCACCCCGCGGCATCGGCACCATGATTTCCATGATGGTCGTCGGCCGCATGTCAACCAAAATCGATCCGCGCTTCAATATGGCCGCCGGCATCGTCATCATGGCGCTGGGCACGTATTTCATGAGCGGATTCGACACCCAGATCGGGATCTGGCCGCTCGTGTGGACAGGCTTCTTGCAGGGCGTCGGCATGGGCCAGGTGTTCGTGCCGCTCACCACCGTGATGTTCTCCACGTTGCCGCCTCAGCAGCGCACCGAGGGCACCGGGGTTTACAACCTGATCCGCAACATCGGCGGCAGCTTGGGGATTTCCATCGGATTCACTCTTCTGGCCCGTTACATTCAGGTCAACCATGCGGTCATCGGCGGCCACATTACCCCCTACAGTCAGGCGCTGCAGGCGCTCCCGGCCCAGATGAATCTCGGCAGTGCGCACAGCCTTGCCGCCCTCAACGACATCATCAATCAGCAGGCCGCCATGATCAGTTTCAACAACGATTTTCTGCTCATGAGCGTGCTTTCCGTCATTGCCCTGCCGCTGGTATTTCTGATGAAGCGGCCGATTTATTCCAAGCCCCCGGGTGGCCCGGGAGCGGCAGCCGACAGCACCGCTCCCGCGCGTGCGCCGCTGCCCGGGCGTGAAAACGTACCGGCCACCGCGAATGTTAGCGATTAGCTTGCACACGGCGACCAGAAAATCCGGCAGACCGCAACCGCGAACTTATATGCCAATGGAATAGCGGTGTACGCGCGTGCCGGTTTCAGCGGCCGTTATCATCTCCCGGACCGCGCGGTGCCTTCAGGGCCGGATGACGTGCCGAGGGCAGATGCCAGCCGTAGCGAATCGCCATGAAGCGCAGCGCGAAACACAGGAGTCCGCCGATCACCGCTGGCCCTAGCGGATGCAGGCCCAGCAGATGGCCCGCTACCACCACGACGGCACCGGCCAGCGCCGCGAGCGCATAGAGATCGGCGCGCAGCACGGCGGGAATTTCATTGACCAACACATCACGCAGCATGCCGCCGCCGATACCAGTCAGCATGCCAAGCAGCGCCGCCATCACCGGATTGAGCTGAAACATCAGGGCTTTCTCCGTACCGGCGACCGCGAAAAACGCCAGACCCACGGCATCGAACCACAACACCGGGTTATTCAGGCGCGCAATCAGCGGATACCAGAAATACACTACAAAACCGGCGAGGATGGATACGCCGAGGTAACTCCAGTTGGCAATGGCTGCCGGTGGCACGGCGCCGATCAGGAGATCGCGGGTGATGCCGCCGGCGTTGCCCGCGGCGAACGCCAACACCATGACGCCGAAAATATCCAGCCGGTGCTTGACCGCGGCCGCCGCACCGCTGATGGCAAACACGAACGTGCCGCCCAGGTCCAGTACTGTCAACAGAATGTGAATCACGGGTACCCCTGTCAAATAACCGGCGAACTGCGAAAGCGTGCGGCTTGTTATTGTCATTCCCGCGACAGCAGGAATTCAGTGATTCAAGACCTGGACCCCTGCCTCCGCGGGGTGACAGATAAATCCCCCCTTCATAGTACCCAAATTCCAAATCCTGCGGACTTGAACCCGTCGCCGCCAAGTCCCACAGTATGTCCATGCCCGCACTGCCCACCCTGTTCATTTCCCACGGCTCGCCCATGCTGGCGGTGGATGAGAGCCAGCCCGCGCACGGTTTCCTGCGTAATCTTGGCGGCACGCTGCCGCGCCCCGAGGCCATCCTGGTGATTTCGGCGCATTGGGAGACCGCGGCTCCCCGCGTTAATGGAGCTGTGCACCTCGACACTATCCACGATTTTTACGGCTTTCCCGAGCCCCTCTATGAGTTGCGATATCCGGCGCCGGGCAATCACGCGCTCGCCAAGGACGTGGCGCGCCAGCTCGGCCCGCCGGCGGGTGTGGATTTGGTGCGCGGGTTGGATCACGGCGCCTGGGTACCGCTGCTGCTCATGTATCCCAAGCATGACATTCCCGTATTGCAACTCTCACTGCAAACCCCGCTCGGCCCGGCGCATCATCTGAAAATCGGCGAAGCGCTCAAACCCCTGCGAGAACAGGGCGTGCTGATTCTCGCCAGTGGCGGCGCTACCCACAATCTGCGCGAGTATTTTCATGCCAGCGACGACCACAAGCCTTACGAAGATTTTGCGGACTGGCTGCACGATACGCTGACGCGCGGCGACCACGAAGCATTGTTAAATTACCGTCAACGCGCCCCGCAGGCGGCACACTGCCATCCGACCGAAGAACATTTCCTGCCGCTGTTCGCGGCCCTCGGCGCCGGTGGACCCAAAGTGCGGCGTCTGCACCACAGCTTCGACCGCACACTCTGTATGGACGCCTACATCTTCGAGGACTAGGATTGTTCGGTCGCATGTAGAACATCGGAGGGGGACTATGCGAGCAAGAATCCTGACGATGCTATCGATTGCAGGTCTTTTGGCCGGCTGTGCCATCGCGCCTGCAGTCCCCTATTGGCAAAACCCGGACTGGGTCAATTCGCTGGCCGCCGCCGTGAAGCACAACGTGAAATATCCACATTCCGCAGCTGCGCAGGATTTCCCTTCCGGCACGGCCATCGTCACGTTCATCTACTACAAAGGCAATTTACTCGAACCCCACGTTGTGCAATCCACCGGCTCGTCGGTATTGGACGAGGCCATTACCGAGCAGATACCCAAAATCAAACCACCGCAGGCCGCAGGATTGAACGCGGATACACCACACGCCTTCCAAATGACAATTACCATGTCGCCATACGTCGCCAGCTTACGCCTAGCCTTACGTCAGGCCCTCGCCGCGCACATTCGATATCCAATTCTGGCGGAACGCAATGGATCCGGTGGCTTGCTAATAGCGTATTTTGAATACAGGGACGGAGAAATTCTGAATCCGAAAATCCAGAAGTCCAGCGGCAACATTGGATTGGATCAGGCCGTGCTCCGGGAATTGCAGACTGCAACTCTCCCCAAACCCCCGGACTGGCTCAAGGACAAGACCTTCAGTTTCACGGTTCCTTACTGCTTCGCCAGCGGCTTCAGCGCTTGTGCCTACACCGAGACGCGGATCCGCTATGTACCTGTCGGCGAATCTAGTTCGCCGTCCAAACCGCCCTGCGCTGTAGTCGGGTATGAATACAAGAATGGGACCATTTCCAACGTACACCTCATCAAATCGAGCGGCGAGGCTGACTTTGACAAGCGTACCTTGGCCGAAGCAGCTGAAGGCAAGCTACCCGATCCGTCGAAGCGATTTGATCGTGCGGTCACTGACTACACCGTGCCGGTATGCGGCCACAGCAGCTCCGCGCCGGCGCCATCAAACTCCAATCCAGGCTGAATCACGGCAGAAGCGTGGCGGGTATTGTCTTGGCGCGGTGGCCAAGCGGCTTCAGAACGTAAAAATCCTCCAGTGTGCGCAGCAGGCTGTAGTGATCCACGAACTGCCCGCTGTGGGCAGGTTTGAGTCCTGCGCCAACGACAATCAGCGGTATCTGGTTGGTCATACTGCGGGCATCGCTTTCGTCCCAGGTAACGACCAGCAGGCTGTTATGTGATTTGGCCCATTCTGCGTAACGACTCAGATGCACTTTCAGCCAGCGATCACCTTCGGCGATGGTGCCGTCGTGCATGTCGTTCATCATGTTGGGAACCACGAAAGCCACGGTCGGTAACTTGGCATAGTCACTCGGGAACGCGCTGAACGTCAGATTTACCGACGCCGGCAAGGCAGCCTGAAAATCCGCCACCGGATTGTGCTTGCGGCGATAGAGTCCTTTGTCGGCGCTGCAGCCGGTAAATCCGGAGTTGGGCATGCTTTCCGAATAAATGGCAAAGCTCAGCTTTTTCGCCAGGAGTTCGCTCGCCAGCGTGGGCCCGGTCAGATCATGCGGACAGGAGTCGTCCGTCAGACCATAAGTCGAACCGGCAAACAGTGCCACGTAGTTCGGCTGGCTGGGATGCACGATTCCGTGTGCGTCCGTGAACAACAGCCCCTGTTTCGCCAGTTGATTGAGATAGGGTGCTTCCGGATTACCGATGATGGTGGAAAAGGATTTGTTTTCCTCAATCACCACCACGACATGCGCGGGCCGCCAGTGTAAGGCAGCGTCCGCCTGTGCGGCTTGCGCCCAGGCGGCGATAATCAGGCCGAAAAGCATCAACGCGGCCAGCAGCGCTCTGTGAAAATCACGACGGCTGGACATGCGATCTCCTTGCATGAAGTCACGGCGGAATTTGGGACTAATCATACAACCGCCCGCCCGCGCCCACGGGAGATTTTGGCGACAGCGGTCTCATGATCCCATGCCGGCCACATTATTTGGCGTTTGTCGAGATCCAGGCGGCGAACGACTGCATGAACCCCTGCAAAAACTTGCGCGTTCCATCATTGACAAGCTTGTCGTTGGCATCAAACAGTTTGTCTGCGCCGCCGATATAGGCTTCCGGCTGCTGCATCACCGGCACATTCAGAAATACCAGTGACTGCCGTAAGTGATGGTTCGCGCCGAAGCCGCCGATGGCGCCGGGCGAGACACTGACCACGGCACCGGGCTTACCGTTCCAGACACTATGGCCGTAGGGCCGCGAGCCCACATCAATGGCGTTCTTCAAAGGCGCGGGAATCCCGCGGTTGTACTCAGGCGTGACGAACAGCACCGCCTCGGCGCGTCCGACGCGCTCACGGAAACTCTTCCAGGCGGCGGGAGGATCAGCGGTATCCAAATCTTGGTTGTACAGCGGTAATAGGCCAATCGCCACGATCTCCAGTTTCAGCTCCGGCGGCGCAAGTTCTGCAAGCGCATTCGCTACCTTGCGGTTAAAGGATTCTTTGCGCAGGCTGCCGACCAACACTGCGACATCGCATGGTTTATGCACGTTGTTCTCCTCTGATTGAAAAACCCGTAAGCCCATGCAGCCAAACCATGAGCTTGGTTACTGCTTGTATTTTTCCACGACCTCGGCCGCGCGCACTTGCGCCTTGTCCGGGTCACGCCCGAATTCCCGCAGCGCGCGGCGCTGGCGCAGCAGATCCCAACAACGATCCAGCGACACGCCGATTTCCTTCAAGCGCTGCTGGCTGGCGGACGCCTGCTCCGGCGTGGCATTGAGCCGCTCCTCCTCTGCCACCAAGCGCTCGATGTGCTGAAGCACGCTCTGATCGGTTATTTCTTTGTGCATACGGTTTCCTCCAGTCTGCTATTCATGAAGATTGCGATTGATCAGATACGCCGCTATCTGCCGCCTCGGCGTGCGCGAGTCCTCAGCCGCCGGCGTTGCAATTGCCGCGTGACCGTGCTTCCGGCGCGCTCCAGTGCACCGTCAATCGCTGCTTGCAATGCCGAATGCTGTTCTTCCACCACTACGCTCAGCATGCCACGCAACGTGATCTTTATGCGGCAGCGCTTGTCGCGGCCGCCGCGCGGCCCATTGACGTCTTCAATGCGCACGCTGACGCGCTCGACCTCGCTGCCAAACTTGCCCAATTTGCGGCCAAGTTTGCGGCGGATGTAATCACGATCGGCATCGTCCACCGCTACTTTCACGCTGCGAATGTACGCAGGCAGCGGGGCACGCTTGGAGCTGTCCGGCTTGCGCACCCGGCGGCGGCCGAGGCTCGAGGTGTTACGCCCGATAATCCTGCTCATGAATGGATCCTTGGGAAGACTTGTCCGTGCCTCAGCATGCCGCTTTCTGTGCCCGATTGTCTACCCCGGAGGCTGTTGAATGGTAAACGCAGTGTGCGAAAAACCGGAGATAAATCAGCAACAAGCTGAATTTATATAAGCGGCGAGTTCCGTGGCATATCAAAAGCGTAACGACTGGCCGCCGTCCACGACGATTGTCTGACCGGTGATCCAGCCGGCCAGAGGCGACGCAAGAAACAGCGCAACCCGCGCCACTTCCTCCGGCGTGCCGTAACGGCCGAACGGAATGGTGGTGAGGATTTCGGCGTACTGTTCCGGCTTCTCGTGCTTGAGGCGCTCCCACACACCGCCGGGGAATTCGATGGAGCCCGGCGCGATCGCATTCACGCGAATCCTATGCTCGGCCAGCATCAGCGCCTGGCTGGTGGTGTAGTGGCTCAATGCCGCCTTCATGGCGGCGTACGGCGGGCCCATCACGCGCGGGCGCAGCGCGCCGATCGAGCTGGTGTGCAGAATCGAGCCGTGTGACGACTGCTTGAGGTACGGCAGCGCCTCGCGCGAAGCGCGCACCGCGGCCATGAGATCAACGTTGAAGTCAGCTTCCCAGTCCGCGTCCTGCTCGCGGAATCCGTAGCCGGTGGCATTGTTGATGAGCACGTCAATGCCGCCCAGCTCTTGGGCCGCAGCGGCCACCCAGGATTTGATTTCACCGCTGTGCGCGAGATCGCACCGTTGCGTGTGCAACCGGTCCGCATGCGCGCCGGCATCAGGCCGCAGTGCTTCCAGTCCCTCGGCGCCGCGCGCACAGGCGGCAACCCGGGCGCCGGTCTCGAGAAACCCCAGCACGATGGCGCGCCCGATCCCGCGGCTGCCGCCGGCAATAACGACTCGATAGTTATTGAAGTCGAATGGGATCTTCACAGCCTGCCTTTTGCTGCCATTCATAATATTGGAAGCCTTGGTTTGTCCCGGTTCCCGTCACACCGGAGAACGCCGGTATCCAATATGAAATTGGCTTTTCTGGATAGCGGCGTTTGCGGGAATGACAATGTTCAAACAGACACGCATTGCTCACAGGTTTCATTTGATTCTACATTAGCAGTGGCCGCGCAGTCGCCGCATGCCTTGCATTTCAGCACTTGCGGTTTTCCTGACGCCTACCGGCATGTCGCCGGTCAAATGCCGATTTGCAATCCGACCGCCAGCGTCTGGGCGCTGGGAATCTGGTAGGCGGCGGTGGCGTCTTCGGTGTTGCGCGCCATCCAGGCAAACAGGCGCCCGCGCCAGCGCGCCAGGCCGCGGCGTTTGCGCCCGGCGAGCATGTCCACCTGCCCGATCAGGTAATGCACCTCGCTGAGATCGAGCTTGAGCCCGTGCTCGGCGCAGTTCGCGAGATCCGAAGGCACGTTGGGCGTCTGCATGAACCCATAGTGCAGAATGAGCCGCCAGAAACCCTGTTGCAACTCGTTGATCTCCATGCGTTCCTCTGCTTCCACTTTGGACACCTGCTCGATGATGACCGTCAGCAGGATGACGCGCTCGTAGAGCACGCCGGTATGCCGGATCAGTTGCAGCAGCGCCGGCGGCGTCTGCTCCAGACGGCCGGTGAAGAACACCGCGGTGCCGGACACGCGCGGAACATTGTCCGCGGTGAGACGGCCGAAAAAAGTCTCCAGCGAGGTGGTACCGGCGGCGATCTGGCGCGCCAGCAGCTCGCTGCCGCGCCGCCACGTGGTCATGATTGTGACCAGCACCAAGCCCACGGCCAGAGGCAGCCAGCCGCCATAGGGGATTTTGAGAACGTTCGAAGCCAGAAAGCCCAGATCAATCGCGAGGAACCCCAGCAACGCCGGCACCGCGGCGTGCAGTTTCCAGCCGGCCCATTCGCGCGCCACGTTGAAAGCCAGTATCGTGGTCGTAGCCATGGTGAAATTGATGGCCACGCCGTAGGCCGCGGCCAGATTGTTCGAGGTGCGGAACACCAGCACCAGAACGATGGCGGCAATCATCATCAGCCAGTTCACCGTCGGCATGTAGATCTGGCCGCGCGCTTCGGCCGAAGTCTGGCGGACCATGAGGCGCGGCAACAGACCAAGCTGGATGGCCTGCCGGGTCATGGAATAGGCGCCGGTGATGGTCGCCTGCGAGGCAATGCAGGTAGCGGCGGTTGCAACCACCACCAGCGGGTACAGAGCCCAGGTCGGCGCCAGATTGAAGAACGGCTGCACCATGTGGGCCTGCGTACCGATCAGCATCGCGCCCTGACCGAAATAATTGATGAGCAGCGCCGGCAGCACCAGCATGAACCATACTTTGCGGATCGGCGCGCGCCCGAAATGTCCCAGGTCCGCGTACAAGGCTTCCCCGCCGGTGGTCACCAGAAACACCGCGAACAGCAGCATAAATCCGGTGAAGCCGTCATGGTGGAAAAACTCCACCGCGTACCAGGGATTCACCGCCAGCAGCACCGCGGGGTTGGAGACGATGCCATGGATGCCGAGCGCCGCCAGCACCAGGAACCACAATACCATCACCGGTCCGAACAGCGTGCCGACTCTGGCGGTGCCAAAACGCTGCACCGCGAACAGCAACACCAGAATCACCACCGTAATCGGGATTACCCAGCTGTGCAGCGAGGGCGCCGCCACCTTGAGACCTTCGGTGGCGCTCAGCACCGATATCGCCGGCGTGATCATGGCACCGCCGTAAAGCGTCGCCGCGCCGGCGATGCCGAGCAGAATCAGGGCGCGGCGGCGCAAGCGCTGCTGATCCTGGTCCGGGCGCAACAACGCGAGCAGCGCAAAGGTGCCGCCTTCGCCGCGGTTGTCGGCACGCAGCACAAACACCATGTATTTCAATGATATGACCAGAATCAGGGTCCAGAATACCAGCGACAAAACGCCGAGAACATTGGCGGCGGTCGCCGGTACCGCACTGACGCCGGCAAAACATTCGTGCAGCGCGTAAATCGGGCTGGTGCCGATGTCGCCGTACACCACGCCCAGCACTCCCAGCGCGAGCGTGGCAAACGGCTGGCCCTCAGGCGCCGCCGACGGTGCACGTTCCATGGCCTCGTGTTGTGCATTGCGGCCGATTTCCGGCGTCATGCTGGTCTCCCGCTTTCGCCCGCGGCGGCTAAGGTTCCGGGCCGGCACCCTCGGCCGATTTTATATCACAGGCTGACCGGCCGGATATGAATGAGAACGAGGAGTATGCGGGCACGATCAGCCCGATGCGCTGCCGGCACCGGCTCGCCGGATTGTCGGGGCATGCCCGATTCGACTGATGCGGATAGACCGACGCGCGGAAATTCACCGGCCTATTGCGTGCGATGCTTGTGGATGCGTCGCTGACGACGCGCGATCCTGGCTTTCTTGGGTGTGAGTTTCTTGCGCTGACGTGCGTACGGATTCTCGCCGCTGCGGAATTCGATACGCACCGGTGTGCCGAAGAGTTCGAAACGCTTGCGGAACGTGTTTTCCAGATAACGCCGGTAATCGCCCGGTACTTCATCGGTCTGGCTGCCGTGGATGACGATGACCGGCGGATTGCGCCCGCCCTGGTGAGCGTAACGCAGCTTGATGCGCCGGCCGCGAATCAGCGGCGGCTGGTGTTGGGCCACGGCCGCCTGCAGTGCACGCGTGAGTTCCGGCGTATCCAGTTCCCGCATCGCGGCGGCCGCGGCTTCGTCCACGGAACCCAGCATTCCGCCGATACCGCTGCCGTGCAGCGCTGAGATGAAATGCAGGCGCGCGAATTCCAGGAACGGCAGTTTGATATCTATCGTCCGGCGCACGCTGTCGCGCTGATCCGTGCTCAGGCCATCCCATTTGTTGACCGCCATGACCAGCGCGCGGCCGCGCTCCACGGCGAGCCCGAGCAAGGAGGCGTCCTGCTCGGTGATACCTTCCTGACCATCGAGCAACGCGATCACCACCTGCGCACGCTCAATCGCCTGCAGCGTCTTGACGATGCTGAATTTCTCGACTTTGTCCGCGACGCGCGCGCGCCGGCGCACGCCGGCGGTATCTATCAGCGTGTAAGCGCGGTCCTCACGTTCGAAGGGCACGTAAATGCTGTCGCGCGTGGTACCGGGCCGGTCGCCCGCCAGCATTCGCTCTTCGCCCAACAGCCGGTTGATGAGCGTGGACTTGCCGACGTTCGGCCGGCCGATGACCGCCACGATGACGCGCGCGTCGTACTCCGCGGGCAGGTCCGCATCGGAATCCGCCGGCAACCCGGCCAGGATGGAATCAATGAGTTCCTCGACCCCGATCCCGTGCGCCGAGGCGATGGCGTGCGGCGCCCCCAGGCCCAGCGCCTGGAATTCCGCGGTCACGAGTTCCGCGGCCATGCCTTCCGTCTTGTTGACGGCCACGTGAACCGGCTTGCCGCTGCTGCGTAGTTGCGCTGCCACGTTGTAGTCGGCGGTGGTCAGGCCCGCACGGCCGTCCACCAGAAAAATCACCGCGTCGCTTTCCGCGATGGCCTTCTGCGTCTGGCGGTTCATCCGCTCCTTGAGTTCGTCCGCCTCGCCTTCCAGTCCGCCGGTATCCACCACCACGCAGGAGCGCGCCCCCACTTTGCCGTAGCCGTACTGCCGGTCGCGCGTCAGGCCCGGCACGTCCGCCACCAGCGCGTCGCGCGTACGCGTGAGGTAATTGAAGAGCGTGGATTTGCCGACATTGGGACGGCCGACGATGGCAATGACGGGAAGCATGCAAGACCCAATGATGCATCGCGGCGGAGACCGCCGCTCCCACAATATACAGGCATCGCGGCCAGAAGCCACATCTGCACAGTGCACGTCTGCAGGCGCACAAGTCGCTCACCGATCCGACCGCCGCTCCCACAATCATCTTACCTTGTAGGAGCGGCTTTAGCCGCGATTTATATTTCTGCTTCCTTATTATTGCTTGAGCGGCACGAGCTTGTAGGCAGCGAGATCGCCGTTGGTGGACAGCACCACCAGGGTGTCGTTGACCACGATGGGCGGTGCCAGGATGGGATCGCCGCCGAGACTCTCACGCGCCACGATGCTGCCGTCTTTCTTGGACAGGAAAAACAGGTAGCCGTCCAGATCCCCGGCCACCACGGTGTTGCCGAACGGCACCGGCACCGTAAGATCGCGTGCGCGCATCGCGGGCTGTGTCCATGCCGGCACGCCCGTGGTCTTGTCGAGCGCCCACACGGCGCTGTGCACGTCAGTCACGTACACGTGCGCCGCATCCGCGCTCACCCCGGTGTAGCTCGACATGTCGCGCGCCCACAGAATCTGGCCGGTGTCGAGCGCCACGTCCGCGACCCGCCCCTGGTAATTCACGGCGAATACATTGCTGTCATCCGCGGCCAGCACCCCATCCATGTCCACAAGCCGCGTCAGTTCGTTGCTGCCCGTGGCTGCGGAAATGGTGGCAAGCCAGCGCTGGCTGCCGTCACTCAGGTTCAGCGCCAGCAACTGGCCGGTCGCCATACCCTGCAGCACGGTGCCGCCCACAATCAGCGGTGCGCCGGAACCGCGCAAGGTCAGATTCGGCACGTCGCGCGATACGCTCCACAGCGGCTGCCCCGCGGCCACCGACAGCGCCACGATGTGGCCGTCACTGGTGTGCACGATCACGGCTTGCGTGCTGACCGCGGGACTCGCAAGCACCGCGCCGTTGACCGTGGCCTTCCATGCCTGACTGCCATTCGCGGCGTCCAGCGCCACGACCGTGCCGTCGCTTGCACCGACCACTACCAGTCCGCCGCCCACTCCGGGACCGCCGGACAACGGCAATTTGGTCTCGGTGCGCCACAGACGCTTCCCGGACTTGAGGGAAAATGCGTATACGTCGCCGCCGCGATCCGCGGCATACACGTTGACACCGTCGCTCGCGGCGACGATGCCCAGGCGCAATATCGCATCGGCGGATCCGACCGAAGCGCTCCATAGACGCTCGACTTTCACGCCGGGCGTGAACGCCACCAGCGGAGCTGGTGGTTCCACGTTGTTGCTGACACAAGCCGCCAGCGGCATCACCAGTAATACGAACCAGAATATTTTTTTCACGGTTGTTTGGCTCCGGATTGAGCGGCCGGTGCTTGCGCGGCGCTCGCGGCGGCCGGCGCGGTGCCGCCGAGCGCATCGAGTTTCATCTGCAGCAGCGATTTGTCTCCAAGCTGCGGAGTCCAGGCCTGCAGGGCGCTTTGATAAGCCGTGCGCGCCTGCGAGGTTTCGCCCAGTTTCACATAGGCGTCACCGCGCGCTTCGTCATACAGCGGGGTAAATCCGGCGGCCGCAACGCCCGCGAGCGCCGCCAGCGCCGCATTCGGATCGCCCACCGAGAGTTTGACGCGCGCCATGCGCAGACGCGCCAGCAACTTCAAGCCGTCATCCTTGCTGTGGTTGATGACCCAGTCGAGCATCTGCATGGCGTCGTCGGGTTTGTTGGTGCCGACGTCGTACTGGGCCATGGCCAGCGCCGCCTGCGCCGCATACGGCGTATCGGCGTAGTTGTTCACCAGTTGATTGGCAAGCTCCAGCGCCTGCGGCCCCTGCGCCTCGGTCAGCAACGCACCCATCTGGTTGTACATGGCGGACGCGGTCAGGCTGCGCACCTGGGTGCGATGCTGCCAGTAACGCCAGCCAAAGATGATGATGAGCGCGATGATGATGCCCGCGAGGATGGACTTCCAGTTGTCCAGCCACCATTTCTTGATGCGCTCAACCTGCTCCTGATCCGAAAGAAATTCGTCCACACGCTGCTCCCGCTGTCAATTCAAGGTATTCACGCTGTCGAAGTCGTTCACTGCACCCACGCCGCCAGACGCGCCGCCGCCAGCTCCCAGGAAATGCTCATCTGCTCGGTCGTATTGCGCAGCGGCTTGAACCCGACCTCGTGCTTGCGGGCTTCATTGTCGCCCAGCACCAGCGCCACGCGCGCGCCGCTCTTGTCGGCACGCTTCAACTGTTTGCCGAAATCGCCACCGCTGCAATCCATGAGCAGGCGCAGTCCCGGCAGTGCCGAGCGCAACTGTTCCGCGAGCTGCAGCCCGGCGCGTTCGGCCTCCACACCCACGCGCACCAGATAAGCGTGCGGCGCGGCATCCGGTGCGGATACACCCTCCGCTTCCATCAACGCGACCATGCGCTCCATGCCCATGGCGAAACCGATGGCGGGCGTGGGCTTCCCGCCAAGGTGTTCCACCAGGCCGTCGTAACGGCCACCGGAACACACCGCGTCCTGGGCACCGAGCCGCGTGGTCACCCACTCGAACACCGTGCGCGTGTAGTAATCCAGGCCGCGCACCAGCCGCGGGTTGATGCGGTAGCGGATGCCGGCGCCATCCAGCAGCCGCTGGAACTCCGCAAAATGCGCCTGCGACTCCGCGTCCAGATGATCCAGGAGACTCGGCGCGCCCTGCACCACTGCGCGCGTTTCCGCCACCTTGCTGTCCAGCACGCGCAGCGGGTTGGTATCGAGGCGGCGGCGGCTGTCCTCGTCGAGCGCGTCCAGATGCTGCCGGAAATAATCCACCAGCAGTTTGCGGTAGCGCTGACGCGTGTCCGGAGTCCCCAGCGTGTTGATCTGCAGCTCCAGCGCGCTCACGCCCAACGCCTTCCACAGGCGTGCCAGCATGATGTTGAGTTCCGCGTCTATGTCCGGGCCGCTCAGACCGTAGGCCTCGACGTCCACCTGATGAAACTGCCGGTAGCGGCCCTTCTGCGGGCGCTCGTGCCGGAACATCGGTCCGTGGCACCACAAGCGCTGCACCTGGTTGTAAAGCAGGCCATTGCTGAGGCCGGCACGCACCATCCCGGCGGTAGCTTCGGGGCGCAGCGTGAGATGCTCGCCATTGCGATCCTCGAAGCTGTACATCTCCTTTTCAACGATATCGGTGACTGCGCCGATGGAGCGCGCAAACAACTCGGTCTTCTCCACGATGGGCACGCGCATCTCGCGGTAGCCATACGCACCCAGCACCTTGCGCGTCACGCTTTCCAGCTGATGCCAGCGCGGCGTGGCGTCCGGCAGGATGTCGTTCATGCCGCGGATGGGCGGAATCAGCTCGCTCAAGGGAAACCCCGAAAAATCAGCAACGCATGCGCGGTCAGCCGCCGGGCTTGCCGGTACCCGCGCCACTCCCGAGAGTGAAGCGCGCGGTATTGGTGTTCGGCTGGATAAATGGATCCTGGTTGAACGCCTTGCCGTCGAATTCAATGCTGACACCCGGAGCATTGCCGAGAAACACCTGCAGAGGACCCAAGCCGCTGATCTCGATGTTGTCGCCGGCAGGCACCAGGCTGTAGTACAGGCGTTTGCCGGCCGCATCATACACCTCGATCCAGGAAGCCTCATGCACGCTGAACTTTACGTGCGCCAGCATCGCGGGCGCCACTCCCGGCTCGGTCAACGAAACGTTGCCCGCCGCGCGTTCGCCGACCGCGGATTTCAGCGGCGCCCGTTGCACGCGTGCGCTACCCGCCGCGTTCACGTTCTGCCCGGCGGGACGGACGATTTCACTCTCGCGCGATGCTGTGCTGCGCGCTTCCTCAGCGGCGGCGCTCGGCCGCAGCGCAGGCACGCTGGCCGTGGAGCCGGCGCCCGGCGACAACTGCACACTGGCCGGCGTGGCGCTCTGTGCGACGGCAGGCAGCGCGGGGTTCGGCGCTTGATGCCGCCACCACACCACTGCCAGCACCACCAGCACCACGATCACCGCGATGGAGGAAGCCGGCAGGCCGACGCCGCGCCACATCCTGCCCATGTGATCGGTGCGCTGGGTAACCAGCGGAGGCGGCGCCAGTCTGCCTGAGGCCTGATCGTATTTGGCCAGAACCTCGTCGGGCGGCAGACCCAGCAGACGCGCGTAATTGCGCAGGTGTCCGTGCACGAAAATCGGCGCACCGAGCGCAGCGTAATCGTCCGCTTCCAGTCGCTGGAGGATCTCGTCGCCCACGTGCATTTCCTGGGCGGCCTTGTGCAGCGTGAGGTGCCGCGCCTCACGCGCGGTGCGCAATTCTTCGCCGAGACTGCCGCCGCCGGCAGGCCGGTCAGCCGGATCCTGTGCCATTGAGATCACTCTGAGTGAGCTGCTGCGCTTCGGGAGATTCGGGGAATTGCCTGATCAGTTGCCTGGCGTACTTGACGGCGGCCTGCTGGTTGCCGAGGGCGCGCTCCGTGCGCGCGCCGAGCAGCAACACTTCCGGCCGCGGCCTGGGGGAAGCCGAAGTGAAACGTTCGATGAAAGCGCGCGCCTCCAGATAGTGTTTCTGCTCGTAACTCATGCGCGCCATCTGGTAGAGCGCGTCAGGAAAATTCGGATTGATGGCCAGCGCGCGGCGAAAATACTGTGCAGCTGCGGCCTGGTCGGGAATCTTGTTGGCGCACACGCCGGCGTTGGTATAGGCCGCCTCCGGCGTGGGATACAGCGGATTCTCCGCGGCCTTGAGGAAATACTGTTCGGATTCCTGCGGCTTGCCGTGCTGGCACAGGAACACCGCGTAGTTGTTCTGGGTTTGCGGATTATCCGGCGCCTTGCGCAAGGCGGTGCGGAAATTCTCGTCCGCGCGTTGCGTGTCGCCGGTGCTGTTGTACAACAGCCCGAGCGCCATGTAGGCATTGGCATTGTCGGAATCCTGCTTGAGTGCCAGCTGCAGCTTCTCCATCGCCAGATCGCGCCGGCCCTGCTGCAGATAGGCAACCCCCAGCTCCACGTTGAATTGTGAGGCCTGCTGCAATGACACCTTGTCGCCCGGCGCCGAGGACGAACTGACGCACGCCGCCAGCAATCCAGCCGCAAGCAACACCGCAACTCCGCCTGCAATCCGTATATTCATGCCAGCGCCTCCATTGAGCTTGGCCGCCGTTCGGCACGGCGAATCCGGTCCTGCACCTGCCCGGCCAGCTGGCCGCAGGCGGCATCAATATCCTCGCCGCGCGTACGGCGCGTGATGGTGACGATGCCTTGACGCCACAGGTACTCGCCGAAGCGGTCAATCACCGCCTGCGGCGAGCGCCGGTAGTTCGTTCCGGGGAAAGAATTGAACGGAATCAGATTGACCTTGCAGGGAATGTCGCGCACCAGCGCCGCCAGTGCGCGCGCCTGCTCCGGGTTGTCATTGACGCCTTCCAGCATCACGTATTCGAAGGTGACGTGTACATGGCTGCGATCCTTGTTGGCCACGTAGCGCCGGCACGCGGCCATGAGCTCGGCAAGCGGGTGCACCTGGTTGATGGGCACGAGTTCATCGCGTAAGGCATCGTCGGGCGCATGCAGCGACACCGCCAATGCCACGTCGCAGTCGCGCGCGAGCTTGTCGAGATTTGGCACCAGACCCGACGTGCTCACGGTCACGCGCCGCTTGGACAGGCCGTAGCCGAAGTCGTCCAGCAGGATGCGCAACACCGGCAGCACGTTGCGGTAATTCGCCAGCGGCTCGCCCATGCCCATGAACACCACGTTGGTGATCGGACGCTCCGCGCCGAGCGCGCGCTGTGCGACCAGCACCTGCGCGATGATTTCCGCGCTCGTGAGGTTGCGGTTGAATCCCTGTTTGCCGGTGGCGCAGAAGCTGCAGTTCATGGCGCAGCCGACCTGCGAAGAGATGCACAAGGTACCGCGGTAGCGACCCGAGGCGTTGGCCGAGGGGCCCCCTTTGGGGGATCGGCCCGCCGGTGGGGCGCATGCGGCCGCAGTCGCAGGAGTTGCGAGTGCAGCCAGTTCAATTTCCGCTATTGCTTCATCGCCAACAGCGCGGTCGCGACCCGAGGCGCTGGCCGAGGAGCCCCTTTCAGGGGATCGGACCGCCGGTGGGTCGCTTGCGACCGCAGTCGCGGCATCCGGGAAATCAGTCGGCGCAACATCCGCTATTGCATCATCATTGCTCGTGCGGTCGCCTTCGGGGATGAAGACAGTTTCAATGCTGTTGAACGCGTCCACGCCCAGCAGCCACTTGCGCGTGCCGTCCGCGGAAAGCTGGTCGGCAAACACCGGCGGCAGACTAATTGCGGCACACTCCTTGAGGCGGGTGCGCAACGACTTGCCGAGGTCGGTCATGGCCTCGAAATCGGCGACGCCGCGCTGGTACATCCACTGCATCACCTGGCGCGCGTGAAACGGCTTGGCGCCCAATGCAGAGAAAAACTTTTCCAGCTCCGGACGTTCCAGCCCGAGCAGATTGGTTTTGGATGGGGTGGCCGCCATGTGTCCTCAGCGAGTCCGCGGACAGAGATCCAGATCGGCAAAAAAGAAGCTGATTTCATGGCGCGCGGTTTCCGCCCCATCGGAACCGTGCACCACGTTTTCATCTACGCTGCGGGCAAAGTCGCGTCGAATGGTGCCGGGCACGGCCTTCTGGGGATCGGTGGCCCCCATGACCTCGCGATGCTTGAGGATGGCGTTCTCGCCTTCCAGCACCTGCACCATCACCGGCCCGGAAATCATGAATTCCACCAGCGGCTTGAAGAACGGTCGCGCGCGGTGCACCGCATAGAAAGCCTCGGCCTGGGTGCGGCTCAGATGCAGCATGCGCGCCGCGACGATGCGCAGCCCGGCCTTTTCGAAGCGGGTGTAGATTTCACCGATGATGTTCTTGGCCACGCCATCCGGCTTGACGATGGACAGGGTGCGCTCGATAGCCACAAACACGACTCCAGACGGGGGGTGAGAGGATGCCGACCGCGCCCGAACTGCGCTGCGAAAATCCGGCACGTTCAAGCGCGTAAGTTTACCGGCTGCGGACCGGTTCAGGCAACGAAAAGGCGGGGTAAATCGCTGAAAAACCGGGGGTTAAACCGTGAAGCTCTCGCCGCAGCCGCAGGCATCCTTGACGTTGGGGTTGTCGAACTGGAACGACTCGTTCAGCCCCTTGCGGATGAAATCCACGCACGTGCCGTCGAGCAGCGGCAGGTTCTCGCGGCTCACCAGCACCTTCACGCCGTGCTGCTCGAACACGACATCTTCGGGACCGGCGGTGTCGGCGTAGTCCACCACGTAGGCAAAACCCGAGCAGCCGGTTTTCTTCACCCCCAGGCGCAGGCCGAAACCGCCGCGCTTCTCGAGGTAGCTTTGCACCCGGCGGGCGGCGGAATCGGTCAAAGTAATGGCCATGTTCAAGCCTGTATTTGCGGAACCGACAGCGGTATTACCGACGCACCATTGTAGCGCCCCACGGCATTGCGCACAGCGTCTTCCACGGTAACGGCCGCAGCGCGCTTCTCCGCCGGCAGGCCAAGCTGCTCCGCCAACGTCACCACGCTGAAGCCCGCAGCTTCGGCCGGTGTGCCGCCCTTGAGCGCTTCGCTGGTGAGCGAGCACAACGCGATCGTCGCAGGACAGCCGTACACGCGATAGCGGCAATCGCTGATCCTGCCTTCGGCTGTGAGTTGCAACTGGAACTCCACTTCCCGGCCGTGACGGCGCTGGCCAGCGCTGCCCGCGAGAATCCGTTCATCGCCGGCTGCAAACCGTCCGGCATTGCGCGGCGTGCGGAAATGCGCCCGCACCGCGTCGCTGTAGGAGGCAAATGGATCTGGCATGGCTCAACCGGCCGCGGGCGCGAGTTCCCGCAGGCGATGGTATTCCTCACTCACGATGTGCGCGGCCGTCTGCACTTCTTCGCTGGTAGTGAAGCGCCCGACGCTGAAGCGGATGCTGCTGCCGGCAAGCTGGTCATCGCGGCCCAGTGCGCGCAGCACGAACGAGGGTACCTTGTCGGCCGAGGTGCAGGCCGAACCGCTGGACACCGCGAGGCCATGACAGGCGAACAGCAGACTTTCGCCCTCGATGTCGGGGAAGCCCACGTTGAGGATGCCGCACACTCGCTGGTTCGGATGCCCGTTCAACAATGCTTCCGGCACCGCGGCATGCAGTGCCTGCCACAATTGCTGACGCAGCGCGCTGCAATGCGCTACATCCTTCTGCATTTCTTCGCGCGCGATGCGATAGGCCTCGCCCATGCCCACGATCTGGTGCGTGGCCAGCGTGCCGGAACGCAAACCGTGTTCATGTCCGCCGCCGTGGATCAGCGGATCGAGATTGATGTGCGGCTGGCTGCGTACATACAGCGCGCCGATGCCCTTCGGCCCGTAAACCTTGTGTCCCGAAAACGACATCAGGTCCACCGGCATTTGCTTGAGGTCGATGGGCAGCTTGCCGGCACTCTGCGCCGCATCCACGTGAAACCAGACGCCATGCGCACGCGCGATGGCACCGATAGCGGCGATGTCATTTGCCGTGCCGATTTCATTGTTGACGTGCATGATCGAGACTAGCACGGTATCCGGGCGCAGAGCCTGAGCCACCGCCTGCGGCTCGATCAGCCCGTCGGCATTCGGCTTTATATAAGTGACTTCAAAACCGTCGCGCTCCAGCTGTTTGCAGGTGTCCAGCACCGCCTTGTGTTCGATCCGCGAAGTCACCATGTGCCGGCCCTTGTCGCGATAGAAATGCGCCGCGCCCTTGATCGCCAGATTGTCGGACTCGGTGGCGCCGGACGTAAAAATGATTTCGCCGGGCTCGGCGTTCACCAGCACCGCCACCTGCACGCGCGCCTGCTCAACCGCGCCGCGCGCCTTGCGGCCGGGAGCGTGGGCCGAAGCGGGATTGGCAAACAGGCCCTCGCAGGTCAGAAAGCCGGCCATTTTCTGCGCCACGCGCGCATCCACCGGCGTGGTGGCCGCGTAATCGAGATATATGGTTTTTTCGATCATGTTTCCCCCAAAGTAGTTCACGCCAGCGCTACGGCCCCGCGGCGTCGGGCCGTGATCGCGCCAAGCGCCGCCAGCAGCGCGTCAATGTCGTCTGCACTGTTCTCCGCGCCCAGGCTCACGCGCACCGCACCGCGCGCTGCGATCTCATTGCAGCCCATGGCGAGCAGCACATGGCTGGGGCGGCCGCTGGCGCTATGACAGGCGGACCCGCTTGAGACTGCGAAGCCGCGCCGGTCCAGTTCCATCACCAGCCATTCGCCGACGTAACCCTCGATGCCGAATTGCACGGTATTCGGCAGGCGCTCCGCGTGTGCGGCGAAAATCCGCACGCCGGGTAGTCGATTCAATCCCGCTTCCAGCTGTTCGCGCAGCGTTTGCATTTGCCGGATGCGCGCGTCCAATTCCTGGCGCGCCAGCTCCGCCGCCGCACCGAAGCCGACGATGCCAGCGAGGTCCTCGGTGCCGCCGCGCAATCCCTGTTCCTGGCCGCCGCCGGTTATCTGCGGAGCAAGATCCACGCGCCGGTTGCGGATCAGCGCGCCCACGCCGCGCGGGCCGTTCAACTTGTGCGCCGAGAGCACCATCAGGTCAGCTCCCAGCGCCGCAAAATCCACCGCCATCTTGCCGGCCGCCTGAATTGCATCGGTGTGCAACAGCGCAGCGCGGGCGTGCGCGAATCCGGCCGCGGCATGCACGTCCTGAATTGCGCCGGTCTCGTTGTTGGCCAGCATGACGGACACCAGACGTGTGCCGCCTTCGAGCGCTTTTTCGAGGGCGCGCAGATCCAGGCGGCACTCGTTGTCCACCGGAATGCGCTCCACCTGCCAGCCCTGCTTGGCCAGCGTGTCGGCCGTTTCCTGAATCGCCGCGTGCTCAATCGCGCTCACCAGCAGGCACCCGCGCGGTGTGCCATGGCATACACCGCGCAGCGCGAGATTGTCGGCCTCGGTGCCGCCGCCGGTGAAAACCACCTGCGGCGGCTCGGCATTGACCAGCGCCGCCACCTGGGCACGCGCCCGGTCCAGTGCCACGCGCGCATCGCGCCCGAAGCGGTGCACGCTCGCGGGATTACCGTGCGTACCACGCAACAGCGGCAGCATGGCGTCCAGCACGCGCGGATCAAGCGGTGTGGTGGCGTTATGGTCGAGAAAAATGCTCATGATTCAGCGGCCATTATACCTGCCCCCGACATTCACCCGCGCTTCGCGTGCTGCAGCGCGGTGAGCAAACCGCGCAGGATGTTGATTTCGGTCCGGTCGGGCTGTGCGCGATTGTACAGATGACGCAGCCGGCGCATGAGTTGCTTGGGTTGCTGCGGATCGAGAAAGCCGCTTGCGATCGCGGCGGACTCCAGATGCGTGTACAGGCCCTCCATCTCCTCGGCGCTAGCGGGCGATGCCGTGTCATCCGTGGTCGCCGGCGCACTTCCGCGCGCCAGCAGCAGTTCATAGGCCAGGATCTGCACCGCCGCGGCCAGATTGAGCGAACTGTATTCGGGGTTCGCGGGAATGTGCACCAGGAAATGGCAACGCTCAAGTTCCTCGTTCGTCAGGCCGGTGCGCTCGCGGCCGAACAGCAGCGCAACGTCGGTGTCGGGTGGGGTTTCGCATAACTTGGCCGCGCACGCGCGCGGAGTGATCGCCGGCGGACCGAGGTCACGCCGCCGCGCACTCGTGCCCGCGACCAGCGCGCAGCCCTGCAGCGCGTCGTCCAGCGTATCCACCACGCGCGCCTGGCGCAAAACATCGAGCGCACCTGAAGCGCGCGCGTTGGCTTCGGCATCCGGAAAGCGTGTAGGACGCACCAGCACCAGCGCATCCAGGCACATGGTTTTCATGGCACGCGCTGCGGCGCCGATGTTGCCCGGATGGCTGGGTTCCACCAGTACGATACGGATATGACGCGGCATGTTTATGGAGAGGCGTGTGGGCTTCTGTTATTCTACGCGCCCTGCCGCGCCCGCGCGGCCCGCGGCGAGATGGATCATCGCTCGTCGCAGTGCCTGCATAACACTTGTGTGGATGATTGCACGAAGCGATTTGATGCGCTCGCCGGCGTCCCACCGGCGGGCCGATCCCCCAAATTAAGCAGGGGGCCCCTCGGCCTGCGCCTCGGGCCGCTTCTTAACCAGAATCCGGCCGCTGTGCCGCCTGCGGAGTTTGTCATGCATCCCTTGTTGAACATCGCGGTCACCGCCGCGCGTAAAGCCGGTGACATCATCGTGCGCCATCTCGGCCGCGTGGACCGGCTGGTCGTCAAGGCCAAGGAACACAACGACTTCGTCAGCCAAGTGGACAGACTGGCCGAAGACGAAATTATCTACACCATCCGCAAGGCCCATCCGGATCACGCGATTCTCGCCGAGGAAAGCGGCACGCACTCCGGCAACAGCGAATTCCAGTGGATCATTGATCCGCTCGACGGTACCACCAATTTCCTGCATGGCTTTCCGGTATTCTCGGTCTCCGTTGCGGTCAAACACCGCGGCCGGCTGGAACACGCCGTGGTGTACGATCCCATGCGCCAGGAACTGTTCACCGCCAGCCGCGGCGGCGGTGCGCAGCTCGACGACAAGCGCATCCGCGTAAGTCAGCAGAAAACCCTCGAAGGTGCGCTCATCGGCACCGGTTTTCCCTTCCGTGAAAACCAGAATCTCGAACTGTATATGCGCATGTTCGAAGTCATGGCGCGCCAGACCGCGGGCCTGCGCCGTGCCGGCTCGGCCGCGCAGGACCTCGCCTACGTCGCCGCCGGCCGCCTCGATGGATTCTGGGAAATGGACCTGAAACCCTGGGATATCGCTGCCGGCGTCTTGTTAATTCAGGAAGCTGGCGGGCTGGTGGGCCATTTCGACGGCACCCTGGGCGTGCCGGAAGACGGCGACATCCTGGTCGGCGGAGAAAAACTCTTCAAGGCAATGGCGGAAGAATTCAAACAGTTACTGACTACTCGCTAGCGACAAGATCCGAAAATCCCGTCTGGACATCCAGCGAAAAGCGGCATTACCGGGAGCTCTGCCTTCAAGTACCGCTGCGACGGATCAATTTGGCATCCGCTGTTTTGGAATTGATCACGTCTGCAATATCCAGCCGGATGGCCTCAAGGGTATCGGCAATCAACTCCAGCGCCACGACTTTGCGCATCTCCATATGCAGGTCATTGCGCTTTGACGCTCTGGCTGCGGCAATTTGTTCGGGTTTAATGTCCATACTGCGATCCTCCTCATGACTGTTCGAGGCTACGCCGCAGCCAGCCACAGCTGACTTGACTAAAAGATGGAGACAAGTTGCAGCACGGTGAATGCGGCTTCCAGTTATTAGAGGCACGGCAGACCAGCAAGTTCCAAATTTTCAATGTGTGCACGAAATTGACTGGAGCTCCTAGTGATTTTTTGTCGATCTATGCGGCCACAAAGAGGAAGAGGCTAGCCATTTCTGATCAGATATCAATTGCGCACGGGTTAATTTGTCGATCTTGTAAATACCCCTTGGATGCCGCCGAGCACTGGACTGAGCGAGGGCGAGATGCGAAGCATCGAGCGGGCATGCCAGGGATGGCGTGCCCAGTTTCCAAGCGAAGCAGGAGCGGAGCGCAGGAAAGAGGCCGTGCGCAGCACGGGCGAAGCCAGGATGGCGAGATTTCGCAGCGGCACAGGGATGTGCCGTCTGCGAAGCCCCGAGCGAGGGGTGAGGCGGAAGAAAGCGAAGCACTGCTTCGCTCCGCCGAACGCTGGGCTGCTTGCAGCCCGGCCGGCAGCACGCACAGGGCAGCCCGAAGGGTCGGCATCCGGGGGCGTCCTTTCTTTTCGCCTATTTTATTTGGACGAGCAAAGAAAATAGGCTCGTCGTGCGGGGGCGAAACCCCGCTTTCTATTCACGCGGCGAAGCCGCACAAAAAGTGAAGGCGCCGCCAGGGCGCCTTCCCATTCAAGATCTGGATTCCGGCATTCGCCGGAATGACGCAAGCCCACTTACCTTAACCGCTCCCCCAAGAGAAAGGACGCCAAGAAAGCCCCCTCACCCTAACCTCTCCCACAAGGGAGAGAGCGGACAATGGGTATTTCAAAAACAGAAAAGGCGCCAACAGCGCCTTTTGTATTTTTGGAATACAAAACCTTGCTTACGGCATGTCATCCACGTGTTTTTCTTCCTTAACCCTGACCATCAGATCCTTCTTGCTCACACCCAATACCAGCGCGATGGCGCTCGCGATGTAGATCGAGGAATAGGTACCGACGATGATGCCGACCAGCAGCGCCACGGAGAAACCGTGCAGCACCGGGCCGCCGAGGATCAGCAGCGCGATCACCACCAGCAGCGTGGTGCCCGAGGTGATGATGGTACGCGACAGCGTCTGGTTGACGGCGAGGTTGATGATCTCGATGGGCGTGCCCTTGCGCATGATGCGGAAGTCCTCGCGGATGCGGTCGAAGACCACCACGGTATCGTTCACCGAATAGCCCATGACGGCGAGCACCGCGGCCAGCACGTTCAGATCGAATTCCAGATGAAACACCGAGAAAAACCCCACCACGAACACCACGTCGTGCAGCGTGGCGAGCACGCCGCCGACGGCGAGCCGCCATTCGAACCGGAAGATGATGTAAAGCAGGATACCGACGAGCGTGAGGACGAACGCCAGCGTGCCCTTGGTGGCCAGATCGCGTCCCACTTCGGGGCCGACGAAGTTCACCTGCTCCAGACGCACCTGCGGTACGTCCTTCTGCAGCAGCGCCATGACCGCGTTGCCGGTGTCCTTGCCGGATACGCCCTTCTTGGGTTGCAGGCGGATCAGAACCTCGCGCGGCGTGCCGTAGCTCTGCGCGATGGCGTCCTTGTAGCCGGCCGCGGAGAGCGTGCCGCGGATCTGCTGCAGATTGGCGGTCTGCGGATAGCTGACCTGCACGGTGACGCCGCCGGTGAAATCCACCGCGAAATTCAGGCCGTGGATGGACAGCGACACCACCGCGATGATGAGCACGATGATGGAATACGCAAACGTGAACTTGCGCAGCCCCAGGAAGTTGATGTGCGGAACGTTGTGGAAAAATTCCATGGCGCGCCCCTACACCGGCAGCTTGCTGAGGTTGCGGCCGCCGTAAATCCAGTTGACGATGGAACGCGTGCCCATGATGGCGGTGAACAGCGAGGTGAGAATGCCGAGCGACAGGGTCACGGCAAAGCCCTTGACCGGACCGGCGCCGAACAGGAACAGCATGACCGCGGCGGTGAGCGTAGTGACGTGCGCGTCCACGATGGTGGCGAAGGCGCGCTTGTAACCGGCATGAATCGCGGCCTGCGGCGTGTTGCCCGCGCGCACCTCTTCACGGATGTGCTCGTTGATCAGCACGTTGGCGTCCACGCCCATGCCGAGCGTCAAGGCGATGCCGGCGATGCCGGGCAATGTCAGGGTTGCCTGAATCAGCGATAACAGTGCCACAGTCAGCACCAGATTCATGATCACCGCGAGGTCGGCGATCACGCCGAAAGTCTTGTAGTACAGGCCGATGAAGATCACCACCAGCAGGAAGCCCAGCAGCGCGGCATGGAAACCCTGGCGGATGTTTTCCTGACCGAGACTCGGGCCGACCGTGCGCTCCTGCACAATGTCCATGGGCGCCGCGAGCGAACCCGCACGCAGCAGCAAGGCCAGGTTCTGCGCTTCCTGCTGCTGCAGGCCGGTGATCTGGAAACGCCCGCTGAAGATGCCCTGGATGGTGGCCACGTTGATGACCGTGTAGGTCTTCTTGTGTACCGGCACGGTCTTGCCGTTGACAGTGGTGCTCTCGGTCTTGGTTTCGATGTACAGCACCGCCATGGGTTTGCCGAGGTTCTCGCGCGTCACATCGCCCATCTTGCTGGCGCCGGCGGAATTCAGCGACACGTTGACGTCCGGCAAACCATTCTGTTGATCAAAACCTGACGAGGCATCCACCAGCTGGTCGCCGGTGACGATCACGTCGCGCCGCAACAGCACCGGATTGCCGGCCTTGTCCTTGAACAGTTGATCGTCAAGTGGAACGTGGCCGGTCTGCTGCGCCAACATCGGATTGGCCGTCGGATCCACCAGCCGGAATTCGATAGTGGCGATAGCGCCGAGGATTTCCTTGGCGCGCGCGGTGTCCTGCACGCCGGGCAGTTCCACCACGATGCTGTTGCCGCCCTGCTGCTGCACCACCGGATCGGCCACACCCAACTGGTTCACGCGGTTGCGCAGCACGGTCATGTTCTGCTCGACCGCGGTCTGGCGCAGCGCCTGCAACTGCTTGGGATCAATGACCGCTACCAACGTGTTCGGCTGGCTGCCGGTGGTGACGGCGAGTTCCTGGAATTGGCTGCTCAGCAATTGTTTGGCACGCGTCACGTCGTCCGGCGTGCGCAACTGCATGTTGATGTTTTCCCCGGTAAGCGCCACGTCCTCATAGCGAATCAACTGTTGGCGCATGGTACTGCGGATGTCGGCGGCGTCACGCTGCAGCTTGGTCTGAATCGCGGCATTCAAATCCACCAGCATCTGAAAGTGCACGCCGCCTTGCAGGTCCAGGCCCTTGGCCATGGGTCTCAAACCCAGCACGCGCATCCATGCCGGTGTGCGCGGCGCCAGATTCAGGGCTACCGAGTACTGATTGCCCAGCGCCTTGGTAATCGTGTCCAGTGCCTGCAATTGGGTGTCGGGGGTATCGAAACGCACCAGCAGCCGGTTGTCGTCGAGCACCGCCGACGTGTACGGCAGCTTGGCCGCGTCCAGTGCCTGCTCCACTTGGGTGGTCGTGGCCTCGGTGACCGTTCCGTTGTTCTGCGAAACCTGCACCGCCGGATCGTCGCCGTAAAGATTCGGCAGCGCGATCAGGATGCCCGCCACGGTCACCAGAATGACAAGGATGTTTTTCCAGACTGGATAGCGGTTAAGCATGTGCGAATCGGCCGCAGTTTAGAAATTCTTGAGTGTGCCCTTGGGCATGACCGCGGTCACGGATTGGCGCTGGATGCGCAATTCCACGCCCTTGGCGACTTGCAGCGTCATGAACTGATCGCCGAGTTCCGTAACCCGCCCGAGCACTCCCCCGCTGGTTATCACCTCGTCACCCTTGCCGATGGCGGACAGCATCTTCTGATGGTCCTTCTGGCGCTTTTGCTGCGGTCGGATCAGGAAAAACCAGAAGAACGCGATCAGCACGACAAAGATGATGATGGTGATGTATTCGCCGCCACCCTGCTGCGGCGCCGGTGCGCCGGCGGCGTAGGCGTTTGATATGAAGAAGCTCATGGGCAATCCTGGATTCGGGTTTTGAAACAGCGGGTAAATCCGCCGGGCGGCCGCCCAGTGGGGTCCGCCGCGGCGGCGCGCATTATGGCATAGACACAGGGATTTGCTGCGCGTTGGCGAGGAAATCCACGGCAAATGCACCAAATCGCCCGGCATCAAGCGCCGCACGCATCTCGGCCATGAGCCACTGATAGTAATAAAGGTTGTGCAGGGTCATGAGGCGCGGCGCCAGAATCTCGCCGCACTTGTCCAGATGGCGCAGATACGCGCGGCTGTAGTGCCGACACGTATAGCAGCCGCAGCTTTCGTCAATGGGCCGGGTGTCCGCCTGGTGCTCGCTGTTGCGGATGCGCAGCACCCCGTGGCGCGTGAACAGATGGCCGTTGCGGGCGTTGCGCGTGGGCAGCACGCAATCGAACATGTCCATACCGCGGGCCACGGCCTTGACCAGATCCTCGGGCGTACCCACACCCATCAGATAGCGCGGCCGTTGGGCCGGCAGTTCCCCTGCTAACAGGTCCAGCACCGCGAGGCGTTCGGACTCGCTCTCGCCGACGGCCAGACCGCCGAGCGCATAGCCGTCGAAGCCGATGTCCTTCAGTTCCGCCAGCGAGGCGCGCCGCAGCTCCGGGAACACGCCGCCCTGCACAATGCCGAACAGCGCGGCCGGATGATCGCGGTGCGCCGTCTTGCAGCGGCGCGCCCAGCGCAACGAAAGCTCCATGGACTCACGGACCTCAGCCTCACTCGCCGGGTAGGGAGTGCACTCGTCGAACACCATGATGATGTCCGCATCCAACTCGTGCTGCACGCGGATGGAATCTTCGGGACTCAGGAACACCGTGTCGCCGTTCACCGGCGACTGGAAACTCACACCCTCCTCCGTGACCTTGCGCAACTCCGCCAAGCTAAATACCTGGAAACCGCCGGAGTCAGTAAGGATCGGCCCAGACCAGTGCATGAACTCGTGCAAACCGCCGTGGGCACGGACGATTTCCGTGCCTGGCCGCAGCATCAGATGAAAGGTGTTGCCGAGAATGATCTCCGCGCCCACCTCGCGCAGCTCCTCGGGTGTCATCGCCTTCACCGTGCCGTAGGTGCCCACCGGCATGAAGGCGGGGGTTTCGACCGTCCCGCGGTCAAACGTCATGCGCCCGCGGCGCGCGGCGCCGTCCGTGTGCAACAAGTCAAATTTCATTCGGAGAGTTTAAATTAGGCGGGGCTTTCGCGCCCCTACTACGAGGTACTTTCCTTGTACGAACAAGGAAAGTACCCAAAGGAAGTCGCCCCGGGGATTCCGCGCTTGTCTGAAACCGAATGGACGACCATTCGGTTTCAGCCGCGTGCCCTCGTTTCTCGCCCGGCTCGGGGCGGTGCAGACGGGCCACCTGGCCCGCTGCACCGGTTCGTCATCCTGACTTCACCCCGCCCAAAGGGCGGGCGCTCGAAGCTGCGCTTCTCGCCCTCACAGGGCTGCGAGACTCGGCGGACTCCACGGGTTTACGAAGAGCAAAAAGCGCCTGGTGCCGGTGTCTTGCTCTAAATACCCGTAGCGCGAGCCGAGCACTGGACTGAGCAAGGTTAGCCCGAAGGGGCACGAACAGGATGTTCGCGCTCCCGCCGTCAGGCCATGGATGGCCTGTCGGCGGGACTCCACAGCGAAGGAAGCGCACAGGGCAGTCGCGGTTTCCGCGACCCGCGCTCCGGGGGAATGGGTTTGGGCACTTTCGCCGAAACGAAAGTGCCCCGCCCGCGGGTGCGGGAACCCGCTCTTAAAAAATACATGCGGCCGTAGGCCGCTCGATATAAGACTGGATTTCGGCCTTCGCCGGAATGACGAGAAATAGTGCCACAGGCCGCTCAACTGCGCTCCGTCAGCGCCCCCGGCATGGGCGTCACAAACATCGCGTCGCCATAACTGAAAAACCGGTAGCGCTGTTCGACGGCATGGCGGTAGGCGGCCAGCACGTGTTCGCGGCCGGCAAAGGCGCTCACCAGCATCAGCAGCGTGGACTCGGGCAGGTGGAAGTTGGTGATGAGCGCATCCACTACCTGGAACCGGTAACCGGGATATATATAGAGTGAGGTCTCCCCGGTGAAAGGCTTGAGGACACCGACTGCGGCGGCGGCTTCAAGGCTCCGCACCGCCGTAGTCCCCACGGCCACCACTCGTCCGCCGCGCCGGCGGGTCTCCGCAACTGCATCGCACACCGCTTGCGACACAAACGCCTGTTCGCTGTGCATGTGGTGCTGAAGAACGTCCTCCTCGCGCACCGGCTGGAATGTACCGGCACCCACGTGCAGCGTCACGAACTCGCGCCGCACGCCGCTGTCTGCAATTTTGCCCAGCAGCGCCTGATCGAAATGCAGGCCCGCGGTGGGCGCGGCCACCGCGCCCGGAACGCGCGCGTACACCGTCTGGTAACGCGCACGGTCCTCGGCGCCGTCGTCATGCCGGATGTAGGGCGGTAGCGGCACATGACCGTGCTGATACAGGAATTCTGGCAGCGTGACTTCCGAAAACTCCACCCGGAAGAACTCTCCGTCGCAGCCAACGACCCGAGCATCGGTCGCGTCCTCAATACGCACTTGCATGCCGATGCGCAGCGGCTTGCTGGATCGCGCCTGCGCGAGCGCGGTGTGCGCATCCAGGATGCGCTCGATCAGCAGTTCCAGCTTGCCGCCGCCGGGTTTGCGGCCGAAGAGCCGGGCCGGAATCACCCGCGTGTCGTTGAACACCAGCAGGTCTTCGGGCCGCAGCAGCTTCGGCAGCTCGCGGAACATGTGGTCGGTGTACTGACCGCTCGCCCCGTCCAGCACCAGCAGCCGGCTGGCGGTACGCTCCGCCAACGGGTGCTGCGCGATCAGCTCGGGAGGAAGTTCGTAATGAAAATCTTGCCGCCGCATAGGCGGCACAGCGTAGCAAACCCGGAGATTTCGTTCCCGATCCGGCCGGTGTACGGTTTAGCGCAAGTAAAAATGCATCGGCCGATAGACGCCGATCTGGCCCGGGGCTTTGGGTGCGATAACGTCGAGCGTCAACGGTTTGCCCTTGCGCAGGATGCCCAGCTTGAGCGGCTCTCCGGGTGCGTAGGAGTAGAGAATACGCATGGCTTCCGCAGGGGTGGCAGGCGTGCGATCGCCGATCTTCAGAATCACATCGCCATCCTTGAGCTTGAGCGCTGCATCGCGCGGCGCACGCACCACCAGCAAACCCTTGTCGGTGCCGAAATACTGGCCAAGGCCGGGGGTGAGTTGCGTCAGTTGCATGTCGCCCCACGCGCCCCACACGCCCGGCGGGAACAGCGCACGCAGATTCTCCGGCTGCAGGGGTGGAACCGGGGGCACCGGCGGGACCGGGGGCACGGGCGGCGGCGAAGGCACGGCAAAAGCAAAACTGTAATCGGACAATTTGCCGGCCTTCAGGCTAACGCTGTGCGCCTTGCCATTGCGCATGAAGCCGAGCTTGAGTGCGTCGCCGGGTTTAACCTTGTCCATGAAATCCATGAGTTCATCGGCCGCGGATTGCTTGGCACCCGCGCGCAACGCCGTGCCATTGATTACGGTGAGGGTGTCGCCGGCCTGCAGACCGGCCTGGTCGGCCGGCCCGCCGGGTGTGACGGCGAGCACGCGCACGCCCCGGGCGTCTTTCGCATCGCGATTCTCCGCGATGCTGACCCCCAGGACCGCGCGATTAGGATCAAACATGCGCGACATGCGCGACATCATCGGCCCCTGCATCTGCAGGCTCAACTGCGCCATGCGTTGCGCCGCCTGCTCCATCTCGTGGCGCGCCTGCTGCATCTGCTTTTCCAACTGCTGCTGGCCGAGTTCCGCGGATTGCTGGTTTTGCTCGGCCATCCGTTGATCGTGCTCCGCCATGCGCTGATCCTGTTCCAGCCATTGCAGATCCTGATCGATGACCGACTGGTTATGCGGTAACGCCTGCTGATCCCGTCTGAGTTTCTCCTGATCCTGCTGCAGCTTCTGCTGGTCGCGCTGTCGCTGCGCCGCCTGCGTAGGTGCGGCCGTTTGCGCTTGCGGTGCAGCGCTCGTCTGCGCATACACGGAGAAAGCCGGGGCGAATGCCAGCGCACAACCAATGGTTAACAGGATTTTCATGGAACACCTCGATATGAGTTCATTGATTCCAGGTCACCGCCGAGGCCTGTGCGTAGCGCACCGCCACCAGCGACTGCATCAAATCCACGCGTTGCTGCCAGAGTTGCGTCAACTGCCCTCCGGTCTGCGGCCGGGCTGCCGTGCTGTTGATCGCGTAATCCACCAGCGCGATGCGGTCTTCGAGCGCGGCCACGGTGGCGGCGCTGCCGACATTCACGATGCTCGGATGGCGGTCCGCATTCATGAACTGCACCGCGTTTTCGAGATAGCGCGACTGCGCCTGAAGTTGCGCCAGACGTGCCGCATCCACAACGGCGCCGGCAGTCACCGCGGCGCTGCGGTTCTCCGCGGGCCACGGATGCCAGGCCACCAGGACCACTGCCGCGGCCAGTGAGGCCGCGAGGCCGATCCCGGCCACCGGCAACCAGCGTGCCCGGTTTGTGCCGGCAGGCTGGTCGAGACGTTCAGCTACCCGAGCCCAGCCGTTTTCCGGCGCCTCAAACGCCGGCAGTGTGCGCAAGCGTTGCCGCCAGTCCGACAAGCGCAGCAGCGCCTGCCCGCACTCGGCACAGCCACGCACGTGCGCCACCGCTTCGGCGGCGAGCGGTTGGCCGTCGCGCAGCGCAATCAGTTGTTCAGCACTGGCGTGCATAGCTTTGCATCCGTCTCCAGGTCGGCCCAGCGCCGCATGCGCGCATAGGCGCGCGCGAGCTGGGATTTCGAAAAACTCGGTGTGGCGCGCATGCACTGGGCGATCTCGTCGTGGGTGTAGCCTTCGACGTCATGCAGCCATACCACCGCGCGCGCGGCCTGCGGCAATTCTTCCAGCGCGCGTTCCATATCCAGCACGTCCTGCCAGCGGCCGCTGTCGTCCTGGCGCAGCGCTTCGGCTTCCTGCGGCATCGCCGCGCGGTAGCGCAGCCAGGGCGAGCGCAACTGCATGAGACAGCGGTTCACCGCGATGCGCCGGATCCACATGCCCACCGGCGCCTCGCCGCGGAAGGCCGGCAGACCGCGCATCACTTCCACGAACGTATCCTGCATTGCATCCTCGGCCAGTTCGGGCTTTACCAGCAGCCGGCTGGCGAGCGTGTACACCGCCGTGGCGAATTGCTCATAAAGGCGCGCTTGGGCGGCGCGCTCACCGGCGCAGGCACGCGCCAGGATTCCGGCCTCCACCGCCTGATTAAACGAGCCGCTCATGGATACTAGGATGCGCGGGCGGGCCAATAAGTCGCAACTCATGCAGAAAAATGTTCCGGCCCCGGGAAGATTTCCCTATACTGTGCGCCTTTGCGCGGCCCGTGCCGCGCGCCCCTGGCCCGGATGGCGGAACTGGTAGACGCGCGGGACTCAAAATCCCGTATCCCTTAAAGATGTGTGGGTTCGACTCCCTCTCCGGGCACCAATTGATCATATCGACGCCGCGTACGACCAAGCCCTCCCTGGCACGCCAGCCAGCCCGCACTTCCTGTGCGGGCGCTCGAAGCTTCGCTTCTCGCCCCTGGCGCGAAGTCCAGCCCCGACATCCATGTCGGGGCGTTCGGGCCGATGCGAGCGGTGCTCGCATCAAAACACGGCCCTCACCCTCTCCGGGCACCAAATAAACTAAACGCGTCATGCTCACTGAACCATCCTTGGTAGGCTGACCTGCCGCCGCTTCCCTGCGGCGGCGCTCGGGCGGAAGCAACCTGTGTTTGCGCAGAACCTCGTGCTCACCCTTATTCTGGCGCCATTTACGGGAAGTTGCTGTTATGTACCAGGATTCCCGCTTTCATCACGCCCTGGGGTAAGCGATAATCCGCTAACTGCAGAGGACAGAGACATGTTTCAAATAGATTTCGAACGCGAAACCGATGGCCGCTGGCTGGCGGAGATTCCACCGCTGCCCGGCGTGATGGCTTATGGGAGCGACCGCGACGAGGCCCGCCGCAAAGCGGAAGCTTTGGCCTTGCACGTTCTAGCGGAACGGCTGGAACACGGTGAACGTCTGCCGCAGGCTGCCGATGAAACGGTTGCGAAGCTCTTTGCAACGGCATGAGCGTATAGCCGGCCACGCGGGCTAACCAGGTATTGGCCGCCTTGCTGCGTATCGGTTGGCAGATCAAACGGCAGCGTGGTTCTCATCGCACGCTCAAACGCGAGGGCTGGCCGGATTACGTTTTCCCATTTCACAACCGCGACGAAATCGGACCACGCATGTTGGCGAGAATCTCAAAGCACACCGGCCTGAAACCCGAACACCTCTGAACCAAATCACCAATCTCGACGCAGACGCCCGAGCAAGCATTGCGGCCTGGAGTACGCCGTTTTCGCTTCTGGTTCTCGTTTGGCAGCTTAAGGGGAATTCTTATGCTATCCGGGGCCCACATCCCTGATGCACCCGCGTAAAGCTCCGCTTCCCGCCCATGTCGGGGCGTTCGGGCCGATGCGAGCGGTGCCCGCATGAAAGTACGGCGGTAGCGCAACAGCTTATCGGCGCCTTATGATGCCGCACCGCACGTGCCCGCGTGCGCACTGGTCGAAAGCCCATGAACAACACCAATAAATCATCGGGCATGGATGCAACGCTGCCCTCCTCCGGCGTGATGACCGCAGCGCAAGTGCTTGCGCGCCAGGACCGCATCCCCGTATGGACGCTACCGCGCTGGTATCTGGTGGTCATCGGCATCGGATATTTTTTCACCTTCTTCGACATCGCCGACATCGGCTATGCGATGCCGGCCATCGCGGAGCAGTTCGAACTCACCGGTTCGGAAACGCTGTTCGTCGCGCTCGCGCTTGGCCTGGTCGGCTACGTGATCGGTTCGATCGTGATCGGCGCAATTGCCGATCGCGTGGGCCGCTACCGCACGCTGATTGTGACGCTCACGATCACCGCCATCGGCTCGTTCCTGGATGCCACCGCGACCGGCATCGTGACGCTCTCCATCTGGCGCTTCGTGACCGGCATCGGCGTGGGCGCCGATCTGAATCTCGTGTCCACCTACATCGGCGAGCTGGCGCCGGCAAGCAAGCGCGGTCGCATTTCCACACTCACGTTTCTCGTCGGCATCCTCGGCCAGGCGGTGACGCCGTTCGTGGCGCTTGCGCTGGTGCCGAATTTCAGTTTCGGCTGGCGGCTCATGTTCATCATCGGCGGCCTGATCGCATCCATCGGCGTGATTGCGCGCGCTCAATTGCCGGAATCCCCGCGCTGGCTGGCGCTGCACGGGCGCGTGGCCGAGGCCGACGCGGTGGTGCGCCGCATGGAAGCCGGCGCTGCCGCGAAAGGCATTACGCTTCCCGAGCCGCGCCTCACGGAAGTGTCCGACACGCGCCACGCCTTCCCGTTCCGCGCGCTGTTCGCTCCGCCCTACGGCTCACGGCTCGCGCTGCTCGCCGCGATGTGGTTCTTCTGGTACATCGGCAACTACGGATTTCTGGGTGACGCCGCGTCGCTCATCGCGGCGCACGGCTTCGCGGTCGGGAGTTCCATCCTGTTCCTCGGCGTCGGCGCCATCGGCTACCCGGTGGGCGCGCTCATCATGGCGTTCATCGCCGACCGCGTGGAGCGGCGCCTGCTGATCTTCGGCTCCACCATCGTGTGGCTGATCGGCATGCTGCTGATCGGCACCAAAGCCGGCGAGGTGGTGTTGATTGTCGGCTCGTTTGTGGCCTCGCTCGCGCTCGGCCTGTATCTGCAGGTGGCCTACACCTACACCGCGGAACTCTTCCCGACGCGCGCACGCGCGAGCGGCTTCTCGCTCTCCGACGGCATCGGCCACTGCGGCGGCGCGGTGGGCGCACTGCTGTTGCCAACGGCGGTGGGCGCGCTGTCGTTTTTCACCGGATTCCTCGGCATCGGCGTGACCGGCCTGATCGCCGGATTGATCGCGCTCGCCGGTCCGCGCACCAGCGGAAGGCGGCTCGAAGAGGTTTCGCACTGAGCTGCGTCGGTCGCGGAACTGAGGCGCACGGTCTCTGCGGATGACGCAGACTTGAATACACGCAGCGCAAGTTTCATAATTGTCGTGGTCATTGGATTGTTCCGGCATTCACCACACTGGGTATCCGCCTTCTTTTATCAGTCTCACGATTAACTCTGCTCAAATTGCTCGCCACATCCTCAAACAAGCTCACCGGCGCGGCCCGCAACCGTTCCCTAAAGGTCCCCGGGCCAGGCTGTGCCTGAAAACCGCCACACGATCGAAGTCATCCCCGCCCTGCCAGCCCCACTGGCGCGTCTCGCGGACCTGGCCGAAAACCTCATGTTCAGCTGGGACCGCCGCATCCGCGACCTGTTCTATTTCATGGATGCCGAGCTGTGGGACAGTTGCAACCACAACCCCAAGGTATTCCTGCGGCGCCTGTCGCAGGTACGCCTCGACCAACTGGCCCGTGACCCGGCGTTCCTGCACCAGTACGCCGAGGTGCTGGCACGCTTTGACCGCTACCTGAAACAAAAAGGTGACTTCCCCGACGCCGAAGTACGGCCCATGGACCAGCAAACCGTGGCGTACTTCTGCATGGAGTATGGCTTGCACGAGAGTCTGCCTTTGTATTCCGGGGGGCTCGGCGTGCTGGCCGGCGACTACTGCAAGGCGGCCAGCGATTCCGGCCTGCCGTTCGTTGCCATCGGCTTGATGTATCGGCTCGGCTATTTCACCCAGACCATCAACGCCGCCGGTGAGCAGCAGGCGCATTACCATCCGGTTCCCATTGAAGACCTGCCGGTGCGGCCGGCACTGGATGCCGCCGGCTCCCAAATCAAGGTGCAGGTCGCGATCGCGGACCGGCGCGTGGCGCTGCTGGTGTGGGAACTGGCGATCGGCAACGTGCGCCTGTTCCTGCTCGACTCGGACCTGCCGGAAAACACCGCGCAGGACCGGTCCATCACCTACCAGCTGTATGGCGGTGACGCCAGTACGCGCATCACGCAGGAAATCGTGCTCGGCATCGGCGGAGTGCGGGCGCTGGGCGCTCTCAACATCCATCCGGCGGTTTGGCATATCAACGAGGGACACGCGGCATTTTCGGTGCTGGAGCGCTGTCGCGAGCACTTGCAGTCCGCCGGCCTGGATTTCGCCACGGCACTCGAGCTCACGGCTTCCGCCACGCTGTTCACCACGCACACGCCGGTAGCCGCGGGGCATGACGTGTTCAATCGCGAGTTGATGCTGACGCATTTCAAGGCTTACGCCGGTGAACTGCGCATTTCCTTCGACGAACTCATGGCCCTGGGTGCTACACCCTCCCGCCCGGACAACTTCAACATGACCGCGTTGGCACTACGTGGCTCGCGCTGGCACAACGGCGTAAGCCGCGTGCATCGCAAGGTGGCCGCACACATGGAGGGTCATGTCTGGCCGCAGGTGCCACCGCAAGACAATCCCATGGATTACGTCACCAACGGCGTGCATGCGCGCACCTTTCTGGCGCGCCGCTGGGCATCATTTTTCGATGAACAACACCCCGACTGGCGCGAACACATCGCCGATGCCGAATACTGGCAACAGGTGTTGGCTAAAATCCCCGATGCGCGCTTCTGGAAACTGCGCCAGACGCTCAAACGCGAACTGCTGGCGAGTGCCCGCGGGATCCTGCAACGTCAGTTGCAGCGCAACAGCGTGGGCCGCCTGCGCGCCGAGCAGATGCTGGAGGGCCTGGATGACAGCCGCGTGGACGCCCTGGTGATCGGTTTCGCACGCCGCTTCGCCACCTACAAGCGCGCACTGCTCCTGTTCCACGACCCACAGCGCCTGGCCAAGCTGCTGAACAACCGCGAACAGCCGGTCATCGTGCTGTTCTCCGGCAAGGCACACCCGCAGGACCAGCCCGGGCAGCAGATTATCCGGGAAATCAACCGTTACACGCAGCAGCCGGAATTCGCGGGCAAAGTGTTTTTCCTCGAAGGCCACGATATCGCGCTCGAGCGCAAGCTGGTCACGGGCGTGGACCTGTGGCTCAACACTCCCGCGTACCAGCAGGAAGCCAGCGGTACCTCCGGCCAGAAGGTCGCCATCAACGGCGGCATCAACCTGAGCATGCTGGACGGCTGGTGGGAAGAAGGCTACGACGGCGCCAACGGCTGGGCCATCCCGATGCACGACCCGGCGCTCGACGCGGAGCAGCGCAACCGCGTGGAAGCCGAGGATCTGCTCGATCTGCTGGAACAGGAAGTGCTGCCGCTGTATTTCCGGCGCGACGCCGACGGCTTGCCGACCAAATGGATCAAGATTTCCAAACACTCGATGGAAAGCGTGCTGCCGCATTACAGCATGCGGCGAATGCTGCTGGACTACCTGCAGCGCTTTTACCTGCCGGCCTTGCGCCACGGACGCAAGCTCGCGGACCAGAACGCCAATGCGGCGCGCACACTCGCCGCCTGGAAACAAACGATTCGCGCTCGCTGGCCGCAGGTGAACGCACACTGGCAGCAGCCGCCACCGGCGCGGCTGCATCTGGGCGAACACCTGACCCTGTCGGTCATGGCAAACCTGGGCGAGCTCACTACCGCCGACGTGTACATGGACTGCCGCGTGGAAAATTCCGACAACGGCAGCGCATCAACACTCGCCTTCACGCCGACGGCCACTGAAGGGCAAGCCACGCTCTACACGCTGGAGCTGACACCCGAGACCAGCGGGCTGATGCATCTCTCCGTGCGCCTGTATCCGACGCATCCGCTGCTTGTGCATCGTTTCGAAATGGGCTGCCTGCTGGCGTTATAGGCCTTCAGTCACTGCGGCTGTAACGGCCGGCCAGTTCCCTGAGGTGCGACTGCAATTCCGTATTCAGGGCGTACGGCGCACACCGCCACGCCCAGTTCCCCTCGACCCGGCCCGGCGTGTTCATGCGCGCCTCTGATCCCAGAGCCAGACAATCCTGCAGTGGCAGCATGGCGAGCGCGCACACCGAGGCCATGGCCGCATGCACCAGGGGCCAGGGCATGGGCTCCGTGGGGCACCCCAACTCGTTGAGCACGCGTTCGCGAACGCCGGTGTTGAGCGCCCGCCACCAGCCAAGCGTAGTGTCGGTATCGTGCGTGCCGGTGTATACCACATCCCTGGCCGCGTGATTTTTCGGCAGATGTGGATTGTGCGCGCCGTCCGAAAACGCAAACTGCAGCACACGCATGCCCGGCAGGCCGAACTCGGCACGCAACCGCTCGACGGCGGGAGTGATATTGCCAAGGTTTTCGGCCACCAGTTGCAACGGCGCCAGTTCGCGTTGCAGCGCCGTGAACAGCGCCCGGCCAGGCACCTCCATCCACGCGCCCTCGGCGGCGGATTGCGCTTGCACGGGAATACACCAGCTTGCCTCGAAGCCGCGGAAATGATCGAGACGCAGAATGTCGAAGAGCGAGGCCTGCATCGCCAGCCGCGCGCGCCACCAGCGGAATCCGTCCTGCGCGAGCGGATCCCAGCGGTATTCGGGACAACCCCAGTTCTGTCCGTGCGCGGCAAAGTCATCCGGCGGAGCTCCGGCCATTTGCGTCAACCGCCCGCTGGCGTCCACGGAAAAAAATTCTCGCCGGCTCCAGACATCCGCGCTGTCGTGCGCCACGAACATCGGCAAATCGCCGAACAGGTACACGCCGGCACGCTGCGCATAGTGCCGCAACTGCCGCCAGGCGCTGAAGAACGCGTATTGCGCCCGACAGGTTCTCTCCATGGCGCGCCGGCAACGTACGCGCGCCTGCACAAGCGCGTTGGGCTCCCGGTCGCGCGAAGCCCGCGGCCAGAGATACCAAGGTTGTCCGCCTTGCTCCTCCCGCAACGCGCAATACAGCGCATAGTCATCGAGCCAATGAGCCTGCGCGGAGCGGAATTCCTCGTACTCCGCATGCGGCGGAGACTGCGTGTATCCGTCCGGCAGCAATGCCGTGTTGCCGGCAAATACGGAGCTTGCTTGATAAGGTGACCCCGATGCATTCACCGGATTGAGCGGCAGCACCTGCCAGACACGGCAACCCGCTGCGGCCAGAAAATCCACGAACCGGTATGCCTCGGTTCCCAGGCGGCCATGCGCTCCCGGACCCGGAAGCGAGGTGATATGCGCCGTGATTCCGAAACGGCGGCGACCAAGAATGGGCGGGAGCGGTGCCATGCTCATTGCGCGGGACGCATCGTGCCGCCACTGCCCTGCACGCTGCCGCGGCTGAACGGCTGCGAGAGTTCGTCGGACGGCGTCTCACGCATGAGACGATACAAGCCGGTCAACTGCATGCGGTACAGGCACTCCATGCGCGCCACGCTCGCGGCCTGATTCTCGTCGCCCGGCCACCAGAACCAGTCCGAGCCTTCGCACACCGCCAATTGCAACTCCAGACGTTCACGTTGCACGGCGTCCAGCCGGCCCGCGGCCAGCGCCGCATCACAATGCCGTCGCGCCTCCACCAGCAGATCCCAGGCACGGTTCTTGTCGGGGTGACCGATCCAGGTATCCAGGTTGCCTTTTACCCAGCTGCCGGCCACGAGCTTAGTCAACGGGCGCACCGGGACGCCGGCATCGTTTACGCATTGACTGAAGGTAGTCAGACGAAACCGGTCGTCTTGAACCAGCGCGCGATACACCGCGCTGAGGAAGTGATAGCCATTGTCCGGATAATGCTCCCAGGCGTTCTCGCCATCGAGCACGATGCTCACCACCCGGCCTGGATCGGTATGCGACTCCGCGGCGATAGCCGCCAGCCGCGTAATCAAGTCCGCGACAGCGTCGTCCGCCTTCCAGGTCTTGTACTCGAAGCCGATCAGGTCCGACAGTTTGTCGTCGCGGAAAAACACCACGACCTTGTGCTCGCCCAATCGGTACGGACGATGTACCACGTCGGAAGATGCACCCGTTACTCCGAGGCTGTGCATCAATACCTGCTGGCCGCTGGCCACCCACGCGAATCCGGATGCGTCGAGCAGCGTAAGCGCCGCAGCGGACAGCGCGCCCTCTGACGGCCAACAGCCGGCTGGAGGCGCCGCGAAGCGTTGAGCATGAGAGCGGCGAGCTTGTTCGATGTGCCAGCGGGCACGGGCGGCTCCTTCCGGATAACTTGCCGCCACCGGCAGGGGCAAATCCGGATGCGCTTCGCGCGCCGCGTTGAAATCCAGCAGCAACGGCAGGATTGGATGCGCCCAGGGACTCATGCTGAGTTCTATCCGTCCGCCTTTAGCGAGTGCGCGATAGCGCGGCACGATGCCGCGCAACAGCTCGTGCATGACCAGCAGCAACTCGCGACGGTCGTCAGCGCTGTAGTGCTGCGTCTTTTGCACCAGACGCTGCACCCGGGGATCCGTGCGCCGCACCGTCTCGCCGAGCCACGCCAGGTGGCACCACACGAGGAGATCGCCCATGAAGTCCGCCTCCACGGAGGCGCTCGCATCCGGATGCGCCAGAATCCATTCGGCATGCTGCACAAGCGGGTGCAAGGCGTCAAAGCGCTCCAGCATGCGTGGGCGCGCCAATTCGCGGCAGACGCGCATCAGGTTGTCGCGGGACTCTCCGGCCTGGATCAGTTCCGGCTTGGCCAGCGCCGCGAGCAGCGGATCGCGCAAATTCCCGCGGCCGGCGAAAAAGTCCTCCAACTGGGCGCAGTAGTCCTCGATCTGCTCCAGCAGCACGGGCGAGAAATTGACCACCGCCACCGCACCCGGCTGGTTTTCCAGGTGCGCGGCCATGTCGGTGTAATCCTTGAGTCCGTGCAGATAACTCCAGGGCGCCAGGTATTCGCCGGACACCGGCTCACGATATTGCGGCTGGTGCATGTGCCAGCACAACACCACGCGCAATTTGTGGTCAGCGGACATCGCGAGGCACGCCTGGCCCGGCATTCACCGCTTTTCCGCGCGCCGGCATTACGGTTTGCGCGTCCGGCGCACGGGCAACCACGGCTTGAGTGCACGCTCGGCCAGCACGGGCCAGTGGCGGTTGGCGGCCGGACTTGCGGGACTCGGATGCGGCAAATAGGCGAGCGGCAACCGTTCCCCCAGCAGCAGCTGCGCACGTTGTTCCGCGTATCGTCCGATGCCGATGACCGCCACGGGTTCCAGCAACTGCACTACCCGCGCCAGGGCACGGTCGCACACGGCCGTGAGCGCCCGCGCTTCACGCCGGTTCAGATGCTGGGGCGTGAGATTGTGATTTGCATGCAGAAACAACAACGGGCAGTAATTCCACACGAAGAAGCGCTCGAAGAACTGCTCGGGTGCACCGAAACGGCGCTGCGCCCACCCCCACAAGCGCGAGCCGCTGCCCTCGTAGCGGTGACAGGCCATCCCGAGTATCGGATATTTGGGATGCTGTGCGGGCAAGGTGCGCGCGAGCCGGGTCTCAATCCTGAACCAGGTGCGCACCATCACGGGGTCGCCAAACGGCACGCCGGTCTGCGCCATGCCCCAGGGTCCGGGGTTTATCCCGAGCAGCAGTACGCGCCCGCAGCGGCCGCCAAAACGTTCCAGATACTCACGCTGCCCGCTCCAGGCGTAGCGCAGCGGGTTGTAGACGTGGCTCGGCGTGCTCCACTTGAGCGCCTCCGCTTCGCGCCTCAGCCGGCGTACGGTATTCAGTAACGCGGGCCGCGCTGCCACAGTTCTGTGCGTTGACATTCGATTGTTGTTCCCGATCACCTGGATGCACGCCTCGCCCCGCGCAGGGGGCGAAGCCCAGATGCACGTCTTCAGGCCGCCACCATGCCGGCACGCTGCGCGCAGCGTTGCGCAAGGTCGGCGAGCACATTCATGTAGTTGATGTAGGCTTCGTAAGGCGAATCGTAATGGCTGAAGTATTTGTGCACGTCGCCGTCTGCCCAGTACTTGGTGGACATGTAGTAAAAGTGATCGCTCGTCAGCAGCCGGCGCCAGTCTTCCAGCAGGCCCGCGTCAATCGCCGCCGCGGCGTGCACCTTCGATTCCAAGTCATACACGGCACGCTGCGCAGCACGCTGAATGCGGTTGCCGGTCCAAGCCGACGTATCGCGCTCGAGATCCGCCCACGACCCCGGGTCGGGGAGCGCCACGGCCGCAGCGCCCGGAGGTACGCGCTCCAGTGCCTCGCTCGGCGTCACAAACCGCAACCCGCGCCGCGCCAACACCGCCCCCGGCAGCGCGCGCATGAAATCGAAGATCCCGGTGCTTTCCCATTGATGTTCGCCGAAGGTCTCGTAGTCCATGAACAACCCCAGCAGGCGCTCGCCGCTTCCGTAGGCCGCCGTGTTCTCCAGCCACTGCACATAGCGCTCCGCCGTGAGCGGCCACTCGCGCCAGCCGCGGTTTGAAAACCGGAACGCAATATCGTCGCTCAAGCGGTAATGGCGCGCCAACGCCAACAGCGTGGGTGCCGCGGAATACCGGCAGGGGTGCAGGACATCGGATTCGCGCAGTACGCGATCCGCGCCTTCCATGCACATTCCAGCATAACCGAGCGCGGCGACCTGCCGGGCAATGGCATCGCTGACGATGAGCTCGGTGTTGCGGAATATCCTGCCGGGTACGCCGAGCAGCCGTTGACAGACACCCCGGTGCAGCGCGATCTGCGCCTTGAATTCCTGCGGACTGTAAAGCCCTGCGAGGCTGTGATGTGATGTCTCGGACAGCAGTTCGGCCGCGCCGGTCGCCGCCAGCCGGCGGAAAGATGCCAGGGCATCCGGTGCATACGCCTGCATCTGCTGCAGCGCCGTCGCGGTAATCGAAAAGCTCACGCGGAAATCCGGCTGATAACGGCGGATCAGCTCTTCGAGCAGCGCGTTCATCGGCAGATAACACTTGTCCGCCACGCGCCGCATGATGCGGCTGTTGACCGCCGCGTCGAAGTAATCATGCTGATGGCCCACTTCCGCGTAACGGTAGGTGCGCAAGCGCCAGGGTTGATGTACCTGAAAGTAAAAGCACAGATTGAGCGACATTGAATGACTCCTCAGGCGGCGGCCGCCGGCAGCGGCAGGCCGCACACGCGTGTGTAGGTTTGCAGAACCTTGCGCGCCGAGGATTCCCACGACAGTTGCGCCAGTTGCTCGCGCCCCGATTCCACCAGTTGCTGGCCGAGCACCGGCAGGCGCAGCAGCGCGAGAATCTGGTCGGCAAGCTTCTCGTGATCCCAGAAATCCACCTGCAGGCTGTGGCCGAGCACCTCGCGCACGCCGGATTGTTTGGACAGAATCACCGGTGTGCCGTTGCGCAGCGCTTCGAGCGCCACCAGTCCGAAGGGCTCGGACACGCTGGACATGACCAGTACCCGTGAGCGCGCCAGCAGCCGATCCACGGCGGCCGGTTGCAGAAAACCGCGGAATTCGACGCGCCGCGCAATACCCAGAGAACGCGCAAGCGCATGCAGCCCGTCGGACATGTCGCCGCTGCCGCACACCAAAAAGCGCGCTTCGCGATTGAACTCGGCGACGCGCGCTGCAGCACGCAAAAAATGATCCGGACCTTTCTGAAACGTCAGCCGGCCAAGAAACACCACCCACGGTACACGCCCGGGGCCGGCCGGGCTTTCATCCAGAGCATCCGCGGGCTCATCCGGCGCGTTGTACACCACGGTGATCTTCCTGCGGGGCACGCCATAACGGCTGACCAGTACGTTCGCGGTATAGCGGCTGACGGCAAACACGTGCGTGGCGCGCGCGCACGCCTGCTGTTCGATGCCGGCGATATATGGATTGACAGCCTCGCCGCTGCGGTCATATTCGGTGGAATGCACGTGCAGAAACACCGGCAAACGGAGCGGCGCGGCTGCGGCGAAGGCCGCCGGGAAACTCATCCAGTCGTTGGCATGCACCACGTCGGCTTCGATACCAGGAGCAAGGCGTGCGACCCGTATGGCAAAACGTGCGACCTGCCGTCCGAGATCGTGACTGTAAAGCTGCACGGCGGGATCACCGGGGTCACCGGCATCAACCGGGTCACGCGCATCGTCTGCCGTCCGGGTCGCTGGTACCCGTATTCCGATGGGTCGCTGATACGGGTACAAACGTGCGGGCACAGCCAGAAATTTCAAGCCGGGTATGGCCTTTTTCCGCGGCAAGGTCCACGGCGATCCGCCCCGGTGTCTGCCGAGCGCCAGCCACGCGCTTACGCCGCCCACCGTCAGAAACGATGCTTCCTGGCTCAGCGGGTAGCGCGGCAGCACGAACCGGACCTCTGCGCCGCACTCCGCCAGGCCACGCGCCAGCCCCTGGCTTGCCTTGCCCAAACCACCCGCAAATAGCGGCGGGTATTCCCAGCCGAGCATCAGGACCCGTGGACGTCTTGTACCAAGCACACATTCTCCTTGAAAAGCATTACATTCCAGGCGCCGGACTGTGCACAAATCACAGCCAACAGAACACCTGCCGCGATGCCGTGGTGAGCCCAACACACCAAGCATCGGCGGGCATCCCTTCGTCCTGATCACAAACGCAGCCGATGCGGTGCGACGGTATCGGCAACCTATGATTAGGCAGTCGTCACAGACTCAAGCCGCGATGCCGCGGCGTCATCAAACCACCAGACCAGTTGTCCGGTTATCGGGGTAAGGTATTGCGCCGGCAGCACTTCCGGCTCGAACCGCCCTTCCAGTACCCGCTGCGCAATGTCGGCCTTGCCCGCTCCGCGGGCAAGTACCCAGACCTGGGCCGCATTGTTCAGGATGGGTCGCGTGAAGGTGAGCCGCCATTCTCCCGGCGCCTCTATATATTGGGGCACAACCACGTTCCACAATGCCCGCAAGGCGCCGGTACCGGGAAACAGCGATGCGGTGTGGCCATTCTCGCCCAGCCCGAGCAAAATCAAATCGAAGCGCGGCACGCCCGCCGTCCGAAACACGGACGCGAGCTCCTGCCGGTAACGCAAGGCCGCGAGCGCCGGGTCATCCTCGCCGCGCATGCGGTGCAGCTGCTCCGCGGGCAGTGGTACGTGCTTGAGCAGCGCATCCGCGGCCATGCGGAAATTGCTGCGCGCGTCATCCGGCGGCACGCAGCGCTCATCTCCAAAAAACACTTCGGTGCGCGCCCAATCCACGTGGGTATTGAACTCCTTGGTGGCCAGAAGTTCATACAAGGGCTTGGGCGTGGAGCCGCCGGCAAGCGCCACGCAGAACCGGCCGTGCTGCCGGATGGCATCCGCCGCAAGCTCAACGAATTGCTGCGCGACGGCGCGGTAAAAGTCCGCGCTATCCACGACACGGCGATGCGACTCGGCCTGCATCACGCCACTCACAACTTGTCGTGGCCCGGTGTTGCGCGCTCGATCCGCACCTGCCAGTCGTGATGTTCCCAGCCCCGCGGTCCGATAAACCGCCGCGTGAATTCCAGGCTCTGGCTCACGCCCAGGCGCCTGAGATCCAGCGCAGCCGCGTGCCCGCCCGCAGCGAGCGGCTGGCTGCCGAGATCCGTGACCTCCTGCCAACCGTCGTGGCCGAAATGCAGGACGAATGGCTCGCGCGATTCCACGGACAGCCGCGCAGCCGGACTTACCCGCTCGCAAGGAGCCTCGTCGCGCCAATGCACCACAGGCGCTGGCTCAACAGTTGCCTTGCGCCGGGCCGGAGATTTTCGATTCGCTGAAGTCGTACTCATGTCGCGTCCTCCTCATGCCTTGCTCGTAGAGCCAATGTGTACCTGCCAGTTCTGCTGTTCCCAGCCGCGCGGTCCGAAAAAGCGGCGCGTAAATTCAATGCTCTGCCTGGCGGCGAGGCTCTTGGGATCGAGCAGCACCGCGTGCATGCCGAACGCCAGCGGCGTGCTCGGCACATCCGCCGCGTCCTGCCAGGCGTCGTGTCCGTAATGTAGCTCGAAGGGATCGCGCGCCTCAATGGAAATTCGTGTGCCTGTGGCCAGCTCCAAGCACGGCGAATCATCCCGCCAGTGCACCACAGACGGGCGCGGCGCGTGACGATAACGCTCCGCCACCGCCTGCAGGCGTTCGATGGGCGCACCGCGCTTCGCAGCCAGCGCGAGCTTCAGGAACTCCGCGTGCGCCCACACCAGCGGCATGGCGCTGCCACTCGGCCGGCCGGGCGTGAGAAACCGTTCGGGAATGGGCGCGGTATCCCAGACCTGTTCGGGAATCATGCCGCCTGCGCTCGCCGCGCCGAGCATGGATTTGAGATACGGCAACGGGTCTTCGCCGGCATCCAGCGCGTAATGGCCGCGTTCGCCGCTCAGCAGCGGCCAGGCACGGCCGATGCCGCTGCCGTCAAACGGCCGGCCGTCCGCGTGCTCGCCGTAACCGTCTTCGTTGTAACGGTGGTAGAAAATCCCGGTGGGCGTGGTCACGCGCAGCAGAGCGTCCACGAGCTTCAGCGTGTCACGAATGCGCCGGTCGTCGGGCGCGCGCAAGCCGAGCCGCACCAGATACAGAAACTCCATGCCCAGCAAATCCCGCGCCCGCAAGCTCTCGCCGGCGCGGTTCTTGAGGACGACGCGGCCGCGCTCCGCAGTTTCGCAGGGCGGCGTGATGCGCACATAATGGCCGCGCGTGCCGTGCTCGTGATCGAGGTCGGTATCCTCGGCGTATACCCAGCTCTCCACGCGCGCGTTCCAATCGTCGGCCAGCGACAACGCGTAATCCTGTTCGGCGGCATCCAGGAATCGGTGCGCGGAGCCCGCCACCAGCGCAGCAATCGCGGCCGCAAGCGTGAAGGGGTTGGCGCCTGCGTTTTCTTCCCAGCGGTCCTGCGGACTGAAGGGACCGGTCGCAGCGACGAAGCTGAGCGCCGCGCGCACCATGCGCAAGGCCTCGGGACGCATCTCACCCAGTTCGCCTACTTCGTCCAGCTTGGCCGCCAGCAGCACCGGCAACGCGGCTTCATCGAGTTGAATGCCGGTCCAGAACGGCCGGCCGTCGCCGAAATTGTTCTGCAGCCAGTGGCCGTCCGGCTGCTGCGTGGCAATCAGGTAGGCGAGCATGGCGCGCGCTTCCTGGTGCTGCCCGCAGGCGAGAAACGCAAACCCCGCCTCCACGGCGTCGCGCGGCCACACCAGATGATAGCCGCCGGGGTCGTCACGACTTGCGCCCCAGGGTGTGCTCAGGCTCGCGACCACGGCGCCCTGATAAGTGCGATCGCCGTGCACCTTGAGCACCATCGCCGAGCGGCGCGCTTCGCGCGATAACGCCGGCGTCAGGGACGGCGTCTTGAGGCCGCGTGCCCAACGCCGCCAGCCGGCGATGAACCGGCTGCGCGCCACCTTGTAGCCGGAAGCCAGCGCGGATTGTGCGAGCGTGTGCGCACCCTCTGGCGTCTTGGCAAATGCGAGCGCCAGCGTGCCGCTGGTCGCGGTCAGTTCACCGGTGAGCGCCACGTTGCCGGCACCCGCGGAAGCGTACTGCCAGGTCATCGCAGAGTGTTGATGGAAATCCTGCCAGCCGTCGGACGCACCGACATAGCCGGCGCTGCCGCGCGTGATGCCGCCATCCGCCATAAGCGCGAGTGCCGTCTCCCCGTGCGCGGCCATGAGCGCCTGCGGCGCGACCCAGGCCGTGTTGTCGTGGCCGGAACTGCCAAGATGCGGCGCGAGCAACACGAACAGTTTCAGGCCTGCGCCCTGCAGGCGGTAATGGATCAGCGCTGTATCACGCAGCGGATCGGTCAGAAACTCGAGTTGCAACTTGTAACGCGGGTGTTCATGCAGCACGCGCGGCAGCGGTATCTCGGGCATGGGCGTACTCAGCCGGTAGCGATGTTCGCGCTTGACCTCGGCCCAGAAGTCCTCGCCCGCGACGATGAAGCCCAGATCCCGGATCTGCGGCAGGCTGCATGTCGGCCAGAACACTTCATTCAAAATGCCGTAACCGACCGTGAACCACACGCGGCTCGATCCCAACGCGGTGCCGACCAAGTCCTTGGCGCTGCTCGCCCAAGTGGGCGCATTGCCGGGCTGGCCCGGAGCGTTCATGGCAGGTCGCCCGCAGAAACTTTCACCGGGCGCCAGCGGTGCCCCGGTGCGAGCAGCCGGTTCTGCGAGGCCGGCCCCTCGGAACCCGACGCGTACGGCTCCGGTTCCCCGTGTTGCCAAGCGCGCAACACCGGATCCAGCAGGCGCCAGGCCCACTCGACCTCGTCGAAGCGCAGGAAATGCGAGCGGTCACCCTCGAGCGCGTCCATGAGCAACTGCTCATAAGCGGAGAATTCCTTGTCCGGATCATGCGCATAGGGCGCGGTGAGCACCACGTTGTGCGTCGCCAGTTTGGCGCCCGGCAACTTGGCGGTCGCCACCAGGTTCAGGCTTTCCTGCGGCTTGAGGCGGAACACCATCCAGTTGTTGGCGATAGTGTTGGCGCCCGGCAGCACGTCCGGCACCTGCTTGAACTCGACGGCGATCTCCCAGCGATTGCTCGCCATGCGTTTGCCGCTGCGTAGATAGAAGGGCACGCCGCGCCAGCGCCAGTTGTTGACCTCGAAACGCAAGGCGGCGAAGGTTTCGGTACGCGAGTTGCGGGGAATGCCCGGCTCCCGGCGGTAGGCGGGCACGCGCTTGCGGCCGATGCGGCCGGCCGTGTACTGGCCGCGCGCGCTGTAGCGGCGCACGCTGCCCGCGGTGAACGGCACCACGGCGCGCAGCACCTCGACCTTGTGATCGCGCAGCACGTCGGCATCCCAACTCGCGGGTGGCTCCATGGCGGTGAGACAGAAGAGCTGCATCAGGTGATTCTGCAGCATGTCGCGCAGCGCGCCCGCGTGGTCGTAGTAGGCGGCGCGATGCTCGACGCCCAGCATTTCCGGGCAGTTGATCTGCACCTGGGAGATGTGCGCGCAGTTCCACAGCGGTTCGAGAAAGCGGTTCGCGAAGCGGAACACCATCAGGTTCTGCGTGGTTTCCTTGCCGAGGAAGTGGTCAATGCGCAGCACATTGTCTTCGGCCCATTGACTGTGTATCTGCTTGCGCAGCGCTTCGGCGCTGGCGAGATCCGTACCGAAGGGTTTTTCGACTACCAGACGCCGCCAGCCCCTGGCCGTTTTTGCGAGACCCGCTTTGCCGAGCGCCACAGCCGCGGTGCCGAACAGCGGCGGCGGCAGCGCGAGATAAAACAATGCGGAGCCCTGGATGCGCCGCACCAAGGGGTCCATCTGCTTGGCATCGAGACCGCCGCTGATGTAATCCAGGCCGGCGGCAAACCGCCGCGCCTGCGCCGCCTGGTAATCCGGCGCGAAGGCACGCAAGGCCTTGTGGATGTGAGCGCGGAAACGCTCGCGGCTCCAGCCCTCGATCGAGTAACCCGTGATCTTGAGGCCGCGCGCATAACCCAGGCGGTAGAGCCGGTAAAGCGCCGGCATCAGCAGGCGCTGGGTCAGATCGCCGGTGGCGCCGAGGATCACGAGGTTCGCACCCGGCATGGCCTTACTCCTTGTCCGCCGCGGGTTTTTCATCGTGACCGCCGAACGCGTGGCGCATCGCGGACATCACCTTGCCGGCAAACTCATCGTGACCGCGCGAGGCAAAGCGCGCGAACAGCGCAGCGGTCAATACCGGCGCGGGCACGCCTTCTTCGATGGCGGCGAGCGCCGTCCAGCGGCCTTCGCCCGAATCCGACACGCGCCCGGCGTAATGCGCGAGCGTGGCATCCCGGCTCATCTCGATAGCCGTCAGATCGAGCAGCCAGGAACCGATGACGCTGCCGCGCCGCCACACTTCCACGACATCGTCCAGCGGGAACTCGTATTGATACCGGTCGGGATGTTCGAGCGGACTGGTTTCGGCATCCGCCTCCTGAGTGCTCTTGCCGATGTTGGCTTGATGCAGGATGTTCAGGCCCTCGGCGTACGCGGCCATGAGCCCGTATTCGATGCCGTTGTGCACCATCTTGACGAAATGGCCGGCGCCGTTCGGTCCGCAGTACAGATAGCCCTGCTCGGCCGGCGTCGGAGCGCCGCTGCGGCCCGGAGAGCGCGGCGCGGCATTTGCGCCGGGCGCCAGCGCGCGAAACGCGGGTTCGAGATGGCGGAAGGCCGCCTCAGGTCCACCGATCATCTGGCAGTAACCCCGTTCGCGTCCCCACACGCCGCCGCTCACGCCCACGTCCACGTATTGAATTTGCCGGGCCGCGAGCGACTTGGCGCGGCGCAAATCCTCGACGTAATGGGAATTGCCGCCGTCAATCACCATGTCGTCTGCGTGCAGCAGCGGCGTGAGCACATCCAGCACCTTGTCCACGACCGCGGTCGGCAGCATCAGCCACACCGCACGCGGACTCGAAAGCTTCGCAACCAGCTCCGGCAGCGAGGCAACGGTTTGCGCACCGGTTTTGGCCGCGGTGTTGCGCGCCGGCACATTGGTGTCAAACGCCACACAGCGCACACCGGCGTTCTCGAGCCGCTCCACCATGTTCAGCCCCATGCGCCCGAGACCAACGAAGCCGAGCTGCAGGGCCGCACCGGAATTTTTTTGAGCACTCACGTTTCGTTCTCCCACAGGCGGAATCCGCCGATGAACGCATGGGCGTTGTTGCCGCGGTGCACGCCTCGGGGCAGTTGTTTCAACAGACGCAGGTTGCCGCCGCCGAGCGTCACGTAATCGGGCTCAAGCGCCTTGCGCAGCATTTCAATCTCGGCAAACACGTTGGCCTGCCAACGCTGCTTGCCGAGACGTTTCAGGGCCGCATCGCTCACGTAATACTCGTAGGTCTTGTTGCGATACGGCATGTGCGCGAGTTCCATGGCCTGCACCACGCCGTCCACGATCACCGCCGACCCGAGTCCGGTGCCGAGTCCCAGGAACAGCATGTGACCGCCCGCATAGCTGCCGAGCGCCTGCATCGCAGCGTCGTTCGCGAGTTTCACCGGGCAGCCGAAGGCCGCCTCAAAATCAAATCCGATCCAGCCCGCTCCGAGATTCACCGGCTGGCTCACGATGCGCCCGCGCACCACCGGCGCGGGAAAGCCGATGCTCACCACGTCGTAGCTCCAGCCGCGCAACGCCTTGCGCACGTTTGCGAGCATGGAGGCCGGCGTCATCGTCGGGCCGGAGAGGATTTTCACTTCGCGTGTGCTGCCGCTGCGGCGCGCCTTCACGTGGCTGCCGCCCACGTCCAGCACCAGCACGCGCGGGCGCTTTTGCACCGCGCGCGCATGCGGACGTTTGCGTGCCTCGCGGTACCAGCGAATCGCCGCGTTGGTTGAAGCATCGTGCGCCAGCGCCCTGGAAGGCGTTTCGATTTCTTCCGCCACGCTCAGCGCGAGCTTCTTGCCAAGCTCCACGCCCCATTGGTCAAAGGGATTGGTGTCCCAGATCGCCGCCTGCGTGAACACGCTGTGTTCGTACAGTGCCACCAGCGCGCCCAGGCTCGCGGGCGTGAGACGCTCGGCCAACAGCAGGCTCGACGGCCGGTTGCCTTCCATCACCTTGTGCGGTGCGAGCTGCGGATCGGTGCCTTCGGCGCGCACCTCCTCCAGTGTCCTGCCGATGGCCAGCGCCTCGGTCTGTGCAATCACGTTGGCGAGCAGCAGATCCTGGTGATTCCCGAGCGGGTTGAGCGCGGTGCCGAACGCGATGAAATCGCATGGAATCAGGCGCGTGCCCTGATGGATCAACTGATAGAACGAGTGCTGGCCGTTGGTGCCGGGCTCGCCCCAGAACACCGGGCCGGTGGCGTAGTCCACGTGCTGGCCGGCGAGCGTCACGTGCTTGCCGTTGGACTCCATGGTGAGTTGCTGCAGGTACGCGGGAAAACGCTTGAGGTAGTGCGCGTACGGGAATACCCCGACCGTCGCGGTATCGAAGAAATCCGCGTACCAGACGTTGAGCAGGCCCATGATCGCCGGCAGATTCTGCTCGAGCGGCGCGCTCCGAAAATGCACGTCCATGGCGTGAAATCCGCCGAGCATTTCACCAAAGGCCTCGGCACCGATTGCGATCATGGTGGACAGGCCGATGGCGGAGTCCATCGAGTAGCGCCCGCCCACCCAGTCCCAGAAGCCGAACATCTGTTCGCTGGGGATGCCGAAGGCATTTACGGCCTGCTCGTTGGTGGAGAGCGCCACGAAGTGCGGAGCTACGGCCTGCTTGCCGCGGCCCGCGGCCGCCAGCAACCAGTCGCGCGCCGTGCGCGCGTTGGTCATGGTTTCGAGCGTGGTAAAGGTTTTGGATGCGACGATGAACAGCGTTTCATCCGGGCGCAGACCGCGCACCGCTTCGGCAAAATCCGTGCCGTCCACGTTCGACACGAAGCGCAACTGCAAGCGGCGGTCGCTGTAATAGCGCAGCGCTTCGTGGGCCATCACCGGGCCGAGATCGGAACCGCCGATGCCGATATTGACGATGTTGCGGATCGGCCGGCCGCTGTAGCCGCGCCAAGCCCCCGCGCGGATCGCGCCGGCGCATGCCGCCATGCGCTTGAGCACCGCCTGTACTTCGGGCACGACGTTCACGCCGTCCACCCGGATCACGGCATCGGCCGGTGCGCGCAGCGCAATGTGCAGGGCGGCGCGCTTTTCCGTGGTGTTGACTTTCTCGCCCGCGAACATCGCGTCGCGGCGCGCTTCCAGGCCGCGCGTACGCGCCAGATCGAACAGCAGTTTCAGGGTTGCCTCGTTGACGCGATGCTTGGAATAATCCAGCCGCCAGCCGGCGGCTTCGACCGTATAGCGTGCGGCGCGCGCTTCATCCTGCGCGAACAGTTCGCGCAGCTGCACCGCCTGCATCGTGCGGTAATGGCTGTCCAGCTTCTTCCACGCGACTGAATCGCGCAACGCGCTCATGCGGCGCGCTCCGCACGCTGGTGCACGGTGGCCAGCAAATCTTTCCAGGACGCGTCGAATTTCTGCGCACCTTCGGCCTGCAATTCCGCCGCCAGCGCATCCACCTCGAGCCCGCGCGCCGCGAAACGCGCGAGCACGGCGCGCGCCGCACTGTCGTCAACCGGGAGCGATACCGCGGCTTTGCCGTGATCCGCAAACGCATGCAGGGTTTTGTCGGGCACCGTGTTGATGGTGAGCGGCGCAATCAGTCCCTCCACGTAGAGCACGTCGCTGGCGGCGGGATCCTTGGTACCGGTGCTGGCCCACAACAGCCGCTGCGGACGCGCGCCTGCGTTCATGAGCGCCTGCAGCCGCGCCGAATCCAGCACGCGGCGATAGTTTGCATACGCGCACGCGGCCACGGCCAATCCAATCTGGTTGTGCATGGCGGGCGGCACCTTGTCGGCAACCAATACATCCCAGCGGCTGATGAATACCGAGGCCACCGAACTCACGTCCAGCGTCAGCCCCTCCGCTTGCCGCCGCTCCAGCCCGCGCAGGTACGCATCGGCCGCCACCTGGTACTGCTTGGGAGAAAACAGCAAGGTGACGTTAACCGGGACACCGCGATAGGTGAGTTCCTCGATGGCGCCGGCTCCGGCGGCGGTGCCGGGCACTTTTATATACAGATTCGGCACCGCGGCACGCCGGTGCAGCGCCAGCGCCTGCTCCACGGTACGCGCAGTGTCGTCCGCCAGCAGCGGCGACACTTCCAGCGACACCCAGCCGTCCACGCCCTGCGTACGCCGATGCACCGGCGCGAACAACTGGGCTGCGCGCCGCAGGTCATCGAGCGCCAGATCAAAAAACAACTGCTCGGGATCCTTGCCGCCCTGATCGCGCAAGGCCCGGTCATAGGCGCTGCTCTTGCCGATGGCATGATCGAAGATGGTGGGATTGGACGTGAGGCCGGTGACGTGACTATTGTCGCGATAGGCCTGCAGCGTGCCGTCATCCAGCATGCTGCGCGTGATGTTGTCGAGCCACAGGCTCTGGCCGAGCCCCTGGACCGCCGAAGTTGAATCTGGGTTCATGATTGTCTGCCTGGCGTGTTATGGACAATGCAGCGCACCGGCGGCGCGCACGCGATGGCCAACCGGCCTACCGGTCGCGGGGTCGGTATGCTGAAACGAAAATCACTCCTGTGACGGGACTGGCGCAATCCACGCGCATACCCGCAGGCTGCGGGAATTCACGTATATCGCGACGCGATACATTGTACTCGCCGCGGATTTGCGCGGCAAACGTGCGGTGTCCGGCGGTGTTTGCACCGCGATTCTTACACCCCGTATGATGCAAACCCGCATGCGGACGCTCGCCGGGGAAGATTGGCCCGACTATTACGCTTGCGGAACGCGCGCTCCCCGAAATACGCCCCGATGCCCATGTCGCCGACGACAAGATATTGCGAGGCCTGCGGCCGCCCCACCGTGGAAAAAATTCCCCCCGGCGATCACCTGCCGCGCCGGGTTTGCGGGCATTGCGGCCGCATCCATTACCAGAACCCGCGCATGGTGGTGGGCTGTGTGGCGGAATGGCAGGGCAAGGTACTGCTGTGCAAGCGCGCCATCGAGCCGCGTGCGGGCCTGTGGACGCTGCCGGCGGGGTTCCTGGAAAATGACGAGAGCGTCGAAGAGGGGGCGCTGCGCGAGACCCGTGAGGAAGCCCTGGCGATCGTGAAGGATCCAGTGCCGTTCGCGCTGGTCAACGTGCCGCACGTGCATCAGGTCCACCTGTTCTTCCGGGCGCAACTTCAGCATGGCAAGCATGGCGTGGGCGCGGAGACGCTGGAGACCGGACTGTTCGATGCCGCCGGCATTCCCTGGGCTGAAATCGCGTTCCCGAGCGTGCGCTACGCGCTCGAATGCTATCTGGCCGATCGCAACCGGGGAAAATTCGAGTTTCACATCAGCACCTGGCGCCAGCCCCTGCCCGCCTGAAACCGCCGCGCACTGCGGCTTATGGCAGAATTGGCATTCCGTTGAGGGCATTCCGAGGTTGATACATGGCTTTTGTCGTCACTGAAAACTGCATCAAGTGCAAGTACACCGATTGCGTCGAGGTCTGTCCCGTGGACTGTTTCCACGAAGGCCCCAACATGCTGGCCATAGACCCGGACGAGTGCATTGATTGCACGCTCTGCGAGCCGGAGTGTCCCATCAACGCGATCTACTCCGAAGATGACCTGCCGGAAGACCAGCGACAGTTCAAGGCCCTGAATGCGGAACTGTGCAAGAGCTGGCCTGTGCTCACGCAGCAGAAGCCCGGCCCCGATGACGCCAAAAGCTGGGAAGGCCGGTCCGGCAAGCTCGCGCTGCTGGAGCGGTAAGCGCTGTGGCTTAAAACAAAACGCCCGTCTGAGACGGGCGTTTTGCGTGTCAGGTTCTCAGCTCGGTCGGTTCATTTCACCCTGTCCATGAGCTTGTCCAGCCGATCCTTGTTCATGATCTGCTTGGCTTCCATGGCCTTCGCGGCCTTTTCGGCCGCCTCCTTGTTGGTGGCCTTGCCCACCACGATGACCCCCAGCATGCCGAACATGTGATGCGGCGAGCACTCAAACAGATACACTCCATCCTTGCTGAGTTTGACGGTGATGGGCTTGCTGATTTCGCTCTTCCAACCCTGGGCCCCGTCAGGCACCAGGTAGGACTGCGAGTCATGGCCGGCGTCCGCGGGCACGAACTGCACCGAGTCGCCCGGCTGGATATGCAGAAAATCCGGCTCAAACACGAAGGTTCCGCCGGCGCCGCTGTTCAGCTCCTTCACCGTATAGGTCTTGGCGTAGGCATTGGCGGCAATCAGGGACGCTGCTGCGAGCGCGAGTGCGCCCAATGCAAGTTTCTTGTGCATGATATTTCTCCAAAAAATATTGTTCAAAACCAGGGCAGATAGGTACCGCGAACAATTCGTCGGTACGTACTTGACAGGCAATGGTCTGCTTGCAGTGGCGCCATTATCTCACGAATGTGCCCACAGCGCAGATTGACTCGGGGAACTTTCAGGGTTCGTCCGTTGGAGCGGACTTTGATTCTTGCGCGAGTACCGCGGCAAGTGCCGGTGGCGGAAGATAACCGTCAATCAGTCTGCCGGTATCGGTAAGCATCACCGGCGTGCCATCCAGCCCGAGCATCTGGCCGAAGGTGTAACCCGCGGCCACCGCGGCCGCATCGCAGTGTGCGGGTTTCGGCGTGGCCCCGTTCATCGCGGCTTCAAACGCGGCCTTGCGGTCCGCTGCGCACCACACATCCACGGCTTTCTGCCACGCGGGCGAATCGCGGCCGTCGCGCGGGAAAAACAGATACTGCACCGCAATGCCCATGGCATTGAGCCTGGGCCGGTCGTGCTCCAGCACCCGGCAATAATGACACTCGATATCGGTAAACACGGTCAGGGTCTGCTTGGGATGCCGCGGTGCGAACACCAGCATGCTGGATGGCGGGAGTTGCCTGAGGTAGGCGAGCCGCGCGGCGTCGCGTTGCACGCTGGTGAGGTTGTTGCCGCTTTGCAGGTTGATGATGTCGCCGCGCACCAAATAGCGGCCGTCCGCGCTCACATACGCGATCTGCGGGCCGATGGTGATGCGGTACAGGCCCGGGATGGGCGAAACCACGACGTCGGTCGAATTGATTCCAAGCTGCTTGGCAAGACGCGCCTGCGCAGTCGAATTACCGTCCGCCAGGGCGGCCGCGGCCATGGTCAGCGTGACCATCGCGAGCAGCAATGCGTCGATGCCTTTCATGATTTCCTCTGCCTGTACATGCTGCCTGAGACAGCGGCGCATGTCCGGAGTTGCGGCGCAGCGCTGCCGCGCCTCAACCCCGCGGGTGGTGCTGGGCGTGAAGTTCCTTCAGGCGTTCGCGCGCCACATGCGTGTAGATCTGGGTGGTGGACACGTCGCTGTGTCCGAGCAGCATCTGCACCACGCGCAGATCCGCACCGTGGTTGAGCAGATGCGTGGCAAATGCGTGTCGCAGCGTGTGCGGCGAGAGCGCGACGCGGATGCAGGCCTTCTGGGCATAGCGTTTGATGATGTGCCAGAACGCCTGGCGCGTCATGTGGTCGCTGCGGTGCGTGGGAAACAGATAATCGGTTTGCTGCGCGCCGACAATCTCGGGACGCGCGTCGTGCAGGTATTTTTCCACCCACCTCTGGGCTTCCTCGCCCACGGGCACCAGGCGCTCGCGATTGCCCTTGCCGACTACGCGCACCACGCCCTGGCGCAAATTCACCTGCTCGAGACGCAGGCTCACGAGTTCGGATACGCGCAGTCCGGTCGCGTACAGCACTTCCAGCATGGCGCGATCGCGCATCCCGAGGGTACTCTCCACGTTCGGCGACTTGAGCAACGTCACCACTTCGGCTTCGGTCAACGACTTCGGCAACGGACGCCCGAGCTTGGGCATGTCGATGCGCGTACTGGGATCCTCGTTGACGCGCCCCTCGCGCAGCATGTAACGGTAAAACCGGCGGATGCTGGACAACTGCCGCGCGGTGGAACGCGGACGTGCACCCTGCTGCATGCGCCAGGCGAGAAACGCCAGCAGTTGATCGCGCACCGCCGCGAGAATGCCGACGCCCTGTTCGTCCAGCCAGCGCGCCAGTCCCTGCAGGTCGGCGCGATAGGCAGACAGCGTGTTGTCGGCCAGACCACGTTCACTCCACATGGCATCCAGAAACTGTTCGATATCGCGGGCACTCTGCGGCGGCACCGGACGTGCGGCTTGCATACCGCGATGCGCAAGAAGATTGCCTTTGCTCCCGGTTTCAGCCACGCAGATACCTCAATCTCCCGCCGAGTACTTCGTACACAAAGACGTCGTACATGCTCTGATTTACGCAGCCTTGCGCAAGCAGCCTGAAATTCAGGCCATGCTGTTATGTAAAACATTAGCACAATTCTCACCGCTTGCCAGCGTCAAAGCCAATTTGGATACTGCCCGCCGCTAATGAAATTCCTGAGCAATCCAATGAACCGGGCGGCCTTCCCCCTGCGCGTGTGGGCGGTGTTGTTGCTGCTCGCCATTCCGGCCGCGGTACTGGTAACGCTCCTTCCGGGCCGGGGACTCCGGCGTCGGGCTGCAAGACGCGCGGGCCGCGCGGTTTTTGCCGCCGCCGGCATCGGCATACGCACGACCGGCCTTGAGCACCTGCCCGCCGGCGCCTGCTTTCTGGCCTCCAGCCACGCCACCTATCTGGATGGTCCCCTGCTCACCAGCGTCTTGCCGCCGCGTTTCGGGTTCGTGATCAAACGCGAAGTCATGAAGACCCCGCTGTTCGGCTGGTTGGCGATGCGCCTGGGATCGGTGTTCGTGGAACGCTTCGACACCCGGGGCGCGATGATTGATGGCAATCGGCTCATCCAGCTCGCCCGCCACGGAGTGTCGCTCTGCGTATTTCCCGAGGGCACATTCCGGGTCGAACCGGGCTTGCGTGCTTTCCATCTGGGAACTTTTCTCGCGGCCACGCGCGCCGGCATTCCGGTGGTGCCGGTGGTGATAAGCGGAGCACGCGCAATCCTTCCCGGCGAAACCCTGTGGCCGCGCCCGGGATGGATTGAAATCGAAGTACTGGCACCGATTAAGCCGGCCGGCAAGCGCGGCGACGATGCGCGCGCGCTCCGCGATCAGGTGCGCGCCGCGATTCTCGCACACGTGAGCGATCTGGAGCGCGCGCATGCCGAGCCGCAACCAAGTGCCGCGAATCGCCGTGACCCATGAGCGCCGGGCCAGCCGCAAACGGACGTGAGGCCTGCGTATCTACATGCGCATGCACTTTCTGCACCGGCTGATTCCGCTGCGCCGGTTCCTCAGCCTGGGCGCGCTCGGCCTGGCGGTTGCGAGCTGCGTTACGCGTCGGCCCGACAAACCCATGCGCGTGATGCTGATTCCGGCGCTCCAATGGGCCGCGGATGCTCCGCTGGTCATCGTGTTGCCCGGGATCGGCGACGACCTTCTGGACTTGCAAAACGTCGGCATCGCCGCGGCCATCCAGCGCGGCTGGCCGCGTGCCGACGTGCTGCTGACCGGCGCAACGTTCGAGTATTACCTGCATGGCAGCATGGGACAGCGCCTGCACGCTGAAATCGTTCAGCCCGCACGCGCGCAGCAAGGCCATCATCAAATCTGGCTGACGGGCGCTTCCATGGGCGGCATGGGCGCACTCCTGTATGAGCGGCGCTTTCCCGCTGACGTGAACGGCCTGGTGCTGCTTGCACCCTACATGGGTGAATCGCGCCTGCTGAATACCATCGCCGCTGCCGGCGGTGCGGGGCAATGGAACCCGGGTGCGCCGCCCGCAAACATCAACCGCGGGAATTACCAGACCGAACTCTGGCGCGTGGTGCAGCGCTGGTCGCGACATCCGCAGACCGCCCGGCATGTATGGCTCGCCGCCGGCTCCCGCGACCGCCTGTTACCGGCAGCCAAACTCATGGCGCCGCTCCTGCCGGCCGGTCATTTCCTGGAACTGCCTGGGGGTCATTCCTGGAAAGTGTGGACGGCGGCCGCGACGGAAATCTTTGCACGCATCGCAGCGCGGTCACCTGACCAAGTGATCAGGTGCCAATAAAAAAGGCCGCACCCAAAGGTGCGGCCCCGGATTTTTATTCCGCTTGAGTACCGTTACCCGCGTGGCGGCCGGCTGTGGTTCTCCTTGCCGCGATCGCTTGAACTCCGGGCTGGAGCGCGTGCCTGAATGTGCGGTGCGCTCTGGAATGACTCCCGGACCGGCGCGGCACGCAATTGCTCCACACGCGGCGCCTCGCTGCGGTTCATATTCCATGCACCCTGATCCGGGCGTACGGCCGGCTGATCGGCACGCGCATAAGGATTGCCGAAGTCCATGGCCGGCGGTTGCGGATGGCGCTCCTCGTGCTTGCGTGCCGGTGGCGGCGTGGGCCGCGGATTTTCCGCGCGCACGCGTGGTGCTTGGTTGTTCTGCATGGGACGCACCACCGGCTGATATTGATTGACATTGGGCTGCACCGGCCGCACCTGCGGTTCGCGCTCGACGCGCACTTCGTTTCTCACCGCCGGTGGCAGCGGATGCGCCTCGCCGCGGTACACGTAACCGGTGCGCGCGGAATTCATGCGCACCACGTCCGTGCCGGTGAACACGCCGGCCCGCCCGTTGGCCACGATCTGCGGCCGGCCCTGATTGACGCTAAAGCGCTGCTCGGGATTGCGCAGGGCTACGCGCTGCTGCTGCAACTGCATGACGGTAGGAGACACGTGCTGTTGCCGCGCATATACCTGCTGCTCGGGGGTCGGGCGCACCGGGATGCCGCCGACTCCACCGTTGTAACTCACATGTACCCCGGTAGTGACCGTGTTGCTCACCGGCTGGCTGTAGGTATTGTGTATATAAGTGACGTTTACATTGGTGATGGCGCGGTTGTAATAGAACGAGTTCCCGCGCCAGTAGCCGCCCCAGTAGCCGCGACCGTTGTAGCCGTAGCCATAATCAATGCCACCGTAGAATCCCACGCTCGGTCCCCAATACCCCGCGCGCCACCAGTAGTAGCCGCCGTCCCAGGCCCAATAGCCCGGTGTCCAGAACAGACCGACCGCCGGCGCCAGCACCCAGGTTCCCGGCACCCAGTAATAGCCATAGGGACCGTAGGCCCAGTAGCCCGGGGTCCATATGTAGCCGACGCCCGGAATTATGGGCTGCGGGTACCAGGGAATGGGCGGCGGAGCAAAGCCGACCGAGACGTTGAGATAAACCTGCGCCGAGGCCGTGCCCGGGACGGCCATCAGGGACGCGGCCAGAGCCGTCACCATCAGGAATGCCACGAGGATCCGTTTCATGTTGCGCCCTCCTACGAATGGTCTTGCCAGAAACAACGCATGCCACACAACAAGAGTTTACTGCGCGCGCGTACGCACAACATTAAAAGCGCGTAATCCAGGCCTCTTGTTACACTTTGTTACAGGCTGCGGCCGTCGAAGTGATTGACCTTGAGCGCGCCGATATCCACCCCTTCGAGACAGCGCACATTGACGGCCACCATGTCCTTGCCCTCCTTGTCCTTGGCCATGCCGAAGGTCGCGCAGCCGCAGTTCGGGCAGAAGTAATGTTTGATGTGGTGCTGGTTGAAGGTGTAGAACTTCATGTCCGATTCCGGCGTCTTGAGTTTCAGCTTGGTGCGCGGTAGAAACCACAGCAGATGGCCGCGCCGCTGGCATATCGAGCAATTGCACGCGGTTACCGGCCCCGGCTCGGCTTCGACTTCATAACCGATTTTTCCGCAATGACAGCTGCCTTGATAAACCATAATGTCACCCCTCGCCGACTCCGGCCAGGTTATATTACCGCCCGGACCAGGTACTGCCGTTTGCCGGCTTGAAACAGTCCGGCACAGCCCCAAAATCCTGGTCTATGCAACTTGAGGAACCCCGCATGTACACCACTAAAAACAGTTTTCCGGAAAAATCCCGCACCCAGGCAATCGGCATCCTGCAGCAGAACCTGGCCGACGCCACCGACTTGATGCACCAGGCCAAGCAGGCCCACTGGAACGTCAAGGGGCCAAGCTTCATCGCCTTGCACGAGCTATTCGACAAGATCGCCGACGCGTCGGCGGAATACGCGGACTTGATTGCGGAACGCATCATGCAGTTCGGCGGCAGCGCCGAAGGCACGGTGCGCATGGCCGCCAAGCGTTCGCACCTGCCCGAATACCCCCTGAACATCACCCAGGGCCGCGAGCACGTACAGGCGTTGTCCCAGGCGCTGGCGAATTTCGGTGAAAGCGTGCGCCACGCCATCGACCAGGCGGATGAACTCGGCGACAAGGATACCGCCGACATCTTCACCGAGATCTCGCGCGGTGTGGACAAATACCTGTGGTTCGTCGAGGCCCACAATCAGGCGGACAAATAGCCTCGGGTGAATAATAAGCGCCAGGACAAAAATACGATGATCTCTGTCCGGCGCACCTGAAATCCCCCCTTACCCCCTTTGCAAAGGGGGGAGCGCGTTCGGCGCGCGGGGGGGATTTGTCATGCGTGTCGACTTTGATAAATTCTCCAGCTAAAAACGGCGGGCCGGCATTCTCCGGCCCGTTTCTGTCTGCCGGACTCACCGTTCAGTTGACGTTCAGATAGCGGTACTTGAGCATCGGCCCGATCTGCGGATCGCGGCCGTAGAAAGTACGGAACATGTGCGCGTAATTCTCGGTGTTGCCGCGCGACAGGATCAGGTCGCGGTAGCGCTGGCCATTGGCACGCGTCAGGCCGCCGTGGTCCAGGAACCACTGGTAACTGTCGTCCGCGAGCATCTGCGTCCAGTTGTAGGCGTAGTAACCCGCGGCATAGCCGTTGCTCCAGATATGCAGGAAGTAGCTGGAGCGATAGCGCGTCGGCACCTGCGGCAGGTACACGCCGGTCTTCTTGAGCGCCGCCAACTCAAACTGGTCCACGTTCTGCTCGGGCGCACTCGCGGGCAGCGTATGCCACTGCATGTCGAGTTCGGAAGCTGCGAGCATCTCGGTCATGTCGTAGCCCTTGTTGAAACCGCGTGCCTTGAGGATCTTCTCCAGCAGGACTTTCGGCATCGGCTGACCCGTCTGGTAATTGACGGCGTAATGCTCCAGCACCTTGGGATACAGCGCCCAGTGCTCGTTGAACTGTGACGGATATTCCACGAAGTCGCGCGCCGTGGCAGTGCCCGACAGGCTCGGATACTCCTGATCGGCAAAGAAGCCGTTCAGCGCGTGACCGAACTCGTGGAACATGGTGATCACGTCGTCGATGCTCAGCAGCGCCGGCTGGCCGGGCGCGGGCTTGCTGAAGTTGGTCACGTTGTAGATCACCGGCAACTGGTGCAGCAGCCTCGACTGGTACACCAGGTTGTCCATCCAGGCGCCGCCCGACTTGTTGTCGCGCTTGAAATAATCGCAGTAGAACAGGCCGAGCGGCTTGCCGTTGTAGTCATGCACTTCGAACACGCGCACGTCCGGCTGCCATACCGGCAGGTCATGCCGCTCCTTGAAGCTGATGCCATAGAGTTCGTGGGCGGCGTAAAACACGCCGTCTTCGAGCACGCGGTTGAGCTCGAAGTACGGTTTGATCTCGGCCTGGTCCAGATTGTATTTCTGCTTGCGCAACTGCTCGGCGTAAAAATCCCAATCCCAGGGCTCGAGTTTGAATTTGCCGCCGTCTTGGTCAATGATCTGCTGCAGTTCCGCCGCTTCCACACGCGCCTTGCGGGTCGCGGGAGGAATCAACTCTTCCAGAAATTTCTGGACATTCGCCGGTGTCTTGGCCATCTGGGTCTGCAGGACCCAAGAGGCGTAGTCGGGATAACCCAGTAGTTTGGCTTCCTCGGCGCGCAGCTTGGCGAGGCGCGTGATCGTCGGCCGGGTGTCGTCGGCGCCGCCGCGCTCGGCCCGCGTCCACGATGCCTCGAACAGTTTCTCGCGCGTGGCGCGATCGGTGAGTTCGCCGAGATCCGGCTGCTGGGTGGTATTCTGCAGCGGGATCACCCACTTGCCGTCCAGGCCGCGGCTCTTGGCCGTAAGCGCCGCCGCCTGCAGTTGCGCCGGCGACAAGCCAGCCAGTTCGGACGGGTCGCTCGCCACCAGCGCCGCGGCATTGGCCGCCGCCAGCAGTTGATTGGAAAACCTGGCGCTCAGGCTCGCATCTTCCTCGTTGAGTATCTTGAGTTTGGCCTTGTCGGCCTCGGACAGCCGTGCGCCCGCCAGCACGAACTGCTGATGATAGTAATGCACCAGCCAGCGCGATTCGGGATCCAGCTTGAGCCGGTCGCGCTCGTTGTAAATCGTCTCGACACGCTTGAATAGTTTGGCGTTGAGCAGGATGGCATCCTGATTGGCCGCCAGTTTGGGTGCCACATCCTCTTCGACCTTCTGCAGCGCGGGATCGGTGTTGGCGCCGGTCATCAGGTTGAAGGTACGCATGACGCGAGTCAGCAACTGCCCGCTCTTTTCCAATGCAACCAGGGTGTTGTCGAAGGTCGGCGGCGCCGGATTGTCGGCGATGCTTTGCACCTCGGCCAACTGCCGCTGCATGCCCGCCTCTATGGCCGGCAGGTAATCGCTGTCGGTGATCTTGTCAAAGGGCGGCGCCTGGAACGGCAGCGTACTGGGCGCAAAAAACGGGTTGCTGCGGGCTGTGTCATTGGGCGTCATGGAATGGGTTCCATCGGCCGAAACCAGCGGGGCGGCGCTCAGCGCCAACGCGCCGGCGAGCGCAAGGGCAAAGTTGCGAAACATGGCGACTTCCTTTTATGGGGGCAACCGGCCGGTGGGCGGCGCGGAGCGCGCACTTTACCCGCAGTCGGCGTTCAGGCCAAGCTCCGTGGCGCTCCGGCGATCCACCGGCGTCAGCTGCTGCTACCGGCTGAAATACGAGGATGTGGCTACTGCCACGAGGCCAAATTCGTCGCGACTACCGCGATCACAGCCGGAAGTCGTCGCGTTGCCTGAAGGTTTCGCGATCCGGCCAGCGCGGGCACAAGGCTTCCACCACCGCCATCAGGTCGTCAAGGATTTCATAAGCATCGCGGGACGAAGGGACTGGAGTTTCCAATCCTCCGCCCCCGGCTATGGATTGCGCACTCCGAACTATTGGTTGTTGTTCATGTGAGTTCATTGAGGATATCTTCCAGCAAAGTTTCACGCTCAAACAGGCGGAAATAATCCCGCACTTCGTCCATATTGAGTGTGGCGCGATTGGCGCGCAACAGGGCTCGGATATCTTCCAAATCCTGGGTACGGCGAGGATTATTGACTAAGGCTTGCAGTTTGAACCCGATCAAACCCTCGGCGCTGATGACCGGGAGTGAACCAAACAGAGTCGGTCGAGTCAATGCGTCCGACAGTAACCGCTTGGCAATCGCCCGGCTTGCATAGAGCAAATCAATCCGCTCGTCTCCGCGCTGATAGTTTCCAGCATCAGCGCCCCTGTGCAGATTTTCATAGCCGAGGTGTTTCAGTGTCAGATCAACCTGATGGGCATCTTCAATTGCCACAAGTACATCAACATCCTGAGTGGCGCGAATAATCTTGTGTGCAGCAAGCGCCAAGCCTCCAATCAGCGCAAAGCGGATACCTGCACTATTAAGTGCCGAGACAATCTCCGCGAGCTGCTTTCCGAGACGTGAGGTCATGATTGCCCGGTACACTCAAGACTGCAACCGCGAACACTATACCCCAGCGTACTGGGGTCCAGACTTCAAAAATCAGACCGCACTCCTTCTTTGATCGTGAGGTACCGGGCCGCGCCGAATCCATGCAATCAAGCGGCACATGCCGCTCAGGTACCGAGATATCTCACCACCCATGCGTTGATAGCTTGGTAGTACAGCTCGCGGTGCACCGGATCCTGCGGCGAATGATGCGCGCCGGGGATGCCGATGAATTCCACCGGCACGTGGCGGCTGGCGAGCGCATGGTAGAGCGCGAACGATTCGGTGATCGGCACGGTGGTATCGTCGGTGCCGGAGAGGATCAGCGTCGGCGTGGTGATGTCGCCCGCGTAGGTGATGGGCGAACCCGTACGGTAGAGCGCGGCACTGCCCTTGTCCCAAGGTGTGCCGCCCAGCGAGTCGCGCGTCCAGGCAAGATTGCCGGCGGCGGAGAGTTCATATTCCTCGGTCCAGTCCACCGCGCCGTCGCCCACCACCGCACAGCGCCAGAAATGCTGGTGCGAGATCAGCCAAGCCGTCATGTAGCCGCCGTAGGAATGACCGGTCGCGGCGATGCGCGATTCATCCACGAGGCCCTGCTTTTCCAGCATCTTGATGCCCGAGATCACGTCGCTGTCCGGGCCTGCGCCGGGATCGCGATAGATCGCGTGCATGTGCGCGTTGCCGAGATTGTCGCTGCCGCGGTAGTTGGGCTCGAAAACCAGGTAGCCGTCCGCCGCAAACAGATCGCGCAGCGGGCCGATTTCGTTGGTATCGAAACCTTCGTCCGATGACGCTTCCGGGCCGCCGTGATCCCAGACCACCAGCGGATACTTCTTGCCGGACACGTAATCATTGGGATAAGTCAGGATGCCGTCATCGAGCTGCCCGTCCGGTGCATGCCAGGTCACTTCGATGCTGCGTGCGTGCGCGTAGGCGGCAAAGCGGCTGTTGAAGTCAGTCTGTCGCACCGGCTTGCTGTCCACGCTGCGTAGCAGATACAGCTCCGGTGCGGTAGTGGCGTTGTCCGCGACCACGGCAAGCGCACCCTGCGACGATGCAGCCACGGCCAGCGGGTTCAAGCCGCCCAGGTCCAGGGCATGACCTCTGGCGTTCAACGGCTGAACATAGAGCTTGCTGCCGACATGATCATCGGCCATCACCACCACGCTACCATCCGGCAGCCAGGCGAAATCGGGCAGCAGATTGCGGTCAAGGTCGGCGCTGATATCGCGTGCGGCGCCGCCGCTGGGCGTGCCGATGAAAAGGTCCATGTCGCTGACCGCACCCGGTCCATGTATATATAGATAGGCGATAGCATTGCCCCGCGGTGCGAAGCGCGGCGTGTATTCATAGCTGAGCTTGCCCGTGATCGGGTGCTCGGCGCCGGTTGCCACGTTCACCGCGACGATGCGCGTGCGGTCCGAGTCGCCGTCATCGGCATTCACCTGCTGCGTATAGGCGATCCACTGGCCGTCCGCCGACCATGCGGGCGCCGAAACGCCGCCGCCAAAGGGCGGTGCGGCCTCCAATACGCTGGTGGAGCCGTAGGTCAGCTGGTGCGCCTTGCCGCTCTTCACCGCCAACAGCCAGATGTGCGAGGGCACGGGCGGCTTGTTGATCAGGTAATCGTCGTCGTGAATCGTGAACAGATCGTGGTGGGTACGCAGGTCCTTCGCGCTCAATGGCGAATCGTCCGGCGTCACGTAGGCGATGGTATTGCCGTCGGGGCTCCAGGAAAACTGCTCGACGCCGTTCGGCGCATCGCCGAGTTCTTCCGGTGTGCCGCCCGCCGCCGGCACCGTGTAAATCTGCGCCTTCTGTTTGCCCACCTCTGCGGTGAAGGCGAGTGTACGGCCATCCGGCGACCAGCGCGGGCTGCTTAATTCCCGCATGCCCTGCGCCAGCACGCGTGACGCACCGCCTGCCGTATCCATGACCCGCAGGGTCGCATCGTAGCGGTCGTGCACGAAATCCGAGCGGATGGTCAGGAACGCAAGCTGCCGGCCATCAGGCGAAAACTGCGGCGAAGTTATACGGATGAGCGCACGATAGTCTTGCAGATTTATTCGCGCACTCGTTGCCGTTGCGGCCAACGGCACAAGTATCAGCAACAGGCAGGCATAACCCAGGCGTTTCATGAGTCTCTCCTTCCAGCGAACGGTCTGAATCCGATCAAGAATCGTCAATGACGGCAGCCGTTTGGTTGCCATCACTGAGTAGCGAGGTAATGCAGGGCGGCCATCATTCTATACCCGCTATCTGTTATAGCGAACGGCAGCTGCCCTTCCAGACTCAGCACACGTTGTCAGTTTCAGGGCTCTCAAGCTTTCAGACGCCAACCCGTGCGAAAAATCCACCAGACAATGAATAGACATAGCGCCAGGAACGCAATGGTGGCCACCACGCTGACGCCCACGTTGACGTCCGCCAGCCCGTAGAAACTCCAGCGGAATCCCGAGACCAGATACACCACCGGATTGAACAGCGAAATCTTCTGCCATAACGGCGGCAACATGTGGATCGAGTAGAAACTGCCGCCCAGGAAAGTCAGCGGCGTGATGATCATCAAGGGAACCACCTGCAATTTTTCGAAATTATCCGCCCAGATGCCGATGATAAAGCCAAACAGACTGAAACTCACAGTCGTCAGGACCAGGAACAGAATCATCACCGCCGGATGGGCTATCGAGTAATCCACAAACAGCCGTGCAGTGACCAGAATGATTACTCCCACGATCACCGCCTTGGTCGCCGCCGCCCCCACATAGCCGGTCACGATTTCGAGGTACGAAAGCGGCGCCGAGTGCACCTCATAAATGGTGCCAACGAACTTGGGAAAGTAGATGCCGAACGATGCGTTCGACACGCTCTGCATCAACAGCGACAGCATGACCAGGCCGGGAATGATGAAGGCCGCGTAGCTCACGCCTTCCACGCTGGTGATGCGCGAGCCGATGGCCGAGCCGAACACTACAAAATAGAGTGAGGTGGATATCACCGGTGACAAAATGCTTTGCATCAATGTGCGTCCGGTACGCGCCATCTCGAATTTGTAGATCGCGCGAATGCCATAAAGATTCATGCGTGCTCCTTGACCAGATCCAGAAAGATTTTTTCCAGCGTGTCCTGCTGCGTGTTCAGGTCCTTGAAACCGATGCCGGCCGCGGCCAAGTCCCTCAAAAGAGGCGTAATGCCGGTGCGCTCACTTTGCGTGTCGTAGGTGTAAATCAGCTCATCTCCCTTGCCGTTGAGCGCCAGGTTGTAGGCCGACAAGGTCGCGGGCAGCGACGCCAGCGGTTCATGTAATTGCAGGCGCAATTGTTTCTTGCCGAGCTTCTGCATCAAAGTGGCGGTTTCTTCCACCACGACCAACTCGCCCTTGTTGATCACGCCCACACGGTCGGCCATATCCTCGGCTTCCTCGATGTAATGCGTGGTCAGGATGATAGTCACGCCGGACTTGCGCAGGCGCCGCACCATCGCCCACATATCACGGCGTAGCTCCACATCCACGCCGGCTGAAGGCTCATCCAGGAACAACACGCGCGGCTGATGCGATAGCGCCTTGGCAATCATCACGCGACGCTTCATGCCGCCTGACAGCATCATCACCTTGTTGCTACGCTTCTCCCACAGCGTCAGGTCTTTCAGCAGTTGTTCAATATAAGCGTCGTCCGGTGCCTTGTTGAACAGCCCGCGGCTGAAACGTACCGTATTCCACACGCTCTCGAACGCGTCGGTCTTCAATTCCTGCGGCACCAACCCGACAATTGAACGCGTGGCACGCCATTCACGCACCACATCGTGGCCCTCCACCGTAATGGACCCGCGGCCCGGATTGACGATGCCGCAAATGATGCTGATGAGCGTGGTCTTGCCGGCGCCGTTTGGTCCGAGCAGCGCGAAAATTTCGCCACGACGAACCGTCAAGTCGATGTTCTTCAGAGCCTGGAAGCCGCCGGCGTAGATCTTGTCGAGCCCGCGTACGTCAATCACGGTATCGGCGTGTGCAGCTTGCAAGGTGTGTGCGTCGTTCATGGATACTTCACAATTGTGGAAAAGAAAGGCGATTACCGAGCGCGCACTTTACCTGCAGATCAGCGGCGAGTCCAAGCGACAATATGCAGCTGAAGCGCATGCATCCGAGCGAAGAAACGCCCGATTGGTGCCTGACGAAACCGCCCTGGAATCCGGGGCGGTCATTTTAGGCTCGGTGCGGGAATACCGTTGGATATGCAGCGGTGGGACTTATACTCGCGGCCGCCTTATACTTCCAGCTCCCGCTAAGACACCTGAGGTTGATATGGCGCATATCGAACTTGAACCAGATCGCGTGAGCGTGCACTTGAGTCCGCTGGATGAAGTACTGGCGCTGCACGGCTCGCTGCATCTGCCTTACCGTTATCTAACCTCGGTGGTTCACGACCCGGTGCCGCCGGGCTGGTTTCACGGCTTCCGCGTCGGCACCAATATTCCGGGCATCAAGATCGCGGGAACTTTCTTCAACGGCGACGGCGTGGTGTTCTACGACTTCCACGATCCCGCGCGTTGCCTGACCTTCGAATTCACACACCAGCTTTACAAGCGTGTCGTGGTCCAAGTGAACAAGGATCAGGACCCGGACGTGCTCGCCATGGCAATCTCCGCGCGGATTGGTAAATAACCTTGATCTGGTAATCGTCCCGGTTTGAAATACCGTTCGTCCTGAGCGTAGGTCCACAGAGCCAAAGTTGAAGGGCGGGACATATTTCGACTCAACGCCTAAAACCGGCGTGATTTAGCAGCTAGTTGTCCCTCGGATTTCTATTTCCAAATAGCCAGCTAACGATTCTTAATTGATCGCGTTGAAGTCCGCAGCGGCATGACGCTCGCGTAACACCTTGCGCGTGTCGCCCGAGGTCTGATTGACGATGCGCCCGCGCTGCACCGCCGGCCGTCCCGCGATAGCATGCGCCCAGCGCAGCATGTGGGTGTAATCCTTCGCTGACAGAAATTCGGCGGCGTGGTAGAGCGTGCCGAGCGCCAAGCTACCGTACCAAGGCCAGACCGCGATGTCGGCAATCGTGTAGGCGTCGCCCGCGACGAATTCATGTTTCGCCAACTGCTTGTCGAGTACGTCCAGTTGGCGCTTGGACTCCATTGCGAAGCGGTCAATCGCATATTCGATCTTGGTCGGCGCGTAGTTGTAGAAATGCCCGAAGCCGCCGCCCACGAACGGTGCAGCGCCCACCTGCCAGAAAAGCCACGACAGACACTCGGCGCGGGCGGGCTGGGTGGTGGGCAGAAATGCGCCGAACTTCTCCGCGAGATACACCAGGATGGACCCGGATTCGAACACGCGGATGGGCGTGGGACCGCTGCGATCCTCCATGGCAGGGATTTTTGAATTCGGGTTGATCCCGACGAAGCCGCTTCCGAACTGATCGCCCTCACCGATCTCGATGAGCCAGGCGTCGTACTCCGCGTCCTTGTGCCCCGCCGCCAGCAGCTCTTCCAGCATGATGGTGGCTTTCTGCCCGTTCGGCGTACCTTGCGAGTAGAGCTGCAGCGGGTGCTTGCCCACCGGCAGTGCTTTTTCGTGCGTCGGCCCGGATACCGGCCGGTTGATGTTGGCGAACCGGCCGCCGCTCGGCTTGTCCCAGGTCCAGACCTTGGGCGGGATGTATTCGGATGGGGTGCTCATGCCATGAATCTCCTCTGGGGCGGCGCGACTACCGCACCGCATATTGCGCTTTGGAAATAGTGGTGCAAGCGGGTGTTTTCAAGGCCACCGCAAACTTGCCGGCGGCAAAAGAACACTCGAGGAAAGTCCGGGCAATTGCCTTGTTGTCATTCCCGCGGACGCGGGAATCCAGATGAATAAGTGCAATGGACGCCCGCTTCCGCGAGGCTTCCGACCGTCAGTGTGGCCCGAACTCGTGGACCATTTCCGTCATCGTGCGAGCGACGCACGCGGCATCGCAACGGCCGGCAAGGAAACCCGAACCACATCCCATCAGTTCCGAGAGGACATCTTGCAACGCGCGGGCTTCCGCGCTCTGCGGCACACCGTCGCCGCCGGCCGCCCGTTCCTGTTCTGCGTAGCTCTGCACCGCCTGCACCATGGTGTTTGCCATGTGATTCGCATCGGTGTCGCCGCGCAGGAAGCTTGGCCCGGCAGTTACCGCCTGATTAATCGCCGCACGCATGCGCGCGGCTTGCGTAATCGGCTTCGACGCTGCTGCTGAAACCTTGTGGGAGTGATGGTGTACTTGATGGGTATTCATTGCACGCTCCTTTTGCCGCTCTTCACGTTTTCTATTATGCACTTCTCCGCAGCGAGCGCTTCGCTTTTGCCACCCACCGACTTCAGTTCCTTGGCGCGCTCTCGAATTACTGCGCGTTCTTCGGTTGTGAATCCTCTGAATGGCGTGCCAGCCGCCTGATTGCGTGCCGTCTTATTTGCGCGCTTCGGGTTACGCAAAGTCTTTGCTCGCTTCTGTAGAAGTATTCATAACGCGATAGCGTTCTTCAAGCGCTGTCATGATCCGGCGTCGCTGTGGTTCAGGTATGGGCTGACCATCACTGTTTGCCATGAAATTGTGCATCTGCGGGTTGATTACGTGCACGTCGGGTGTGGGAGCACTGCAGCTAACGAACCACCCAGGCAACGCGAGTACCGGCTCAACACAAACGCGCTCGCCGGTTTTGCGATACAGGTATTTCGACAGCCAGCGTGCTTGACCGCGGGTTTGATCCAGCATCTGTGTGTCACGCCAGTCCGGAAAAATGAGCGCGTGCCCATCGAATCTCACCTGTGCGTTGGCCGCGCCACCGCCGCCGGGTTTCTGGCGGGATTTGGTTTCGACCATGTAAACCTTGTCGGATCCGATCACAACATGATCAAGGTTGAAACCTTCTGCAGGAACGTCATGATAAATCGCACATCCCTTCGCGATCAGCGGTGTAAGTTCCTGCGCAGTGGCACGCTCCGCTGCTAAGCCATCGAGGTACCGTCGGCGTGTTCGGATCAGTGTCACGCCTGACCGAGCGAGCCAAAACGAAACGATTGCAACCAGCACCAGGAGAATCAATTCAAACGATCCAAAATGGACGAGGCGCAAATCTATGCGTTGGAATGCCCACACTGCGAGAGCGAGTGGACCAATCAATGCTGCAATACCTAACCGTTCGTTAGCCTTATCCATCAGGCGCTCGGCCTGATTCCCCGCGTATTCGCCGGGAAGGTGATGAAATTCAGTGGTCAATGGAGAGCGCCGATTATGTGCGCGTCTGCTGAAGATTGTCCAAAGCGCGACGGAACCTGTCGGCAGCAGGGCGGCAGCAAACGCGATCACGATAAACAGCACAAGTATTAATGTATGCATGGTCTCTCACCTGAAGTCCTTAGGATTACCGCTGACCTGATACGTCCTACGGAAGTTGGGATATTATCGAAAGATGATGAACTGTGGACGATTCAAATTTATCCAGGTTCTGCTCTCCTCCTCTCTAGTTACGCTATCCTGTCGAACATGAGCGAAGCGACGTGGGATTCCGGGGCCAGGCTTCGAGCGTTCCAATGGCTGGATGAGCTGGCGCAAACGCATATGGTCTGGCAGCTTTCAAGGCGCGATCGTAACCATAGGCGGCGTCGCTGCCGGGATTAGCCTATACTCCCGGCTCAACCTGAGGAACCACCGTGGCCAAAGCCAATTACAAGTTCGACAAGCGCCAGCGTGATCTGGCCAGGCAGAAAAAGCAGGAAGACAAGCGTTTGAAGAAACTCGCCAAGAAAGCGGCCCGGGAACCAGCCGAGGTCAGTCCACCATTACCGCGCGACGACACTGCTTAGGGAAGCTCTGCTTTAACCAGGTCTCCGTCATCTCGACAAAAGTCGGTATCCATTGCCGCGCATATCGCCTCAGATTCCGGCCCCGATGGATTTCCAGAAGTTCCCAACGGCCTGGCCTTGTGCAAGATTCACCACGCAGCGTTTTAATCGCGGGATTATCGGTGTTCGACCGGACTATGTGATTCGGCAGAGGGAAGACGTGCTCAGGGAAGAAGAAGATGGGCTGATGCTGACATACGGCTTACAGTTGCTTCACAACTCGAAATTGCTGGTACCAACGAGAATCGAGGACAAGCCGTCGAAGCCTGATTTAGAACAGAGATATCATTGCTTAATCCAGTAACAGTGATCTGTCCACGATTATCCAATTGTTCATGGATGCTCGTTAGTAAGATTACGCAATCCCTCACGTAATTTGCCAAAGCTTGGCGAAACATTGCGCTCCAAATCGAGCAGTGGACCAATCTTTTCAGCCCACTTAAATTTCACTTGGCCTGGTAGCGGCCAGCCTGCGTTCCGAATCGCAGCAGAACCACCAGGATGTACTGCATCGGCTAGTAGTTCCCAAGTGTTGCATACGCTATCCTGCTTGTAGCGATTAAGTACATCAACTCTGGCTCCTGGATAAGCTTCCATCAGCGCTAGTCGGTCGCCAAGATACCAAGCTTCCACTTCTTCGATCGCCAATCGAAACAGTGTTCTTGGCGCAGGCGTGCAGCCAGTGGCAATAGCTTTGAGTTCCGCAAGAAAGGCTGTGCAGTCGCGGGCGTCAGTGTCGAGCACAACCACTACCGCATCGATAGCGGGAGTCTTGCCGTAACCTCGCAGGAGGCGCGGTAGCTGATCGAGCAGAATTCGTTTAGCAGGATCAGTAGCAGAACGCAGGTTTTTGGGGATGCGGCCGATGCCCTTGTAGGCATGTAAACGCCATGTATGTGGGTTACATTGCTGACCGAGCAGCTTGGGTAATATTAAATTGAGCAGACTCTTGCTGGAAGCGTCTTCCACTAGCATCTCGATATGCATACTCACCTCGCATCGAGGTAGTCGCTGTACCAAAGCCCGCCTAACGGCAAACCTTCGGCGACTAGATTCTTGACATCTTCCAGTTCGGAAACTCGGCGAACCTTAGAGTAGCCATCAGCGCCTTTCTCTAGAATCCAAACCTCGTGCGGTGACAACGCATCAACAAAATAAGGTTGATGTGTGGTCACAAATATCTGTGGTGCATTTCTCTTGCCGGTGGCATGATCACGAAACTCCTGCGCGAGCGACTCAAGGAGTTTGTGGTACAAGCCATTTTCAGGCTCCTCGATACAGATGAACGGTGGCGGATCGGGGTCCTCTAAGAGAAGTAGATATGCAAATACTTTAAGTGTGCCATCTGACATCTGCTGAGCAAAGAACGGGTCGGTAAAAGCGCCATCGTTAAAACGTAACAGAACGCGTTTGTCTGCCGTCACTTCCGTATCGATACTGGCGATCCCCGGAATTTTGTTCGCAATTCGCGCAAGAATGCTACGGAAACGCTCTTTATGCTCACGCTCCATAAACTGCACTACATTTCCGATGTTATCGCCGTGCACGTTAAGGTGTCGTTGTGGTCCCGCGACAGGCAGGCTGCGCGCAGCATCCGGATAGAAGTACGAAAGGTACCAACCCTTCAGAAAATCTCGGAAACGCTTGATGCGCGGATGCTCCTTCAGCGTACCTAAAGTGGCGATACCCAACTGACGCGAGTCGGTCAACTCCACCTTGGCCTGGGTGCGATCCTCCTCCCCCTCAGATTCGACCGCTTCCTCGCCGGCCCACACCGACCCTTTGCCGTGATCAAGATGCAAAAACGGATAAGGACGCCCATGTTTTTGTCCTTTGCGACGCTGTTTGAGCAGTTCTGACTCAACGTACGGCCTACTGGAACTATCCAAGTTGATCGAAAGCTCGTAGGTAATTGGACGTTCGTTGGGAGCTTCACGGTAGTAAATTTCGAAATGAACTGGTGATTCCACACCTTTCGAGCGCAGGCGCTCAAAACTGCCGCGTTGTTTCATGTCACAAGCAGTCTCTACATCCGTTGCCAAACAATCAGCCACGAAGCCAAAAGCATCGAACAGTGAACTTTTGCCTACACCGTTCTTGCCAATAACCACGGTGAATGGCGTCAATGGTTCCCCGCCTTGCCCCGAAAGCTTGCCGAGAGTCACGTCGCGCAGGGCACGAAAATTCTGCACACGAAAACCTTCAATAATAGCCATTTTGAATTCCTTGAACGCTAGACCAGTGCTGGACAGCGCCTTTTAGGGTTGACTTCACCATTAAGTGCGCGTGCAAACCGTAATGCGGGTTTGCGTACTCCTAAGTCGACCATTTTACGTTCCAGGCACAAAGCTGATCGCGCAATCAGTGAAATATGCATCGTCTGACGGCAGCGCGGCATTATTTCCGAGTATAGGTATGCTGTCACATATTCCACTCGTTACTCTCCACCGACATCGTACAGCGCATGGCTGATCTGGCCCTGGCTTAGATACTGTCACGGGCGCAGCATTGTGCCGTGAAAGAGTCCGAAACCAAATACGCCGATCAACATCAATACATCGATTGCGAGCATCACAATCGTGAATATCCCAGCGTATTCCCAGAAGGATTTTTGCCGTGCGAGGGCGTCTTCCAGGGCCTTCTGGCCGGAGCCCGCGACCCGGGAAATGGCGCTGCTGTAACGTATCAACAGGATGCCGGGTATAAGCAAGAAGAACACTGATGCCACAATATAAACGCTTCCCAACAGAACAAATAGGACAACTGGCAACCGCGGGTCCGCGCGCCCGAGTGCGGATCCTGCGAACATGAACAAGCTCGCCAGCACCATGAACGCCGTGCCGATGAACGCCATTACTGCCAGGAATGTCACCCACGGGCTGGTGCTCTTTAGATACCCGAGTGCAGCTTCGGAAATGATGACTGGTTCGTTCATGTTGAATCCCCCTCCCGGTGCGATATTGGTGTTGGACTCACGGTTTTTCCAATGTTCGAGGCCGGCCGTCAAAAATCAGGGATGATGGGCTGCCAAATATATCCCTGCCGAACTGAATCCGATTATCAATAGAACATAGAGCACTACAACGACGATGATGTAGATACCGAGATATTTCCAAAAGGATTTCTGCTGCTTGAGCGCTTCTTCAAACGTCGCCATCTCCACGCTACTCCCGAGGCCGGCGATGGCTTTCGCATAACGGTACAGGTACAGGATCGGCATCACATAAACCAATGCCATTACGATATAGAAGACGCCGAATACCTTGGCAAATGACTTTGGCATCCCCGGCGTCGAGAAACCGCCGTATATCCCGGTGATCATGGCCAAGCCGAAGAGCACCGCGATGGTCAGACCTACAAACCACACTATCGCCAGGAACTTCACCCAGGGACGCGTGGCCTTGAGTGAACCCAGCATGGCTTCGGTAACTTCAATTGGTTGATTCATGGATGGCCTCCCTCTTGAATTCTACAATCGCCAACTCTTGCATCGGGTTATTCTACGTTTCGCGGCTCCTCCCTTAGTAACGAACACCTATGCAATGGCTGCGCCCGCGACGTTTTATTACATGTTTCGGCGATATTCTCCGCCCACATCGTAAAGCGCATGGCTGATCTGGCCGAGCGAGTGGGTTTTGACGGCTTCCATCAGCGCTTCGAAAGTGTTCTTGCGTTCGCGGGCGGTTTCCTGCAGGTAGCGCAGGCCGTGACCGTCGTGCACTTGCGGCACGGGCGCGTCGGTGGATTCGGTGGCGTTGGCGTGCGAGGTTTCGCCGGACGGTGCGAGCGCATTGCGCGCCTTGCGGAAGGCCTGCACGTTGGCGATCTGCTCGCGTTTTTCCTGCTCGGTCGCGCGGATCAGTTCAATTTTCGTTGCAACTTCGCCGGCATGTTCCTTCGGCAGAAACGTGTTGACTCCGATCAGGGGCAACGAGCCGTCGTGCTTTTTCTGTTCGTAGTAGAGCGATTCTTCCTGGATTTTGCCGCGCTGGTACATGGTGTCCATGGCGCCCAAGACGCCGCCGCGCTCGGAAATCGCCTCGAATTCCTTGTACACGGCTTCTTCCACCAAGTCGGTCAACTGCTCGACGATGAAGCTGCCCTGCCACGGGTTCTCGTTGAAATTCAGGCCCAGCTCGCGGTTGATGATGAGCTGGATCGCGACCGCGCGGCGCACGCTGTCTTCGGTGGGCGTGGTGATGGCCTCGTCGAAGGCGTTGGTGTGCAACGAATTGCAGTTGTCAAACAGCGCGTACAGCGCCTGCAGCGTGGTGCGGATGTCGTTGAACGCAATCTCCTGCGCGTGCAGCGAACGCCCCGACGTCTGGATGTGGTACTTCAGCATCTGCGAACGCTCGTCGGCGCCGTACTTGTTCTTCATGGCCTTGGCCCAGATACGGCGCGCCACGCGGCCGATCACGGCATACTCGGGATCAATGCCGTTGGAGAAGAAGAATGACAGGTTCGGGCCGAACTTGTTGATGTCCATCCCGCGCGAGAGGTAGTACTCGACGTAGGTGAAGCCGTTGGCCAGC